>JBKHWX010000236.1:0-47286 GCA_046566325.1 Actinomycetes bacterium | reverse complement strand
TCCCTGCCGACGACGGAGGGGCGCCCGAGCCTCTGAGAGACGACGTCAGCCCGAGGGCGCTACGTACTCGTGCCGTAGCTCGCTCATCCGAGCCATGTGGTCGAAGTCGTGATCGGCGGCCAGCACTGTCGCGTCATTGACGATGGCGTAACCGGCGATGAGAAGGTCGATGGCACCGGCCGCTCTGACCAGGCCAGCGCCCCCCAGGGCTGCCTGCAGGCCGAGTACCAGGGACTCGTCCGGGGCGCGCTGGAGCGGGAACCCGAGGCTGATCCTCTCCCTGTACCGCGCGTGCTCCTCCGACGTCCGGGCGCTGTGGCAGAACTCGAGCACCTGCGGCGGGCAGGTCACGAAGAGGTCTGCCGGCGCGCGCTCGACGCGCCGCAGCCGGTCGCCTTCTGGGCGGTGCGGTGAGCGACCGGTCGGCGGTCGTCGTCGGAGGCGGGATCGGAGGGCTCGCGGCGGGTGCCGCCCTCGCCCGGTCCGGCTGGGCGGTACGGGTGCTCGAGAGAGCACCCGCCCTGGAACCGGTCGGGGCAGGCATCTCGCTCTGGCCCAACGCCCTTCGCGCGCTCGACCGGCTGGGCCTCGGGGACGCCGTTCGGGCGAAGGCGGCGTTCGGCGGCCCGATGGGAGTGCGTCGCCCGGACGGGCGGTGGCTCGCCCGGTTGGACTTCGCGGACGAGCTTCGCCGGCGCTTCGGCGACCCCCTGGTCGTGCTGCCGCGCCCCGAGCTGACCGACCTGCTCGCCGGGGCGCTGCCGCCGGGTGCGCTGCGGCTCGGCGCCGCCGTCCGCTCGGTGGTCCCGGGGGACGGCGGCGGGCAAACACGCGTCGTCCTGCGCGACGAGGAGCTGGACGACGACGAGGAGGTCGACGCCGACCTGGTCGTGGCCGCGGACGGGATCGGCTCGCTGTGCCGGGAGCGGCTGTTCCCCGGGCACCCGGGACCCGCCTACGCCGGCTACACGACGTGGCGGCTGATCGCGGAGCTGCCTCCGGAGGCGGCCGGGTGGGAGACGTGGGGTCGCGACGGGGAGCGGTTCGCGTGCGTGCCCATGGCGGACGGCGAGGTGTACTGCTACGCGACCGCCGACGCGCCCGCGGGGGTCCGGCACGACGACGAGCTGGCCGAGCTGCGCCGCCGGTTCGGGGACTGGCACGAGCCGATCCCGTCGATCCTGTCCGGGCTCACGCCGGAGCAGGTGCTGCACCACGACGTCGTCGAGCTCCGCGACGCGCTGCCGACGTTCGCGCGCGGTCGCGTGGCCCTCCTGGGCGACGCCGCCCACGCCATGACTCCCGAGCTCGGCCAGGGCGGCTGCCTCGCGCTCGAGGACGCCGTCGCGCTCGGCGCACTGCTGGACGACGCCGCCGCGCGGTCCGGGGACCTGGACGTGGCCCTCGACCGGTACACCGCGCTGCGGCTGCCCCGGACGACGACGCTCGCGCGCAGGTCGCGGTCGGCAGGGCGCCTGAACCAGGCGTCGTCCCCGCTCGCCTTGGGTCTGCGGCAGCTGGCTGCGCGGGCCACCGCCCTGGTGCCGCCGCGGCTCCTCGTCCGCGGCCTGGCGTCGGTCGTGGACTGGAGTCCTCCCGGCTGACGCCGGCCAGGGCCATCTCGCGCCGCTACTCCACCGGGCCGAGGCTGATGGTGCCGTCCGGAGCGACGTGGAGACCGGAGTTGTGCGCCACCTCCCAGCGGATCCCGCACGGGTCCACGAAGTAGCCGTGGAAGCCGCCCCACTCCGCCCGCTGCGCGGGCTTGACGATCGTGGCGCCCGCTGCCTCCGCCTCGGCGAGCACGTTGCGTACCGCGGCGGGGCTGTCGACGTTGTGGGCCAGGGTGAAGCCGGAGCCGGGGACGACGGGTCCCGAGCCCACTCCCATGTCGGCGGCGAGGTCCCGGGCTCCGAAGAACGCCAGGAGCAGGCCGTGGTTGACCTGCACGAACAGCACCTCCCCGGGGACGTCGAGGGTCGCCGTCCAGCCGAGCCCCTCGCAGTAGAACCGCCTCGCGACGTCCAGGTCGGAGACGGCGACGGTGAGCAGGTCGAGTCGGGGTCGCACGGTTCGCGTGTCCTCTCGCAGGTCGACGGCCGGGCGAGGAGCGCGCGCGCCGCGTCACACATGTCGATGACGCCGGTAGCGTGGCGCCTCGCCCACTCTGTCCGACGGGAAGGTTCCCATGGTCCTTCGACCCGACCACGTGCCCGTCCCGGGCAGCGAACGCTCGGCGGCTCCGTCCGGGGAGCCGATGGGTGCCCCGGACGCCACGGAGCCGCTGCACGTCACGGTGGTCCTGCGCCCGGCGGACGACGGGCTCGAGGACGTCGTGCAGAGCCTCTCCCGAGAGGGTCACCGGGAAGGCGGCCATCTCACCCGCGCGCAGGTCGCCGAGCGCTTCGGCGCGTCACCGGCGGACGTCGAGCTGGTCCGCCGGTTCGCCCGCGACAACGACCTCTCCGTGTCGGGCGTACGTCCCGAGGCGCGCAGCGTCGAGCTGACCGGCACGGCCGCGGCGATGTCCGCGGCCTTCGGCGTCGAGCTGGCGCTGTTCCGTACCCCGGACGGCGTCGTCCGCGGCCGCACCGGACCGGTGCACGTGCCGCAGTGGCTCGCGCCCGCGGTGCAGGCTGTGCTCGGCCTGGACACCCGCCCGCAGGCCCGGCCGCACTTCCGGGCCTGGGCGGGCAGCGAGCGGCCGAACTTCATCCCCGCCCGCGCACCCGGCACCTCGTTCACCGTGCCGCAGCTGGCCTCGCTGTACCGGTTTCCGAGCACCGGCCGTGGCGCTGGCCAGACCATTGCGATCATCGAGCTCGGCGGTGGCTTCCGGCAGGCCGACCTGGACCACTACTTCAGCTCCCTCCACATCGACCCCGCGCCCACGGTGACGGCGGTCGGCGTCGACGGCGCCGCCAACCAGCCGAGCGGCGACCCGACGAGCGCCGACGGGGAGGTCGTCCTCGACATCGAGGTGGCGGGGGCCGTCGCACCCGGCGCCGACATCGTCGTCTACTTCGCCCCCAACACCGACCAAGGCTTTCTCGACGCGGTCAACGCCGCGATCCACGACACCACCCACCAGCCCTCGGTGGTCTCGATCAGCTGGGGGGAGCGCGAGGCGGCGTGGACGCGGCAGTCGCTGGACGCGATGGACACCGCGTTCAAGACCGCGGTGGCGATGGGCGTCTCGGTGTTCTGTGCCGCCGGGGACGACGGGTCCTCGGACGGCGCCAGCGACGGCTTGGCGCACACGGACTTCCCGGCCTCCAGCCCGAACGTCGTAGCCTGCGGCGGCACGCGGCTGACGGCTTCGGGCGGGACCATCTCGGCCGAGGTGGTCTGGAACGAGGGTGGGGGCGCCACCGGAGGCGGGGTGAGCGACGTCTTCGACGTCCCGGCGTACCAGTCGTCGCTGCACCCCACCTCCGTCAACCCCGGGGGACGTGTCGGACGCGGCGTGCCCGACGTCGCCGCGGTTGCGGACCCCGCGACCGGCTACCGGGTCTACGTCGACGGCAAGGATCTCGTGTTCGGCGGTACCAGCGCGGTCGCACCGCTGTGGGCCGGGCTGACCGCGCTCGTCCACGAGGCCACCCGGTCGTCCGCGGCGCCGTTGCAGCCGATCCTGTACTCCGCGCCGCAGGCCTTCCGTGACATCACCTCGGGTAACAACACGACACAGAGCCCCGGCTACAGCGCCGGGCCCGGCTGGGACGCGTGCACGGGCATGGGGACGCCGATCGGAACGGCGGTCGTGACCGCGGTGTCCGGAGGGAAGGCCTCGGCTACGCGGGGCACGTCGCCGGCCCAGGCCGACGGTCACGGGGTCGGGTCGAGGCTGGATCCCGCTTCCGAGCAGTGACTCAGGACATCTGCATCGCCCAACGGATGGGATCCAGGCACCGGAACGGGGAGATGCCGCGGTCGTGCAGCCTCTCGCCTTCCGCCGACTCCCCGAGGGCGGAGACGGCGAAGAACCGGTGCGCCAGCGGCTCGCCGGTGTGCGGGTTCTCCACGGCCGCAACGACGGCGCCGGCATGGAGTCGCTGGAGCAGGCTGCGCACCTCGTGGTGCAGGAGCTCTCCGTCCCGGTAGTCGTACTCGGGAGCGAGCCCGGGATCGCGCTGGAAGGCGGCCCCTGCGTTCGACATGACCCGGCTCCAGTCCGTGCCCTCCACCCTGCGAAGGGCCTGGAGCGCATCGAACTTGGAGATCGTGACAGCGAGCCTGGGACGCCCGGAGTCGATGAGCCGCAGGACGTTCGCGAGCACCTTCCGCGGGTCGCCGCCCCGGAAGAGCTGGTGCGGCAGCAGCCCCTGGAGCTGCCCGTAGACCTCGGGGACCCACAGGGGGTCGAACAGGAAGACCACCGCCGACGCGTGTGCGAAGAACTGCAGGTGGAAGGCGTCGGTGCTGTGGTTCTCGAGGTCCTCACCCGCGACGTCGCGCAGCACGAGGTACGTCCGCCGCCCGTCGCGCATGCCCAGGCTGAAGATCAACGGGTGCCGCTGGTAGGAGTCCGCCGTCGTGGCGGGCGGTGTCGGCGGGATGATCCCCCTGTCCTCGTACAGAGGCTTCTCGTAGCGCTCCGTGTAGCTGCGCTGGGTCTGCTGCGTCGCCGGCTGGAGCGCGACGTTCATCTGCTCCGCCAGCCTCTCGAGCTGCTTCACGGCGACGGCGATGTAGAAGCTCTTGCCCGTCGCCCGGGCTCCGGCCATCGCCAGGCACGTCACCTCCGCGTGCCGCCACCCCTCGAGGAGCCAGTAGTGGCACCACGGGCACGCCTCGTACGTGGGCCCCCCGCACGCCGCGCAGTGGACCGACTGACCGGGCGTCCAACCTCTCCGCGCGTTCTCCGGAGCGGTCAGGACGCGCAGCGGCGGCGTCGAGATCGACGCGCCGTGGAAAGCGCTGGCCTCCGCGTCGTGGTTCGGGGTGCACTTGCCCGAACGGCAGGCGAAGACGTACCGGTCCGGCGGAAGGGCGCGGAAGCAGTGCGGGCACTTGCTCATCTGGAGAGCCTTTCGGCGAGAGGGGACCCCGCGGGCACGCAGCTCCTGAGGAGCGAGCCGACCAGCGGGTGCAGGGTGTGCGGCTCCGCGACGAGGCCGCGAGCCTCCTCGCCCCGGTCCGGGACCGGGACGAACGACGCGGCGGCGTCCGGCCTCGCCAGCAGCGGCCAGGCGGAGCGAGGCGCCAGGACGACGGGGTGCACCTTCCGGGTCGCGGACCCGGACGGTGTCGCGCTCACCGGACCGTTCGTCAGCAGGTAGGTGATGCAGCGGCCCGCCCCCGGCAGCTCGGGAAGCTGGCCCTGCAGCCCGTAGCTCGTCGGCGCGGGCTGGAGCGAGTCGAGGAGCGACGCAGGCACCTCCGCGGGTGGCACGACGGGGAAGAGCGTCGGACGGCTGCCGAACAGTGCCAGCCGCACCGACCGCTCACGGCTCATGACCTGGCTGACGCCGGTCAGCACCTCCAGCGCCGACTCCAGGCTGCCGTCCGCGCGGCAGGGCTGGATCGAGGCCGACGTGTCCACGGCGACCAGAACCTCGACGGCCGAGTCTTCGGGCACGCGCTCGACGCCCAGGATCGACCGGGCCACCATCCGTGCCGCCGACGCCAGGGGGGGCAGCGGGTCCTCGGCCACGGCCTCGAGCGCCGCGACCACGACACCGTCGCGGGTGGGGGTGACGGACACGAGGTCCTTGTAGGGCAGGCCGGAGACGTCGACGTGGTTCAGGACGGCCCTGTCCGCGGCCGGGTCGCCGTCCCGTCCCGTGCTCAGCGAGATCGTGACGACCGTCCCGTCCGGGAAGACGTGCACGCCGTGCGCACGCTCCCTCGAGGGCGGGGAGACACGCAGCAGAACGTGCTCTCGCAGCGACGGCAGGACCAGAAGCCCGGGCCGCGGTGCGATCGCTCTCGTCGTGTCGGCACCCTCTCCGACGACGTCGAGCCGCGGTGTGTCGACGATGCCGGGAGCTGCCAGCGAGACCGTCACGGTGCCGTGACCGAGCAGGGCGCTTGCCGAGCCCTCGAGGATGTAGACGGGCATCAGCGCATCTCCCCGCTCCCGAGCGCCGTCGTCCGGCGGCCGACAGGTCCTCGACTGACAGGGTCAGGACCGCCGCAGACGGCTGAGCGCGCCATGAAGACCTCCTCCGGACGGTGCGGCGTTCTCCTTGCACCAGGACTTCGCGAACTTCTCCAACTCGTCCATCTCGCCGGCCGAGTTTCGAAGCTGCAACAGCCGCTGGAGCGCGGACGTGACGGCGGGCAGCAGCACGTCGCGTTCGACGGCGTCCCGAGACTCGGGAATCGAGGAGGTGCGGATCGAGAACGCCTCCCCGAAGAACGACCGTGAGCCGCCTGCGAGAGGGGCCAGCGCCCGCACCACGGGCGCTTCTCGCAGGTCGTTCCGCGGCGCGGCGCGGTCGGTGGCGAGTGCGGCCGCCGCCAGCGCGGCATCGAGGTTCGACCGACGGCTCACCGCGTACGCGAGCCGCTCTGCCGCCGCACGGACCCCTTGCTCCTCGCGGTGCCACGCGAGGAGCGTCTCGCCCCGCGGGACGCTCGTCCGGAACGGTGCGACGATCGCCCTCAGCGCCAGGGCGACGATCACCGACACCTGGGCATCCGCCGCGAGCAACGCGCCGAGACCCCGGCGGTCGAGGGCCAGGTACTGGTCCAGCAGCTGCTGAGCCTGCTCCGCGGGGTTGTAGCGCGTCCACCACCGCGCCGCGCTCCGCAGCCGAAGCGCCGATGCGTCGCCGAGCAGCCGGGCGTCGTCCGGCCGTGCCCCCGGAGCCGGGAGCCGCTCGCCCGGTGGTGCGGACAGGATGAGGTCGCACAACGCCTTGAGGTCCTCGCTTCGCGGCGCCGCCAGGACCGTCTGCAGCAGCTGGCCGGGCCGCAGTCGTGGTCCGAGGTGTTCGAGGGTCACCCGGAGCGCCGCCGGCTCCCACGGCGGACCGGAGAAGCAGGCGGCCACGTCAGCCGCGGGCGGCTCCTCGGGGTGCGTGGTGAGCAGCCCCCAGAGCGCGAACGGCCGGACGTCCTGCTCGGGCGTTCCCCCGGGCCCCTGCGCGAGGGATCGTCCGCGGCGGACCAGCGAGACCGCTAGCTCCAGCAGGAGCGGGTCGGGGAGGTCGGACGACTGGGCCATCTCCGCCGCGCTGGGGAAGGCGGGCGCCGAGGGGAACAACCAGTCGAGCACCTGGGGCGAGGGCCCATGCCCAGGCGACCTTCCGTGCAGCTCGAGGGACATGAGGGGGCGGAAGAAGGCGGCCAGGGTGGCCTCGGCGACCGCTCCGCACGAGCCGACGAGGGCATCGCCGGCGTGCGGGTCGAGCAGCATGGGCAGGACGAGGCGCTGGACCAGGAGCTCGGCATCCTCGCGGACGGTGGGGGCGGCCTCGGCGAACAGGTCGCTGCGGTCTGCGAAGTCGATGGCCCTGACCGCGACCAGCGCGTCGAACAGCGTCCCCTCACCCGCGCGGTCGGGTTCTCGTGCCAGCTCGTCGAGGCGCTGGAGGACGACGCTGAGCTCGCCGGCAAGGCGCGCCCGCTCGCGGTCCGCGACCTGCACGCGGCCCTCGGGCGGTACTCCCCCCCGCCGCGCGAGCCAGTGCTCGTCCCGCAGGACTCGTTCGGCGTAGAGGCCGAGCGCCAGCCCGAGCAGCAGCGAGGGGGGCCGAACGGCCACGGACGGCCGCACCGTGTCCCACGCGCTGGCCGCGGTCGTCCCCAGGGTGTGGCGCAGCAGCTGCGCGACCGTCTCCGCGAGATCCTCCCGCTCGAGCAGCCTGCTCGGCGCCGAGCGGTGGAGCACACGCACCGCTTCGTCGCCGGCGTCCGGCCACGTCTCCGGCGTCGCGGCCACCGTGAGGGCGAGCGGGAGTGCCGGGGCGAGGTCATGGTCGCCCAGGCGCAGAGCCATGTCCTCGAGCGACGCCAGCAGGCTGCTCGCGACGTCCGGGTCCTGCAGGACCTCCGCCGCCAGCACCGACCACTCGGTGACCGGCACCGCCGACCCCTGCGCCGTCAGGTGCGGGGCTCCGTCGAGCTCGCCGAGCGTCACCGGACGGGTCACGTCGACCAGGAGGAGGTCCGGGACGCTGCTCTCCGTCCTCCCGTCGCTGTCGAGCACGGCGTTGAGGTCGCCGCGACGCTCGGGGTCCGCGACGAGACGGTCGAGCGGCTCCCCGATGGTGAAGCCGAGGTGCCGGGCAGTCCCCGGGGACGTCAGCTGTGACACCGCCCCGAGCCAGAGAGCCCCCTCGTCGGCGCTGGGGACGACCAGGACCACCGGTGGTCCTGGTCGCTCGGCGTCGTCCAGCCTGGCGCGGACGGCGTCGAGCAGTACCGCGAGGACGGGGAGCCTGAACGCCGTGGGGTCCAGCAGGAACTCCACGACCCGGTCGCGGTCGACCACGTGGCCCGGAGCCGGGACCTCGGGCGACAGGGTCGCCTGCTGGACCTCGGGGCCGCCGAAAGGAACCAGCCAGAAGGGGGACCGCCACAGCTCGACCGGCCGAAGCGGCGGAAAGGGTTCCTCCGGGTGGCGGTCGACGAGCGCGTGGATGAAGACGTTGCCCGGCCGGCCGGCCGCGTCGTGCCCGGCAGGGATGCTGTGCCAGTAGGCAGCGGAGCCGGCGCGGTCGTTGCGGTAGACGAGGGTTCGACAGCGAGCACTGATCTCCTCCGGAGAGGGGAACTGCGGCAGTGCTCCCAGCGTCTGCGCGTGCGTGTTGACGTGCCGCAGGAGGTAGGTCTCCTCGGCGCCGTCGAGGTCGCCGACCGTGTCCTTCACCTGCCACCCTCCCTGGCCGTCGCCGCGGTCGAAGGAGGTGTAGGTGAGCTGCGGGAACCTGCTGGCGTCGCTCGGCCCGGGACTCACAGCTGGAACCTCGAGCGGGAGCCGAGGACGAGCTTGCCGACGTCCGGGTCGAGCAGGGCGACTTTCGTCAGGTGCTCGGGGTCGATGTCGACGAACAGCCGGACGAACCCGGTGAGGCCCTTGACCTCTGCCCGCCAGGCCACGCCTGCCGTCTGCGGGCCGAGCGTCGTCGGTGTGAACCGGCTCGTGCGTCGCTTCTCGGGGTCGTCCTCCCGCTGAACCTGCAGGGCCACGCCGTCCCGGACGTCGAGGGGCAGCCGGTCCTGACGGTGGACCAGGACGAACGGGGGACAGACGTCCAGGGGCTCGGCCGAGGTGATCGACACAGCCAGCGCCACCGGGGCGCCGAGGAAGTTCCGCCTGTCCGCGACGTCGTAGCGCAGCTCGACCAGTCCGGGGTACTCGACCGACGTCGGGTCGCCGGTGATCTTCGAGCCACCCTCGAACGTCACCGAGACGAGGTGCAGCGAGCACCCGTGCCGGGGCAGCGGTGCGGAGAAGGTCAGGCCGCCCAGCTGTTCGTAGCGCGCCTTCGAGATCTCCACCGGTCGCGCGCTCATCGCTGCAGCAGAGGTCTGGTCCTTCGCCCCGATGTAGGCCTGGACGGCGTCGGCACCCTGGGGCCACGCGAAGGTGACGACCTGCTGCTGCACTCTCTCGACGATGCGAACGTCGCGGACGGGCGCGCTGCGAGCCGCGGTCCGTGTCCTGCCCACCCGCGCCTGACCGTCGAGGAGCGTGACGGGCGTGAAGAACGCGCGATGCCAGCTCGCGGGCCACGGCACGTCACGCATCACGGATCGGCCGCCCTCGAGGGCGCTGATCGGGTGCGCAAGCCGGTCGGCGGACGCCAGGGAGGCCTGCTCGAGGGCCGGCTCGGGCATCGAGGCTGCGGTCGCCCCCGCGCGCGGCGGTGTCGTCGTCCGGTAGACGACGACGCGTCCCCCACGCGGCGTCCTCCACGTCAGGTCGAACGAGGCGTCGTCCGCGTCGCCGCGGAAGGTGAAGTCCAGGTCCTGGACCTGCTCGAGGACGGTGGACACGAGCACGTCCTGGCTCACGGGAGCCGACAGCAGCGTCACGCCGTCCACCACGGCCTCGGCGGCGACCTGGTAGACGTACCGACGCCCGCGCTGCGCGTCGCCGTCGACGAAGCCTCCGAGGTTCGGTTCCAAGTGCAGGATCCGGTGCGAGGGGTCGAGGCCGCCGGTCGCGGCCTTCTCGATCGGGATGCGGTACACGTGCACGCGGCTGGTGCCGGGGAACACCGACCACTGCCCGATGACACGCCCGGAGTCCTCCCGGAGCTCGAGGTGGCGCACCGGGCTGACGAGCAGCTGCCGGGCATGCAGGACCGGCTGCTGCTCGACGGCGTCCGCGACGTCGCTGCCCGCGTTCGCCCACACCTGGTAGAACCGCACGGCCGATGTCAGAGGGCGGACGTCCACAGCCCGCAGCCCGGTCGTGGGGCCGGTGACCGGCGCGGCCTTCTCCGGCGCGTACGGCTCGAACTCGTCGCTCGACACGACGCGGTAGAGAACGGTGCTCTGGTCGGTCTCGTACGGCTTCCAGCTGAGCGATACCTGCTCCTCCCGTACGGACGCCCGCAGCTGTCCCGGGGGAGGGGCGTCGGGGCTCGAGAAGTCGTACGCGGCGAACTCCTCGAGACCGGGCAGCGAAGGGTCGCGGGACGGCCCGTCCGCCGGCTCGGGCGCGGTGTTCCGGATCTCGGCCGGCACCTCGTCCGACGGCGGTGCGCCAGCCGGCGGCGGCCCTTCCGCGGAGCGTCGTGAGGCCCCGGCCGTGGAGCCGGTCCGCGGCGGAGGCGGGCTCGGCGGCGGAGGCGGGCTGGAGGGGGAGGCGGGCTGGGCTGCCGAGCCGCGCTGGGCTGCGAAGCCTGTGCGGACTGCGAAGACGGTGCGGTCGACGGGGAGAAGCCCGGCTTCGCCGGCATCTCGCGGCTCTGCTGGTCGAAGCCTTGCGTGAACTCGGACAGCACTCGGGCGATCTCGGGTGCCAGCCTGCTCTTGGACTGGGGCAGCAGGCGGGCGACCGCCTCGGCCGAGCGGTCGTGGCTGCGGACGATCACACGCAGCTTGGAGTCCTTCAGGCCGTTGAAGAGCGGGTCGCTGCGGTCCTGACCCCTCTTCCGCCACTCCTGCGGGACGCCGAGCATCATCTCCTGGGTCGGCGAGGCCATGCTGGGGCTGTTCGTCCTTTCCTGATGCGGCCGGGGCCGTGCGGTCTGCCCGCCACCGAGCGTCGGCTTAGGGGAGCGGAGGTGCTCCGGCAGGAAGCGGGACGGTGCCGGGTCCCCGCGTTCCACACGGATAAGGACGTGAAGGATCGTGTCCCGCCACGGCTGGCAGCGCGCGAGGTCGATGCCGTCCGTCCACCCGTCGTAGGCGATGGTGTGCAGGTCCGTGTACGACGGGACGGCGTGGCCCGCGGCCTCCGCGTCCTCGCGCCACTGCTTCAACGCATCCAGCCGCTGGCTCGCACTGGCACTGAACCTGCTCGTCGTCATCGCTCGCGCTTCCCGTGTCGCCGGCCGGTCTGGTCTCTCGGCACGTCCGTGCCGACATCCGCCTAGAACTCGAACTCGTCCTCTATGGGACGACGGACGTTCTCCCGTTCCTGCGTGCCGGTGAAGGTGAAGTCGTGCACCGGAAGGCCCTCGCCCAGCTGGGTGAGCACGGCCACCTGTCCGAGGCCGTGCTCGGCGCGGGAGAGGACGGCTCGTGCCATCCGGTTCCTCGTGCCGGCCAGCGCTTCGGGGCTGAACGCGCTGGGCTCGAACAGGACCGGTCCCTCCCACGCCTCCGGGCCCGTGTTCCCGACCGGCAGCGTGTCCAGGCCCTGCAGGAACTGGCCGCGGGACACGACCGGCGACCCGGGACGGACGCTCTGCACCCGGGCGAGGACGGCGGCGGTCACGGACCGTCGCTCGTCGTCCCGCAGCCGCCCCAGCGTGCTGGCCCAGTGCTCCTGCCGGGTCCTCGGCCCCAGACCCCTCTGCGCCAGCTGTTGTGACCACACGTCGAGGTGCGACCCCGACCCGGCGCCCCGGTCCGAGAAAAGGCGTTCCAGGTCCTCGGCGAGGTCCTTGTCGCCGCCCGAGCCGGTCGACGCCGTGGCCAGCGTCTGTTGCCAGGGCCCCCGCAGCCACCCGGCCGTGTAGACGTACTGCCGCACACCGGTCGCCGCCCTCCTCAGGGCCTGCTCGTCGGGCCGTGCGACGGCGACGTCCGCGCAGTGCGGCAGGCCGTCGGTCGTCCGGTTGCCCTGCCAGCCGGGCGGCGGGGGAGGTCCGAACGGAGCGTCGAGGACGACGCCGAGGACCCTGCTCCAGGAGAGGAACTGGGAGTAGGCGTCGCTCAGCCGCCGCACGTCCCGCGTCGCCTGCTTCAGGTTCGCCTTCGCCGCGTCCGCCTCCGCGACGAGCGTCCGGCGCCGGTGCAGCTCACGGAACAGCTCGCGCTGGCCACGGACGAAGACCACGAGCGACGCCACCGCCCAGGCGGCGACCGCCGAGAGGCAGAGCACGAGCGTGCGCAGCGGCGTGATCCACGACGCCCAGCGCGCAACGCCGATCAGCACCAGGACACCCACGAGCAGCCAGAGGAGCAGCCGGACGTGCTGGGCCACGCGAAGCTGGTGCGCCCGCTCTGCGTCGTCCACCTGCGTGACGTCCGCGGCGTCCGACAGCGTCCTCAGCAGGTCCTGGACCTCCCTGGCTGTGGCCAGCAGGGCCTGGCCCAGCTGGTTTCCCACCTGCACCGCGTAGCTGCGCTGGTGGTCGCTGCGCCATTCTCGCAGCTGCTGCGCCGTCCTCTCTGCAGAGACGCTGACGCTCGAGTCCTCGCTTCCCGAGCGCAGGCACTGGTCCAGGTTGTGGGCGCCGAGCACGTCGTACGGCTCGATGTCGCGGACGCCGGTGACGGCGGCCAGGTGCGCAGGGACGTCGCGGAAGGCATCGCGCGGAGGCGGGACGCAGTCCTTGGCCCGGCGGAGCACGCCGCGGTCCGCCCCGACCTGGACAGGAGGCAGCGACGTGGCCCGTTCCCCCGCGTCGACCAAGGTCATCGCGCCTGCGACGTAGTCCTTCCACAGCGCGGACAGGTCGCCGCGGACCTCGTGCTGGCGGGCGTGTGCCTCGTCGTCCAGCAGGCCGTCGAGCCGGTCGGAGGCGTCCCCCAGCTCTCTCCAGCCGGCTGGAAGGCCCTCGGCCGTCATCCCGCGGACGACGACCTGGTAGGCCGCGGGAGCGCTGCCGAAGACCGTCGCATGCACCGCGCTCGCCACCGCGGAGCTGGCCCTGTTCAGGACCGCGGCGTACCACTGCCCTGGGGCGCCGCGAAGGGCGGCCCAGATGAACCGGAACATCATCCCGAGGGCCGCCCACATCGAGACGGGAGCGGTCTCCTCGACGACGGGCCGTGTCCTCGGCCCCTTGAGGACTCCCTGGTGGCGTGTCCACAGCGCCCGGGCCATGTCGGACGTCGCCAGCTCGACGTCGTCCACGTACACGGTGATCGCGCCCTGCAGGGAGGGAAGCGGGAAGCCCGTGTCCAAGGAGAGGACCCGGCCGCTCAGCTCGGACTGGACGTACGCGGCCCGGAGCCGCCGGTAGAACGAACGCGACGGGACGACGTACTCGCCGGGCAGCACACGCTGCTCGTCGAGGGGGCCGTGCTCGACGTCCGCCCACAGCCCGGCCAGGGAGGCGACCAACGGCGCCGCAAGGCGGCCGACGTCGACCTGGTCCGGTTCCGAGCCGTGCACCAGCCGGCCTCGTCCAGGACCCGCCGAGTCCTCCGGCGACAGGAGGACGTTGTGCCAGCCCGTCCGCGCGACGTCCTCCGGGTCGGCCTTGCTCCCCGGGCGGACGAGCAGCAGCCGGAGGCGGACGAGCCGCGCACCTCCTGCCGACCGGCTCGCCACCTCGGCCAGCCGCTGCTCCGCCGCCGAGCCGACGGGCTGCTCGCCGGGCAGCAGCGAGACGAGGACGGCGAGCCGAACCGTCCGGTACGACGCGGACACGAGCTCGTCCTCGACCGTCGTGCCGCTCAGCGTGCCGCGCTCCACCCGCAGGGCCGGCAGCGACGTGTCGGAGGCCCTTTCTCCGGCCGCCCAGACGAACGGGTCGACGAGACCGTCGGCCGACAGGTCCTGCAGCACGTCGAGGACGCCGTCGGAGAGCCCGGGGGTGGCGAGGAGGACGGTGACGTCGCGGCGGCCCGAGCCGGTCATCAGAAGACGCCTCCGTCGGGAAGGCCCGGAACGCTCGGGCCCGCCTCGACGTCGGTCACCTTCTCGACGATCTCGATGATCTCGCCGGTCGCCCAGTAGACGTCGGCGGCGACATCGCGGAAGATCGGCACCTGACCGGCCTGCTGCCGGTTCGTCACCGTCGAGAACTGACCGCCGCCGGGGGCACCGTGCTCGCCCGGCGGGAGGAAGTGGGTCCCCGCCAGCGACTGGATGCGGGTGAGCCAGTCCACCGTCAGCTGCTTGCGCTCGTCCAACGACGCCGCGGCGTCCACCCCCGGCACTCTGGAGGCGCCCCCGCGGCGCCTGTCGACGGTGCCGGACGTCAGCCCGGACGTCAGCCATCGGGCGAGCGTGCCCACGCCGCTCCTCTGCAGGATCCCGTCCGCCGGGCCGTTGTCGCTGTCGTCCCAGAGACCTCGCAGGAGCTGGTACGGGCGCAGCGAGTGCATCATCGGCGGCTCATGGCTGCGGGCGATCGCCAGGAGAGCGGACTCCAGCACCGCGGGGAGCCAGTCGTAGGGCGCGAGGAAGCCGGACGGGGGCGTCAGCAACGGGTGCGGGAAGGCCTCCCAGCGGGAGTGCTCGTCGTCCCACACCTGGACCGGTGACGTGTAGGGCGGGGCGGGAATCTGGATGCTGCCGACGACCTGGCCGACGAACCAGCCCGCGACCATGGCGCGGCGCTCGCTGTCCGCCATCGGCAGGGACGCGGGCAGCGGCCGCGACCTGCGCCACCGCCAGAAGAGCGCGTGCCCGTTGCCGTCCGTGGAGTTCCACTGGTCGATCACCGGCTGGAGGACCGCGTCGAACACGAGCGGTGAGTACTTCGGGTAGGACCCGAAGACGTCGATGCGCTTGATCTGGTCGTCGATGGACAGCGCGGCCCGGAACCGTGTGCTCGTCGTCGGGTCGATCAGTGGAGCCGACAGGTTCTTCTCCACGCTGCCGGCCACTGGCAGCCCCTCGAAGGGGATCTCGGAGAACTTGTACTGGTAGCTCAGCCCTTCCCCGTGGACCATCTCGACCGCCGTCTGGTCGGCGCTGATCAGCGGTCGGGCGAGGCTGAGGGCCTGCTGGAACTTGCCCACGACCTCGGCCATGCGCTGCGCCTGCGCCGGTTCCGAGACGTCGCCCCCTGCGATGTAGTCGCGGAGCGAGAGCTCGCAGAAGGTGGAGAACGACTCACCGGGGCGAGCGACGAACTGGCGGGCGCGTCCGAGGATCTCGCGGGGCGAGAGGGAGACGGCGAAACGTGCGCGGCTGTGAACGAGGGTCTCGCCGCTGGCGGGTGCGGTGACGAAGACGGGGGCGTTCCATCCCGACAGCAGCTGTACGGCAGACCCCGGCTCCTTGGCGCCGCCCACCGTCGGCCAGTGGCCGGAGACGACCATCCGGACGGCGCGGTTCCGCGCGTCCGGGAACGTGGTGGACTCCGCCGGCTGCCGGGATGCGGAGGCCTGGATGTCCACCGTGTACCGCGGCTGGAAGTCCGCTGAGCTCGTGAGCAGGACCTCGTTGTTGGCATGGGTGAAGCGGGCCGCCACGAGGGCGTCGTCGTCCGACGGCCACGCCCCGTACTGGTCGACGGCCAGCCGCGCCAGCCCAAGGTCGGTCACCGGCGCCGCCACCTCCTGCTCGAGGGACAGCAGCGGGGAGCGGAGCGCCTGCTCCAACGGCTGGACGACGTCCGCGAGGAACGAGCCCAGGACGCCCTGCACGAGGTGCGCGGCCCGTGACCAGATCTGGTCCCGGACGTTCCTCGTGACGCCATCCGTGAGCCGGTCGACCAGGTGCTGGCCGTTGCTGATCACCCCCCTCAGCCCGGCGAGCAGGTTCTCGACCTCGGGGGGCAACGCCACCACGTCGACCGGGCCTTGCAGCGCAAGCTCGGCAGCGCCGGGGATCACGACGTCTCGGACGTGCTCGGCAAGGGTGCCGAGCAGCGTGACGGCGTAGCGCAGGCCCATCGCCGTGACGGCCTCGTCCGCGACCGCGACGAGCCGGCGGAGCAGCTCGTGCTGCCAGGCGTGGGCCCAGGCGTAGGCAGCGGTGTTGCTGGCGGTCAGCACCGCGGAGCGACGGAGCGCCAGCTGGTTGCGGAGGGCAGGGGTCCACTGGGCGGCGTGGATCCCGTTGGGCGAAGGGATGTGTCGCGACAGGTGCTCGCGGACGACGGAGCGCGCGGCCTCCTCCGCGGTGGCCCTGGGAAATGCGACGTCGACCAGCCAGGGCCCCATCTGCGGTCTGCCGTGGGCGCCGGTCGCCGTCTCGACCGGCAGGCCCAGCAGGCGGCACGCGTTCCCCCAGTGGCTCTCGACGAGAGCGCGCACCTGTTCGGCCTCGCTGGCGGTGCTGCCCGGGTCCGTGTGGGCCTTCAGCAGGTGGTCGACGGTGCTGCGGGCGAGGCGCTGGGCCGCGTACTCCGCGTAGCGGTCTCGCCCCATGCTGAGGCTGGCGAAGCCGAACGACCCCCACTGCGCCTCGAGGTGGTTCTGGACGCCCCAGTTCAGGTACCGCGACTCGTTCTTGAGGCCGACACCGTTGGTGAGGTCGAACGCGACGAAGTCCTGGGTCGCCTGTCCACTGGTCATCAGTCCCGCGAGAGCGCGTCCGAGCCCCCGGTAGACGGCCATCTGCGACCCGTCGCCGAACAGTGCCTTCTCGGCGCCGATGAACCGCCCGACGGGGAACACGCGCGCGAACGGGACCCGGGTCCCCTGCCCCCCGCCCTGCCCGAGCGCGGACATCACGGTCGCGTCGTGCCCGCGGGCCGAGCCGCTCTGGGCGGCGATGATCTCGCCGAGCATCGCGAGCGCGTTCGCGCGGACGCCGCTGCGAGCGGCCGCGGGCAGCGCGTCGAAGATGTCGGGGCTGGCCATGAACACCGCTATCCGGCCGGGGTCGACCCCGTCGACGAGGGTGAGGAGGCGGCAGACGTCCAAGGCCATCGACGCGCCCGCACCCCCGGCCATCGACGAGACGACCAGGACCACCGCCGGGTTCTGAGGGTCGAACGATCCCAGGCCGGGCACCCTCTGCAGCCGGCCCATCTCCGAGATGGTCTCCACCGTGTTGAGGCGCTGCCACGCTGCCGTCAGTGCTCGGCGGACGTCGCCGGCCCGGCCGAGCGTGATCATCCGCCCGAGCGCCCGGTACTGGCCCGCGCCGTCCGCGATCGGCACGCTCACCTGGTCGGGGTCCCTCGGCGCCCACGTGGCGATCTCGGCGAGCGCGTTCTTGCTGCGGAGCGTGTTGCTCACGGCGGTGTCGAGCACCTTGTAGGACGGGACGTTCGGGCCCGTGGGCACGTACGTGCCCCCTTGTTGCTGCACGTTGGACAGGCCCTCGGGGCCGGGCTCGGACCCGGTCGGGACGTCGATGTGGACGAACTGCCAGCCAGGCGGCAGAGAGCCGACGCCGTGCGAGGCGAGGTCCGAGCGGAGCTGGTCCATGAGATAGGCGAGGGTCGCCCCGCCCGACCCGCCGCAGCCGACGACGAGAAAGCGCCTCATGACGAAGATTCCTTCCTCTGGGCACGCCGGTCTGTCCGTGCGGTGCGGCTCATCGGCCCTCTCCAGTGAGGTCGGGGAAGTCGAACGGGGACGACGCCTGGGGCGCGGGCGGCCGCGTCTGCGTCTGCGGCCGGAACGGGGATGGGGGCGGCGTCCCGTCGTCGTCTCCGGGTCGTCCCGTACCCGCGCCGTCCGCCCGGCGCCGCAGGTCGTCGAGGACGGCCGGGACGCGTCCGCGCGCACTCTCGAGCAGGTCCTCGCGCTGGGTCGGCGAGGTGTCGGCCGACACCAGCAGCAGCAGGTCCGCCTCGTCCGCGGGGCCCTTCCGGTCGTGCAGCAGAACCCAGGTGTTGTGGACGGCGAGCGGCAGCGTTGTCTCTCCCTCCGGGCCTCGGCGCCTGGTTCCCACGGGTTCGCTCGACCCGACGAGCAGGCCGGGAGCCGAGACCACGACGTGGGCGGGGCCGAACGGCGAGAGGCCCGCGGTGGTCCGCAGCTCCACGCCGTCGACGCTCAGACGCCGGCTCCCGCCCTGGTCGAGGGGCACCAGGGTCACGAAGTCGTCGTCCCGAAGGCTCAGGGGCCGGCCGTCGCGCAGGACTCTCCCGCCGTCGACGGTGACGCGGATCCGTCGCGAGGACAGCGGCCTCGGCGGAATCCTCGCGCCGGCGAGCTTCAGGGCGTAGGCGATCCCGAGGGGGATGCCGACCCCCAGCAGGAACGTGGCGACGAAGACGGGCCAGTAGACGATCTGCTTGAGCGGCTTGACGAGCGTGGCCTTGACCGTCACCTCGACCGGGATGGCCTGCTCGACCTCACCGAGCGGTGCCGCCATCACCGTGACGGAGCCGTTGACGTCGCCGTTGCCACCCTCCTTCGTGCTGAGGGTGACCGGCAGGTTTCGGCTCTCCCCGTCGGCGACCTCGAGGCACCCGGCGGGGTTCGACGGGGAGCCCGCGGAGGTCAGGGTCAGGCCTCCGACGCCGTCCGGCGTCGTGGTGAACGTCGGCTTCGAGAGGTCGGCGAACCAGACGCAGCCGGGGCCCGACACCTTCAGCTGCAGCTGCTTGCGGACCGGCCCGGTGTTGAGGCCGAAGTCCAGGACCGGCGCGACGGAGGGGTAGTTGAGGGGCGGCCTCACCTCGACGGGGAGACTGACGGACTTGGGCTGGAGCGTCGTCCCGGGTGTCGGGGTGCCGTCCGGTGCCACGGCGTCCGCCGTCGTCATGAGCAGCGTCAGCCGCAGGGTTGCCCTCCCGGGCTCCACGTGCGTCAGGTCGAGGTCGACCGGCGTCCCGATCTGCGGCTTCTCCTGGCCCGGCGTCACGGCGACCTCGTCGCCGCTCGGGTCGAGCAGGACGGCGCTGAGCGTGACGGCGCCGGGAACGGTCGACGGGTCCACCTCCGTCCCGGCTCCGTTCACCAGCCCGAACCTGATGCCGGAGAGCACCTGTCCCGAGTGGAGGGTGGTGGTACCGGCTGCGGACCAGCTCGGCTGCAGGTCGCCGCTGATCTCGATGCGGGACCGGGACGACGGGTCCGCGGAGCCGGCTGCCGGGTCGACGAACCGAAGCTGCCAGACGCCCGTCCATGTGCTCACGCCGGCGTCCGGACGCGCGAGGTCCATCTCGACCGTGTGTGCGGTCTTCCAGCTGTACGTGGCGTGCACCCCGTCCAGGTCGAGGGTGCGACCGGCGCCGTCGGGAGTGCGGGCGAGGGACACGACACGACCCGACGGCAGGGTCAGCTCGGCCTCGACGTTCTCGACGCCCGACGAGCCGAGCACGTGGACGGCGCTGATCGAGGAGTCGACGACGAACGGGTGGACGTCGCCGGTCGTCGTCCGGCCGGAGCCCGCGAGCTCGTCGAAGGCCCACAGCATGTCGTCGAGGTCGCGGGCGAGGGAGAACACGCCGGGCGGCGGGCTCGTGACCGCCCCGCAGGAGCCGCCGGCCTGGTCGGTACCGGTGGTGAGCGACTGCATGAGGTCGAAGTCGGCGTCGCTCGCGGCGTCGGGAGCCAGCCCGACCCCGAACACGAGGATCCCCGACTTCCGCAGCTGGTCGGCGAGCCCTCCCTTCTCGCAGAGGGCCTGGGTCGCTGCCTCGGTGACGGCTTGTTTCGCGTTCGGAGCGCTCAGGTCGACCCCGGCGGCGTACGGCTTCTCGGCGGGGAAGTGGGCTCGCCCCCACGGCGTCCTGGGTACTGCGACGTCGAGCTTCCCGTCCGAGAACCACGCGATGGCCTGGCAGCGGTCCACCGCTCCGTGGGCCTGCTTGGCGAGCTCTCGGCGGGAGCCCTCCAGCGCCCACCAGTAGTCGGTGTCGTTCCCCCCGTTCCTGTTGCGGTACTCGTCCACCTGCTCGGAGATCGTGGGCAGGGAGGTGGGGTCGAGCGCCTGCCAGCTGACCGAGGACGCGAAGCTGTCGCTGAAGCCCGCGATGCCGACGTTGATGGTCGTGCCCGACCGCGCGGCCAGGCGAGCGAGCCGTTCGAGCAGGTAGCGGGCCGCGGCGACCCGGGCGGCGTGGGGGTCGGTGTCCTTGAGACTGCCCGACTCGTCCATCAGCAGGAGGAGGTCACCCTCGCCGTGCCCCGTCAGGCACGACCCGTACCGCTGGACCGGCGTGAGGTCCGTCTGCGTGCCGCCGGCCGCCGGAGCCGGGTCCACCGCTTCGACAGACAGTGCCGGCTCGAGGGACAGCCCGGGGACCGCCAGCAGGACGGCGAGCGCCACCGTCAGCAGCCCGATCCCAGCTCGGCGAGCAGGCGCGGTCACCGCGCCACCACATCCGCGATGTGGTACGCGGCGAGCAGCAGGCCGAGCAGGGCGACGGCGAGCGATGCCCAGTAGGCGAGCGACACCCACGTGGGGCTTGCGTAGACGGGACGCGCGCGCTGCGCCGTGTCCCGTGCGGTGAAGAGGGCCAGGAGCCCGATCGCGGTCGGGCCGGCGAACAGCCACCCCAGCAGGGCGAGCGGCAGCATGCGGCCCCAGACGGCCGCCACCACCGTCCCGACCACTGCGGTCGCGAGTCCCAGCGCGACCCAGAGGAGGGGCGGCCTGCCGACGGATACCGCCGCGGGCGCCTGGTCGGCGGTGGACCAGAAGCCCGAGGTCCGGTCCTGCGTCGGCTCGGAGAACGGCGAACGGGCGACGTGAGGATTCGGTTCGCCGGGCTCCCCGTAGCGGCCGAAGTCGAACGGGCTTCCTGACTCAGGCATGCGCCCGGTCCTGGTATTGGTGCACGCGCCTTACCCCCGTCGTCCCGGCGTGCCTCTGGCACCGGCTTCCTCGGCTCACCCACCAGTGTCACAACTGAATGCGACTGGCAGTCAACATAGTGGTTGTCGAGTGGAGCGGCAGGCCAGGACGGGAAGGGTGCGGTCGCCACCGGGCCGGGAGCCGCGGGGGCCGGTTCAGATGCCCAGCCCCTGCACCACCTCCGCCCCCGGGTACTCGGCGAGCACGCTTCCCGGCAGGAGCAGCTTCGAGCGGCGGACGCCGCTGCCGATGATCACCTCGTCGGTAGCGGTCACGGCCGCGTCGACGAGCAGGCTCCACGAGTCGGGCAGCCCGACCGGCGTGATGCCTCCGTACTCCATGCGCGAGCCGGCCACCGCGTCGTCCACGGACAGAAACGAGGCCTTGCGGACGTCGAGCCTGCGCTTGACGAGGTTGTTCACGTCGGCGCGCGTCGTGGCGAGGACGACGCACGCGGCGACCCGTACCTCACCCGCCCGCTTGCCGTCGACCACGACGCAGTTGGCCGAGCACGACAGGTCGATGTCATAGGCCTCGCTCATCGCCTGGGTGTCCGCGAGGTCGGGGTCGATCTCGGTGACCATCACGCGGTCCGCCAGCGGCCATGCCCGCAGTGCGGCGGCGACCGGGTCGGCCAGCAGCTCGGGATGGTCCAGCGCCGGGAGCCAGTGCAGCTGCAGCCGGGCGGTCACGTCTGCTGGTATGTGGGCGCGAGCACGGCCCGGCCGATCGTGTGCCCCAGCATCGTGAACGCGACGACCGTCGGCGTGGCAGAGTCGTCCAGGCCGAGGTCGTCGACGTCCAGGGCGTGGACGGCGAAGACGTACCGATGCGGCCGGTCGCCCGCGGGAGGAGCGGCGCCCATGTACGCCTTGGCGCCCGAGTCGTTGCGGACCTGGAACGCGTCCTCGGGCAGGCTCTCCAGCCCCTCCGATCCGGCGCCCGTCGGCAGCTCCGTCACGTCGGCGGGTATGCCCACGACGGTCCAGTGCCAGAACCCGGCGGGAGTGGGAGCGTCCGGGTCGAAGCAGCTCACCACGAAGCCCCGGGTCCCCTCCGGAAAGCCGGACCAGGACAGCTGCGGCGAGGTGCTGCCGCCCGCCGCCGTGTGGCGCTCGGCCATCGGGGCGCCGTCCGACACGTCGGTGCTCGTCACCTCGAAGCCGGGGACGGCCGGCAACAGCTCGTAGGGGTCGGGCGCGACGGGCCGCTCCAGGTTCACTCTGCCTCCTTGGTTCTCACTGCTCAGTGCTCGGTTCTCACTTCTCGGTTCTCAGTGCTTGGTTCTCACGGCCGCCGCCGGGCCGGGCGACCCTGCTCATCGGACGCTATCGGGCCGCTCGTCCGGTGGCGTGTCGGCCCCGTGGCGCCGCCTGACGGTCAGCGGCAGCAGGTACCAGAAGCCGATGAACCACAGGCTCGTGATGCCGGTGAGGACGAGCGCCCAGCCGCGGGAGAGCACGGCGTCGAGGGCCAGCAGGCAGGTCGCGAGGAGCGCGACCAGCAGCAGCGCCAGACCGGCCTGGGCCAGCCGTGACGCGACCGTGACCAGCGTGGACTTCAGGCCGCGGTGGAACACGAGCCGGTGGAACGCCACGGGCGCGATGATCAGACCCGTCGCGCCCGCGCACGCCAGGATCGCGACGGCGAGGAGGCGGTGGGCGAAGTCGTCGGCCGCCTTCAGCAGCGGCGAGAACGAGACGGTGAGCAGGAAGGCGAACAGGATCTGGGTGCCGGTCTGGGCGACCCGCAGCTCCTGCAGCAGCTCGTGGTAGTTGCGGTCGAGCCGCTCCTCCTCGGTCTCGAACCGGCCGGAGACGGGGTTGCGTCCGACCTCACCTCGCGGCTGAGGCCCCTGCTTGTCCGCGGCCACCCCGCGACGCTAGTGCGGCGTCCCGCGGCAGGCATGCGGACCGTACGTCGTCCTCGCCTCGTCCAGCAGCGTTCCGCTCGACCGCGAGCGAAGCCGGTGAGGACGACGTCACGGCGCGTCCGCGGAGGCGTCGCCGTGGCAGGCTGTGCCCGTGAACGGGACGCCGAGCAAGCCCACTCCCGTGTTCTTCCTCGCCGGCGGCACCGGCATCTCGGCCGAGACGCTGGGAAACATGATGTTGCAGCAGTTCCCGAGCGTGACCTTCGTCCGACGCAAGATCCCCTTCATCACCACCGTCGACCAGGCGCGCCAGGTGGTGAAGGAGCTGGACGCGGCGATCACCGACTCGGTCACGCCGCTCGCGTTCTCCACCGTCTCGGACAAGGAGATACGGGGGGAGCTGCAGCGGACGCGGTGCGCGTTCATCGACCTGTTCGGCTCGCACCTGGACTCGGTCGAACGCGTGCTGCACGTCAACGCGACGCACCGAGCGGGCTCCCTGCACGGTCTCGGCGACCCCCGCCGCTACGACGCGAGGATGAAGGCCATCGAGTTCTCGATGGAGCACGACGACGGCGCGAGCCTGCGGAACCTCGAGCAGGCGGACCTCATCCTGATCGCACCGTCGAGGTGCGGCAAGACGCCGACGTCCATGTACCTCGCCCTGCAGCACGGCCTCAAGGTGGCCAACTACCCCCTGGTGGAGGAGGACTTCGCGAGCGGGGACCTGCCTCGGCCGATCCGGGGCTACGCGGCGAGGTGCTTCGGCCTGCTGTCGACCGCGGCCCGCCTCAGCCAGGTTCGGGGCGAACGGCGGCCGGGGTCCTCGTACGCCAGCCTCGGTCAGTGCAGCTACGAGCTCCGCCGCGCCGAGGCGCTGTACCGGGCCCACCGGATACCCTCGGTCAACTCCTCCTCCATGTCGGTGGAGGAGATATCAGCCGTCATCATGCAGACCAGCCACCTCGAGGACCTCGGCTAGGCCCTCGTACCACCGACCCTGGATCCCCCACCCGCGGCGACGCCGCCTGACGAAGGGAACGCCGTGACGGGCAACGTAGCGTGGTTCAGAGAGCTCGGCCTCGGGGACGTCGAGACCGTGGGGGGCAAGAACGCGTCGCTGGGGGAGATGGTCCAGCACCTGTCCAAGGCCGGCGTCCGCGTGCCCGAGGGGTTCGCGACCACGGCCGAGGCGTACCGGCGCTTCCTCGCCCACGAGGGCCTCGCGGACCGGATCAACGGGATGCTGGCCGCGCTGGACGTCGATGACACCCGGGAGCTCGGCCGCGTGGGCGCGGAGATCCGCGAGGCGGTCGAGCTGCAGCCGTTCCCCGAGGACCTCGAGAGCGACATCCGCTCCGCCTACGACCGGCTCGTGGCCGACGCCGGGACGGGATCGGACGAGGGGACGGGAACGGCCGAGGGGGAGGCGTCGGCCGAGGTCAGCTGGGCCGTGCGCTCCAGCGCCACCGCGGAGGACCTGCCGGACGCGTCGTTCGCGGGGCAGCAGGAGACGTTCCTCAACGTGCGCGGCATCGACAACGTCCTGCTCGCGATCAAGCGGGTGTTCGCGTCCCTGTACAACGACCGGGCGATCGCCTACCGCGTCCACAGCAGCTTCGACCACGCCGCCGTGGCCCTGTCCGCCGGCATCCAGCGGATGGTCCGCTCCGACATCGGGTCGTCCGGCGTGATGTTCACCATCGACACCGAGTCCGGCTTCCCCGACGCCGTCTTCATCACCAGCAGCTACGGGCTCGGCGAGGCGGTCGTCCAGGGAGCGGTGAACCCCGACGAGTTCTACGTCTACAAGGCCGCCCTCCGGGCGGGGCGGCCGGCCATCCTCAAGAGAGGGGTCGGCGGCAAGGCCACGAAGATGGTCTACACGGACGACGCCGCCGTCGGCCGTTCCATCGACTTCGTCCCAGTCGACGAGGCCGACCGTGCACGTCTCAGCCTCACCGACGACGAGGTCACCGAGCTCGCCCGGCACGCCCTGAAGATCGAGGAGCACTACGGGCGGCCGATGGACATCGAGTGGGGCAAGGACGGCGTCGACGGCCGGCTCTACATCCTGCAGGCGCGCCCCGAGACGGTGAAGTCGCGGCAGACCGGCTCCCTCCTGCAGCGGTTCCGGATGGACGAGCGGGGACCCGTGCTCGTCGAGGGCCGCGCAATCGGGCAGAAGATCGGCGCCGGTCCCGTCCGCGTCCTCGGCTCGGTCGACGCGATGCACGACTTCCAGCCCGGCGAGGTGCTCGTCGCCGACATGACCGACCCCGACTGGGAGCCGATCATGAAGCGCTCGAGCGCCATCGTCACCAACCGCGGGGGACGCACCTGCCACGCGGCGATCATCGCGCGCGAGCTCGGCATCCCCGCCGTCGTCGGCACAGGCATGGCGACGACGACGCTCACCGACGGCGACGAGGTGACCGTCTCCTGCGCCGAGGGCGACACCGGCTTCGTCTACGAGGGCAAGCGGGCCTTCTCCCTCTCCGAGACGTCGCTGGACGACATGCCCGAGGTGCCGGTCCGGATCATGATGAACGTCGGGACGCCGGACCAGGCGTTCGAGTTCTCCCGGCTGCCCAACAAGGGGGTCGGCCTCGCTCGCCTCGAGTTCATCATCAACCGCCAGATCGGTATCCACCCCCGGGCCCTGCTGGAGCTCGAGGACCAGGAGCCGGGCCTGCGCGCCGAGATCGAGAGCCTCATCGCGGCGTACGACAGCCCGCGGGACTT
Organism: Actinomycetes bacterium; assembly: GCA_046566325.1. Taxonomy (GTDB): domain Bacteria; phylum Actinomycetota; class Actinomycetes; order Actinomycetales; family BWSM-131; genus BWSM-131. Next base: position 21,709 of record JBKHWX010000236.1, on the reverse strand, counting down.
CTTCGTCAAGAGGGTCGCCGAGGGCGTCTCGATGCTGGCGGCGGCGTTCGCCCCGGAGCCCGTGATCGTGCGCATGTCGGACTTCAAGTCCAACGAGTACGCCGGGATGCTGGGCGGCGACCGGTACGAGCCGCACGAGGAGAACCCGATGCTCGGCTACCGGGGAGCGTCCCGGTACCTGTCACCGGAGTTCGCGGAGTGCTTCGCGATGGAGTGCCAGGCGCTGCGGCACGTGCGCGACGAGATGGGCCTCACGAACGTCAAGGTGATGATCCCGTTCGTGCGCACGCTCGACGAGGCGCAGGGCGTCATCGACCTGCTCGGCCAGCACGGGCTGCGTCGCGGGGACAACGACCTGCAGGTCGTCATGATGTGCGAGGTCCCGTCCAACGCGGTGAACGCCGGCGCCTTCCTCGATTACTTCGACGGGTTCTCCATCGGCTCCAACGACCTGACGCAGCTCACGCTCGGCCTGGACCGCGACTCGGCCCTGGTGGCGGGGGCCTTCGACGAGCGCGATCCAGCCGTCAAACGCATGCTCAGCCTCGCCATCGAGGCCTGCCGGGAGCGTGGGAAGTACGTCGGCATCTGCGGACAGGGTCCCTCGGACCACCCCGACCTCGCGGACTGGCTGATGGACCAGGGCATCGAGTCGATGTCGCTCAACCCTGACACCGTCGTCGAGACGTGGCTACGGCTGGCGAAGCGGTCCGGATGACGTAGGCGGGACCGCCTGGCACAGTTTCTCGACACGAGGGTCTGAAGGAGCCAGCCCGGAGGCACGGTGCGCCAGTACATCGACTTCCTCAAGGAGCAGGCGCCGTTCGACGGGCTCGCCGCCCCCGACCTGGAGGCACTTGCGCGGCACATCGAGGTGGAGTACATACCAGCGGGCACCGAGGTGATCAGCGCTGGCGAATCCGTGCTGGACCACCTCTACCTCATCCGCAAGGGCGCGGTGGACGTGGTCGATCGCGGGCGGGTGGTCGACCAGCTCGGGCCTGGCGACGTTGTCGGCCACATCTCGATGCTCTCCGGCCTGCCGCCGCCGCTGACGGTGCGAACGAGCGAGGACACGCTGTTCTACCGGCTGCCCGACCCGCGCCTGCTCGTGTCGGACCCGAAGCGGCTGCGGTTCCAGAACTATGGGTCGCCGCATGTACGCACACGCGCCGTGCAGGACGCCGCGTTGGATGCCGAGCAGCAGCCGGTCGGCCGGTACCTGCGGCCCGTGGTCTGGGTACATCCTGAAGACACGCTTGCGGAGGCCGCTGCCCGGATCACCGACGTGGGTCACTCCTGCGCGTTGGTACACATGCCCCAGGGCATCGGGATCGTCACCGACGCCAGCTTCCGCCGGGCCTGCGGGATTGTCGCCGCCGACGCGCGGGTCGTCGACATCGCTGTAGCTCCGGTGTTCACCGTCCAGACCGAGACCACCCGGGGCCAGGCCTACGTGCGGATGGTCGATCTGGGGGTGCATCACCTTGTGGTTGTCGACGGCGCGCGGCGGGTGGTCGGCGTGGTCCGCGCAATCGACCTCGCCGCCGCCGACATGCGCGACCCACTGATCGTCCGCGCAGCGATCGAGAGCGCCTCCTCCATGCCCCAGCTCGTTGACGCGGCGACGCTGCTGCCGTCCACCTCTATCGAGCTGGTCGAGTCCGGCCTTTCAGCCGAACGGGTCGGTCGGCTGCTCACAGCCGTGCGGGACGCCTTGCTGCGCAAGTTGGTGGAACTGGCCCATGAGGCGGAGGACCCGCCGTGCTCCTGGCTGCTGCTCGGCTCGACCGCCCGGTTCGAGCCGTTGCTCGGATCCGACGTGGATACGGCCATGGCCTGGCCCGACGCGGCACCGGCTGCGCCCGACCCGGGGCACGGCCACCGGGAGCGGGCCGACCGTGTGCTGGCCCGGCTGGAGCAGTGCGGGCTGCGACGGTGTGCGGTCGGCATCAACGCCAGCAACCCCTACTACAGCCGGTCCATCAGCGGATGGGCGGGCCTGGCAGACCGGTGGCAGCAGAGTCCGGACCGCGACCAGCCCCTGCTCATGGGCGTAGCGACCGACCTCAGGCCGGTCACCGATGTCGCGATCGGCCTAGCCGTGGTCGAAGGGAATGCCCGGCGGCCGTACTCCCGCGACGTCCTCGCCATGCTGCTGAAGGCGACGCTCGCGGTGAAACCCCCGGTCGGTTTCGTGCGCGGCCTCGTGGCCGAGCACTCGGGAGAGCACCGCGGCCTGTTGGACCTGCGGAGGCGAGGCCTGACCCCGATCGCGTCGATCGGGCGGTGGGTCGCCCTGGTTACCGGTGAGACCGCCGGCTCCACCCCCGACCGTCTGCGACGCGGGCAGGACAGCGGGATGTTGGCTGCTGACGAGACCGACAACCTGCTCGGCGCCTTCGAGCTGATCTACAACCTGCTGTTGCGGCACCAGGTGGTGGCGCTCCGGTCCGAGGCGAGCCGGTCCGACGCCACGCAGGCCAGCCGCAGCCTCGGGTACCACCTGGACCCGCGCACGCTGGATCCGCTCACACGGCGCCACCTACGATCCGTGTTCCGCGAGGTGTCCCGGGTGCAGGCCCGACTGGAGAGCGAGGGGGTCGATCGGCTGCCGTGAGCGAGTGGTGGGTAAAGCGGTTCCCGTGGCGGGGTACCCGGTGCGGGCCGCCGAGGCGCCTGCTCGGCCGGCCGTGGCGAGAGGTGGAGTACTGCGTGGTCGACGTCGAGACCACCGGGCTTGATCTGCGCCGCGACTCGATCGTCTCGTTCGGAGCGGTATGCGTCGTGGACGGCAGGGTGCGCGTGGGCGACTGCGCCTACCAGATCGTCCGACCTGGCTGCGACGTCTCCATGCGCTCGGTGTGCATCCACGGGTTGCGCCCTGCGGACCTGGCTGACGCACCGAGCCAGGCGGAAGCGTTGCCCGTCCTCGCCGATCTGCTCGACGGCCGGGTGCTGGTCGCCCACGCCGCATGGATCGAGCGCGCGTTCCTGTCCAGGGCGTTTCGCCGGATCGGGACTCGGCTGGTTGGGCCGGTGGTCGACACCGCAGGGCTGGTGCGCGCGGCCGGGTTGGACCGCGAAGCGCTCCCGGGCCATGAGCCGTCGCTGGAGCGGACCGCCGTCAGTGTCGGACTGGAGCCGCACAGCCCTCACCACGCCATAGGTGACGCGCTCACCACCGCGGAGCTGATGCTGGTGATGGCGGTCCGGCTCCGTGCGGTCACCGTCGCCGACCTCGTCTACCCCGACGATGGGCGCGTCGGACGTGAACATCACGTCAGCCGGGATGTGACAGCATGACCGCCGTGGAGGCGGCAGATCTGGCAGCCTTCCTTGCTGAGCGTCCGCCTTTCGACTCGCTCGGCCCCGACGCGCTCAAGGAGGTAGTCCGCGGAGCGCGGGTGGAGAGGTTCCACGGTGGCGCCCTTATCCACGACGCCTTCACCAAGCCAACGGACGAGGTGTTCGTCGTCCTGGCAGGGCAGGTGAACCTGCAGTGGAACGACCGCCACGGGGTACTGACCCAACCCGACGAGGTCCTCGAACCGGGTCAGTTGTTCGGATTCTCGGCCATGCTGACGGAGCGATCGATCGGTCCGCGCGCGGTAGCAGCCGGCGGGGCCACGGTGGCCCGGATCCCCGGAGCACTTGCCGGACCGGCCTTCGCCACCCGCCGTGGAGCACGGTTTCTGGCCGAGACCATCTCGGCAAGTCCGCGCGCCGCCGACATCCCGACGTACGGCAGCGTCGACGAGCTGATCGAGCGAGAACCGCTGGTAGTCGACGGAATGGCCTCTGTCACCGAGGTCGCCGCGCGAATGACGGAGCAGGGTGTGCCAGCGGCAGTGGTCCGGATCGAGGCCGAACACCTCGGACTGGTCACGGACTCGGTGCTGCGCGCGGAGGTTCTGGCCGCCGGTCGGCCGACCACCACCCGCGTGCACCAGATCCTGGACACGACTGTGCCGACGGTGGACGCGTGCGACTCCGCCGCGGAGGCGTTGATCCTGATGCTGGAGCGAGACGCGGAGTACCTGCTGGTCACGGACCGGACCGGTCGGCTGCACGGGGTCGTCTGCCCCCGCGACTTCGCCATCTCCCCCATCACGGTCGGCGTCTCACTGCACGAGCGGATGCGCCGGGCCACCAGCATCGACGACCTGGCCACCTTCGCCGGTCGTGTTCCGCGCGTGCTCGGCGACCTGATGTCCCGCGGCCTCGCCTCCACCAGGGCTATCGCCGTCTACTCCAGCTTCCTCGACACCATCGTTCGACAGGCCATAGGCCTGGTGTTCGCACGGCACCCCGAGCTGTCGGTCGATGCCTTCACCTGGCTGTCGCTGGGCAGCAACGGCCGCCGGGAAGCCGTTCTGAGCTCAGACGTCGACTCCGCCGTCGCGTTCGACGACGCCGTCGGCCCAGACGCCATCGTGGCCTACCGGGCCGCGTTCGCGGAGGTCTACAAGGTACTAGCCACGGCCGGCCTCAGCGCCGACGACCACGGCGCCATCGCCCAGCGCGCCCCGTTCGCCCGGACCAACGCCGACTGGCGCACCGCGGGAAAGGAGTGGCTGGCCGCACCGGCCGAACACAACGGGGCGATGATGACCTCACTGCTGGTGGACGCGCGCCCCATCCACGGCGACCCCGGCCTCCCAGCGGTGACCCGCGTCGTCAGCGACCTGCGCGAGCACCCCGCAACGATGCGGTTGTTGCTCCGCGAGTCGCTGTCGTACCGGGCGAAGCTGCGGTCGGCCTGGTTCCCCGCTCGGCGGCGTGAGACGTTCGACCTCAAGTCGCACGCGCTGCTGCCGGTCGTGAACATCGCCCGCTGGGCGGCGCTGAGCGCCGGCTCGGCTGTCCTGCCGACCATCGAGCGGCTAGAGGCGGCGTCGGGGTCGGCGATGCTGCCCGCGGAAGCGGCCAGCACGCTGATCGACGTGTTCGAAGTGCTGCAAGGGCTGCGCCTGAGACACCAGATGCACCAGTACCAGGCCGGGGAGCGGCCGAGCGACCTCGTCACGCTGGGTCGGCTGTCTCCCCTCGACCGCACGGTGATAGAGCAGGCCGTGCGCGAGATCGCCCTGGTCCAGCGACGGATGGACAACGTGTCGAACTATGTTGCGGTCGAGGAGTGGGCGTCGCGGGAGCGGGAATGACGGGATTTCGGACGGGCCCGGGCAAGCGGCGATGCCGAGGGATCCTCAGGCAGTGCCCGGTGTCGGTGGGGCCGGCAGCTGGTAGCCGGAGGGCGCTACGGTCATCCGCAGCGCCGCCGCCCATGACCCGTCGGCCACGTACTGTTTCAGCGCCTCGTTCACCTGCTTCACCAGGGCCTCGTTACCCTTCTTGATCCCGACCCCGTAGTTCTCGTCGGAGAAGCCCTTGCCCACGACCTTGAGCTTGCCGCGGTACTGCGGTTCGGCGGCGTAACCGGCGAGGATCACGTCGTCCGTGGTCACCGCGTCGACCTCGCTGTTCGCGAGCGCCTTCACGCAGTCGGAGAACCGGGGAAACTCCTTCAGCTCGATGCGCCCCCGGTAGAACCTGAGCACGTTCTCTGCAGATGTGGTCCCCGGCACGGAACAGAGCTTCCGGCGGTCCAGAGTCTCCGGTCCGGTGATCTCGGTTTCGTTGCGTCGCACGAGGAGATCCTGGTGCGCGAGGAAGTAAGGACCCGCGAAGTCGACGACCTGCTTACGGGCTTCGGTGATCGTGTAGGTGGAGAGCACCAGATTCGCCTTGCCACTGGTGAGCAACGACTCGCGGTTGCCCGGGTCGGCCTCGACCCAGGTGATGCCGGACTCCGGTACGCCCAGGGCCTTGGCGATGTACTTCGCGGTCTCCACGTCGAATCCGCTGTAGGTATTGCCGTCCTTGAACCCGAGGCCGGGCCGGTCGAACGAGATCCCTATGGTCAGCTTGTCGAGCTTGGTCGCGCCGGGCACCTGCGTCGGGTTCTGGTTGGGGCCCTCGCTCGAGCCGCCGCAGCCGGTCAGGGCGGTCAGGGTCGCTCCGAGAAGCGCAGCGAGGACGACCGCTCGCCGCAACCTTGTCATCACCGCGGCTCCTGCCCGTCCTCGTCGTGCCGACGCTCGTCGCGCTCCCGCGCAGCCTCGTGTCGGAGGACGGGGTCACGCTCCGCGAGCGCGCGGGCAGCGTCGTGCTCGAGCACGACGGCGTGCTCGGCCACGTCGAGGTCGTCGGCGTCGACCCCCCGCCCGTAGGTCGGCCCGTCGTTCGACCAGACCGCCTCGATCCTTCCGCCCGTGTTGGCCACGACGGCGGGTTTCACCAGCTTCCAGCCGATGGCAAGCGCCGCGGCGATGATCGGAATCCCGAAGACGACCACCAAGAAGGTGACCTTGTGCGAGAAGTACGGCGAGCTCTGCCAGCCGGCGATGGCCATACCCACGATGACCAGCCCGAGGAACACCAACCCGATGATGCTGGTGTACGGGGAGCCCGGCATGCGGAACGGGCTTGCGGGGATCACCCCCCGGTCGGACAGCTGCCGCAGCCGGAGCTGGCTGGCGAAGATGGTGCCCCAGGTGAAGACCACGCCGATCGCCGCTGCCTCCAGGGCGATCTCGAACGCGTTCGGTGCGAGGGCGTTCAGCACCGAGCCGAGCACGTACACGACCGAGGTCATCACGATGCCTGCCCAGGGCACCCCGGAGGCGCTCATCTTCAGGGTGAAGGTCGGCGCCTGCTTGGACATGCCCAGGCTGCGCAATACCCGTCCTGTGGAGTACAAGCCCGCGTTGAGACTGGACAGGGCGGCGACGATGAGCACGAGCTGGATAAGGGTGCTCATCCACGTCAGGCCCATCCGCTCGAAGACGGTCACGAAGGGGCTCGTGCCGGCGGTGTACTGAGTAGTAGGCAGCATCGACACCAGGAGCAGGATGGAGCCGCAGTAGAAGACGGCGATCCGGAAGACGACCGCGTTGACCGCCTTGGGCACTTCGGTCTTCGCATCCTCCATCTCCCCGGCTGCCACCCCCACCATTTCGATGGCCGCATACGCGAACACCACTCCGGACATTGCCAGGACCGGTCCGTACCAGTTGTAGTCCCCGGCGGAGGGCCAGAACCCACCTGGGTTGTTCCACATGTTGGAGAACCCGGCCTCGTGCCGCCCGATGCTGAACCCGCCGACCACCATGACGGTGCCGACTGCCAAGAAGATCACGATCGCGCCGACCTTCAGGATCGCCGCCCAGAACTCGAACTCCCCGAAGGCCCGGGCCGACAGCAGGTTGATCACCAGCACCACCGCGAGAGCGATGAGCACCGTGGCCCACGTGGGCATCAGCGGGAACCAGAACTGCACGTACAGCCCGACCGCCGAGAGCTCGGCGATCCCGGTGAGGGCCCAGTTCAGCCAGTACATCCAGCCGGTGACGAAGGCCCACTTCTCACCGTAGAACTCCCGCATGTAGGAGACGAACGCTCCCGACGTCGCCCGGTGCAGGACCAGCTCGCCGAGCGCGCGCATCAGGAAGTACGCGATCACGCCGACGACGGCGTAGCTGAACAGCAGCGCCGGTCCAGTGCTGTTCAGCCGGGAGGCCGAGCCGAGGAACAGCCCGGTCCCGATGGCCCCGCCGATCGCGATCATCTGAACGTGCCGGCGGCCGAGGGACTGCTTGTAACCAACCTGCTCGTCGTTGAGGGAATGGTGCGCGCTTGCGGTCTGCGTCATGGCAAGGTCCTCACCTCGGCGGCTGAGCCAGAGTAGGGGAAAAGAGTCGCCGTGTGGGCGGCGCTTCGCAAGCGGTGGCAACACTCGTGAATGGGCCAAAGACCTCGCTACGGGAGTGAGCTCTGCGGGCCCGCGCGCATCTCGCGGAGGACGCCGAGCGGCAGTTCGGACGGCGGCTCTGTTCAGGCGTCGATCGTGAAGTCGCAGCGGCTTCGAGCAGCAGATCAGGACCTTGTTCCGTCTGCCGTCCTGCAGGTGCCGAATACTCCCTCCCCGCACGAGGACAAGGGGCTCGGGCCCGCGGCATAGGCAGCGTCGAGGACGCTGTCGTCCTCGCCGGACGGGAAGCCGTGGCCGCTGCGGACGAACTCGACCGAGTAGGTCGCGGTCTCCACGGCGCCACCCTGCCCCGCCTCGTCCAGGGTGGCATCGGTCGTCCCGTGGGCGGAGAACTCCACCATCGAGAGGGTCCAAGCAGGAGCGCGTGCTCAGCCTCGCGACCGAAGGCTGCCGCTCGGCGGGGAAGTATGTCCGGGTCCGGGCCGGTTCGCGAGGCTGAGCACGGCGTTCGCGAGCACGTCAGTGCCGTCTCCGCACGACTGGGGCGTGGAGTACTCGCGTGGCGTGTGGCTGATGCCCCCGTTCTCGCCGCGCACGAAGACCATGGCGGTGGGACAGATGGCCGCGATCTCCTGAGCGTCGTGCCCGGCGCCGCTCATCGTCCTCACGTACCCGAGGCCGAGCTCCTCCGCCGTGCGCGCCAGGAGGTCCTGCACGGCGGGGTCGAAGGGGACGACCGCGGTCTTGGCCATGCGCTCCCACTCGACCGTGACGCCGTGCTGCTCCGCCAGCGCGTCGACGTACTCGGCGAGGTCCTTCTCGGCCTTCGTCATCATCGCGTCGTCCGGGTTGCGCAGGTCGACGGTGATGACGGCCCGGTGCGGGACGACGTTCGTCTGGCCCTCGCCGATGTCGAAGCTCCCGACCGTGGCGCGCAGCTGGCCGTAGCCGCCGCTGTCGCACATGCGACGAGCCTCGAGGACGACGGCCGCGGCGACCAGGCCCGCGTCGTGCCGGGAGCCGATCGGCGTCGTCCCGGCGTGGGCGGCCTCGCCGTGCACGGTGAGCCGCTGCCAGGAGATGGACTGGACGCCCTCGACGATGCCGACCGGCACGCCGGCGTCGGCCAGGACCGGCCCCTGCTCGATGTGGCACTCGATGTAGGCGTGGGGGCCGGGCCGGCGCTCGTGCGCCGGCCCGTCGAAGCCGATGCGCTCGAGCTCGTCCTTCACGGTCGCGCCGGCGGCGTCGGGAAGCTGCCAGGCGTGCTCGATCGGGATGCGTCCCGCCGTGACGGCGGAGCCGAGCATGTCGGTCCCGAACCGCATGCCCTCCTCCTCGGTGAAGAACCCCACCTCGACGTCGCGCAGGGTCTGCACCCCGGCGTCGTCGAGGGTGCGCATGACCTCGATGCCGCCCAGGACGCCGAGGGTCCCGTCGAACGCGCCGCCGGTGGCGACGGTGTCGATGTGGGACCCCATCAGCACGCACGGCAGCGAGCGGTCCGTGCCCGGCCTGGTCGCGTAGACGTTGCCGATCCGGTCCACGCGCACCTCGAGGCCGGCCTCGAGCATCCAGCCGACGCAGCGCCGCCGGGCCTCGGCGTCCGCGTCGGTCAGCGCGAGGCGCCGGACGCCCTGCAGCCCGGTGGCATCGTCGTGGTACGCGCCGATCTGCTTGAGCTCCAGAAGCGAGTCCCAGAGCCTCGCACGGTCGATGCGGAGGGTGGTCACGACTGGAGTCCTTCCGTGCTGAGGAGGACGACGACCGCGTCATCGGGCAGGTCGAGGGCGGCTCGCCGTCCCGGGTCGGCGAGGACGGCGCGGACGCCCGCGAGCGTGGCGGCGCCGCACGGGCCGGAGGAGACGCCCACTGCCTGGAGGTCCGAGGACGCCCGCAGAGCCTCCTCGTCGCTCACGACCACGGCGGCGTCGCAGCCGTGCCGCAGCACCGGCCACGCGGCGCTCGAGATCGTGCCGCAGTTCAGCCCCGCCATGACGGTCGCGCCGGTCTCGACGGTCGTGGGCCGGTCGTGTGCCAGGCTGGCGAGGACGCAGGCGGCGGTGTCGGGCTCCACCGACAGCACGCTGGGGCGCGACCTTCCCGGCCGGCGGTAGTGGGCGACGACGGACTGCGCGAGGGAGCCCACGCCGACGGGGACCGCGACGAGGTCCGGCGCCCGGCCGAGCGCCTCGTCGACCTCGTCGAGCAGGGTCTCGTAGCCGTCGACGATCCAGGCGGGCACCTGCTCGTACGCGGGCCAGGCCGTGTCCTGCACCAGCGCCCGGCCCTCGTCCGCGTCGGCGTAGTCCGCCGCGGCGCGCACCGCCTGGTCGTAGTCGCCGTCGACCCGGACCACCTCCGCACCCTCCGACGCGATCAGGGCGGCGGTGCCCTCGAGCATCACGGCCGGGACGAACACCGTCGCCGTGGTCCCGAAGTGCGCGGCCATGCGAGCCACGGCGCGGCCGTGGTTGCCGTCGGTCGCCGTGACCAGGACGGCGCTCGGCTGGCTGTCCAGGACCTGCCTGCAGGCCCACGACGCACCCAGCACCTTGAACGCGGGCAGGCCGAGGCGGGAGGACTCGTCCTTCACGAGGACCCGACCCACGGCGAGGTCGGCGGCAACCTCCGGGAGGTCGACGAGCGGCGTGGGGGCGTAGCCGGGCAGAGAGGCGTGGAAGGACCGGGCGGAGGGTCCGGCGGGCGGGGAGGACCAGCCGCGCGCGGCGGGGTTGGTGTACCAGTCGCTCACATGGCCAAGTCTCGGACGAACCCGATCATCAGGTCCAGCACGTAGAGTTGCCGATGACCCGTAAGCGCATCTGATGGATCGAGGGCCGCGTGCTGGACGTCAGGCGGCTGCGTCTGCTCGTGGAGCTGTCTCGCCGGGGCACGATCGCGTCGGTCGCCAGGGCCTGGCTGGCCGCGTTCCAGACCGCGCCCCTCTCCCTTCTCCCGGCGGCGCTTCTCGCCCTGGGGCGACAGCACCCGGACCTTCGGGTGGAGGTCACCGAGATGGAGCCCGAGCTCTCGCTCCCGGCTCTCGTCGGGGGCGACTTCGACGTCGTCCTCGGCGAGGAGTACCCGGGCCACCCCCGGCCGCGGCTCGCGGGTGTCGACCGGGAGGACCTGCTGGACGACGGGCTGCGGCTCGTCCTGCCGAGCGCCTGGGGTCGCCCCTCGCTCCTGGAGCTGGCCGCGCGGCCCTTCGCGATGGAGCCGGAGGGCACGACCTCGCGGGAGTGGTCGGTGACGGTCTGCCGGGATGCGGGCTTCGAGCCGGAGGTGCGCTACACCTCGACGGACCTCCAGGTGCACCTGCGCATGGTCGAGCACGGGCTCGCCGCTGCTCTGATGCCGGACCTCGCCGGCGCCTCGGACCACCCGGGGGTGGCCGTGCACGCGCTACCGGGTGATCCCGTCCGTCGGGTCTTCACGGCGACTCGTACCGGTGCCCGCGGACGCCCGGCGGTTCGGGCTCTTGTCGCTGCTCTCACCCCTGGCCGGGGCATAGGGACAGGCGGGGGCATAGGGACAGAAGAACTGCTACGTGGTGTGTCCGGAGGGGGACTTGAACCCCCACGCCCGATAAAGGGCACTAGCACCTCAAGCTAGCGCGTCTGCCATTCCGCCACCCGGACAGGCGACACCACCGGCGGCGAGACGCATCCGCGCCCCTGTCGGTGGGCAACGACTCTAGCACGGCGGGCCGCTGCGCCAGCGGGAGGGCATCGCCGCGCGGGGGCTGAGCAACGGTCCGTCCAGGCGACGGTCCGTGGGGGGCAACGTTCCGTGGGGGGCACAACCCGTGGGGGCAACGGTCCGTCGCGGTTACCGTCGTCCTCGTGCCGGCCCACCTCGACGCGCTGCTGCGTGCGGGTAGCTGGCAGGACCCGGATGGTGACACGGAACGGACCGAGACGTCCCTGCCGGGCGGGGACGTCACGGTCGGGGTCGTTCGCGTCGGCAGCACGGTGCGTCGTCCACGTCAGGAGACCTCGCGGGCGGTGGCGGCCTACCTGGAGCACCTTCGGGCCGCCGGCTTCGACGGCGCCCCCCGGTTTCTCGGGACCGACCGCGCCGGACGAGATGTGCTCGAGTACGTACCCGGCCGGGTCGCCGGCCAGCCGCCCGAGGCGTGGGTCGCCGACGAGCGCCTCCTGCCGGCGCTGGGGGCTCTGGTCCGCCGCCTGCACGAGGCGAGCGAGGGCTTCGCCCCGCCGCCGGGTGCGCGCTTCTACCGCGACCTGCTGCCGCTCCCGCCGCACCTCGAGGTCCTCGTGGACCGGCCCACGATCGTCGGCCACAACGACGTCACGCCGCAGAACGTCGTGGTGCGGGACGGCGTCCCCGTCGCGCTCGTCGACTTCGACATGGCGGGGCCCACGACACCGCTGCGCGACGTCGCGAACACGTGCCTGCACTGGGCGCCGGTACAGGACCCCGTCGACCGGACCCGCGCCCTCGCCGACGCGGACCCGTTCCGCCGCTGCCGGGTCATCGCGGACGGCTACGGCCTGAGCCGTGACGGGCGACGGCAGATGGTCGACGTCCTGCCGCGCGGCACGAGGGTCGGCTGGCACCGCATGCTGCTTGCGGCGCAGACCTTCGGCGGCGGCTGGGCGCGGATGTGGGACGACGGCGTCGGCGACGTGATCAAGCGCCGAGAGGCGTGGCTGCTCGCCGAGGGACCACGCCTTGCCGCGGCGCTGCTCGACTGACAGCAGGAGACGGCGCGTTCAGCGCTGAGCGGGAAGGGAGGCGTGCTTCAGGCTCGCCACGGCGCGGCCCATGCGCGAGACCGCCTCCGTCAGCACGGCGGCAGAGGTCGCGAAGTTCAGCCGGACGTGCCCTTCGCCGCCGCTGCCGAAGACGTGGCCGGAGCTGAGCGCGACCCTGGCGCGCTCGAGGAACATGCGGGCCGGGCCGGCGAGGTCGGAGACCACGGCGAGCCCGTCACCGGCCGCGTCCTGGTCGATGCCCTCGTCGATGCCGAGGGCGCGGCAGTCGAGCCAGGCGAGGTACGTGCCTTCGGGTGGCGTGTAGCGGACGGCGGGGAGGTGCTCGGCGAGCAGGTCGCCGAGCAGGGAGCGGTTGCTGTCGAGGCCACCGAGGAGGGCGTCCAGCCATGCTCCACCGTGCTGGAAGGCGGCGGTGTGGGCGATGATCCCGAGGTGCGAGGGGCCGTGGCTGACCTCTTCCGGCAGACGGCGTAGGTCTGCCTCCGCTCCGGGTCCGGCGATCAGCAGGGCGGCTTTGAGCCCGGCGAGGTTCCAGCCCTTGGAGGCGGACAGGAGGGTGAAGGCGTCCTCGCCGCCGGGCACGCTGAGGTAGGGGGTGAACCAGGCGCCGGGCAGGACCAGCGGCGCGTGGATCTCGTCGACGACCACCCGGACGCCGTAGCGCTGGGCCAGCTCCGCGACGACGCGGAGCTCGTCCGCGGTGTGAACGGTGCCGGTCGGGTTGTGGGGGCTGCACAGCAGGTAGGCCGGGTGGCCACCCACGGCACGTGCCTGCCGGAACGCCGACTCCAGGGTCTCCAGGCTGATGCGCAGGTCCTCGCCCAGCGGAGCCTCCACCACTCGCCGGCCGTCGTGCGAGACGAAGGCGTAGAACGGCGCGTAGACCGGGGAGTTGACCACCACCGCGTCGCCCGGCCTCGTCACGAGTCGCAGTGCCTCGACCACGCCCATCATGACGTCCGGGACGATCGCGCTCCGGTCGACGTCCAGACCGCCCCAGTCCCATCGGCGTGCGGCGAAGCCGCTGAGGGCCTCGGCGTACCGCGTGCCCGCGGGATAGCCGGTGTCTCCGGTGTCGATCGCGGTCCTGAGGGCCTCGGCGACGGGTGGCGCCAGGTTCACGTCCATCTCCGCGACCCAGAGCGGCAGGACGTCGGCGGGGTGGGCGCTCCACTTCATGCTGGTCCTCGCCCGGAGATGGTCGAGCGAGAGCTCCTCGAGCGGGTTCGGGGTGTTCCCCATGGGGCCAGCTCCTCACTGCCGGCCCAGTGCCGGCTCGTTGCCTGACGACGGTGCACGCCAGCTCGCTCACGGCGTTCCTACCGCAACCCCACCCTGGCGCCGCGCTCGCTAGCCTGCCGAAATGAGCGCCGAGCCCGGTCCCCGAGACGGAACGCCGATCACCGCGGAGTCGGAGGTCGTGGACATCTGCCGGGACCTGATCCGGATCGACACCTCCAACTTCGGCGACTCCTCCGGGCCGGGGGAGCGAGCAGCTGCCGAGTACGTCATGGGCCTGCTCACCGAGGTCGGTCTCGAGCCCGAGCTCGTCGAGAGCGAGCCTACGAGGGCGAGTGTCGTCGTCCGTCTCGAAGGTGGGGAGGGCGGCGAGGGCCGGGACGCCGCACCCGGCGGCCTGCTGCTGCACGGTCACCTGGACGTCGTGCCCGCGAACGCTGCGGACTGGCAGGTGGACCCGTTCGCGGGGGAGGAGCGGGACGGCTGCCTCTGGGGACGCGGCGCGGTGGACATGAAGGACATGGACGCGATGCTGCTGGCGGTCCTGCGGCAGATCGTGAGGCAGGGCCGACGGCCGTCCCGCGACCTCGTGTTCGCGTTCCTCGCCGACGAGGAGGCGGGCGGCGTCAAGGGCGCGAAGTACCTCGTCACCCACCGGCCCGACCTGTTCGAGGGCGTCACCGAGGCCATCAGCGAGGTGGGCGGCTTCTCCATCGAGCTGGAAGGGCAGTGGTGCTACCTGCTGCAGACCGCCGAGAAGGGGGTGATGTGGCTGCGGCTCGTCGCCTCCGGACGCGCCGGGCACGGCAGCCAGGTCGGAACGGACAACGCCGTCACGCGGCTGTGCCGGGCCGTCGCCCGGATCGGGACGTACGAATGGCCTCTGGAGCTGACCCCCACGGTCCGAGCCTTCCTCGACGGCGTCACGGAGATCACCGGGGTCGAGTTCGACCCGGACAACCCGGAGCAGCTGCTGAGCCGGCTGGGGACGACCGCGCGCTGGGTCGGCGCGACCCTGCAGAACACCGCGAACCCGACCGTGCTGCAGGCGGGCTACAAGCACAACGTGATCCCCGGTTCGGCGCAGGCGCTGGTCGACTGCCGCTTCCTCAACGGCCGGGACGACGAGCTGCTCGACACGATCACGCGGCTCGCCGGCGAGGGGGTCGACGTCGAGATCGCGCACCAGGACGTCGCCCTCGAGGTCCCCTTCGAGGGCACCCTGCAGGACGCCATGGTCGCCGCGCTGCTCGCCGAGGACCCGGGGGCACGCGTGCTGCCCTACTGCCTCTCGGGGGGAACGGACAACAAGTCGTTCAGCGACCTCGGGATCCGCGGCTTCGGCTTCGCGCCGCTGCGGCTACCCGCCGACCTCGACTTCGCGGGCCTGTTCCACGGGGTCGACGAGCGGGTGCCGGTGGATGCGCTCCGGTTCGGCACCCGCGTCCTCGACCGTCTCCTATCGTCCTGCTGACGGGCGGCTCGGCCTGTCTTCCTCCGAGGTCAGCCGCTGAGCCAGCGCCAGGCGGCTGTGCCGTGCGCCGTAGACGAAGTAGATCAGGAGCCCCGCGACCATCCAGACGACGAACCGCAGCCAGGTGTCGAGCGGCAGGTTCAGCATCAGCCAGGCACAGGCGAGGATCGCGAGGATCGGCAGCCACGGGACGCCGGGCGTCTTGAAGGCGCGCGGCAGGTCTGGCCGCTTGCGGCGCAGGATGATCACACCGAGGCACACGACTACGAAGGCGAAAAGCGTCCCGATACTCACCAGCTCGGACAGCTTGGAAAGTGGCACGAACCCGGCGAGGATCGCCACGCAGATGGACGTCACGACGGTGATCAGCCACGGCGTTCCGTAACGCGGGTGGACCCTGGCCAGCCCGGTTGGCAGCAGCCCGTCGCGTGACATCGCGAACAGCACCCGGCTCTGCCCGAGCAGCAGCACGAGGATCACGGTCGTGATGCCACAGACCGCACCCAGCGCGATGATCTTCGCCGCCCATGTGTTGCCGACGGTGGCGAACGCCTCGGCGAGCGGGTCGGCGCTGTTGAGCCTCGGGTCCGTGTATTTCACCATGCCGGTGATCACGGCCGAGACCAGCATGTACAGGATCGTGCAGATGATGAGTGAGCCGATGATGCCGCGCGGCACGTCACGCTGGGGGTTGCGTGTCTCCTCGGCAGCGGTCGCCACGATGTCGAAGCCGATGTACGCGAAGAACAGGACGGACGCCGCGGCGACCACACCGAAGACTCCGTACACCTGCGGCTGCAGACCGAAGATGACCTGGATGAGCGGCTGGTGCATGATGCCCGCGTGCTCGGTCCCGGCGGGGGACTGGGCCGCCGGCACGAACGGCGAGTAGTTCTCGGTCTTGATGTAGAACGCACCGAGCACGATGACGAGCAGGATGACGGCCAGCTTGATGGCGACGAGGATCGCAGTGAACCGGCTCGACAGCTTCGTGCCGACCACGCCGAGCGTTGCGAGAACCGCGACGATGAAGATCGCACCGATGTCGGGCACCGCCTTGTCACCGGCCAACCAGTCCGGCAGGCCGAGCAGCGTCTGGAGGTAGGCCGACCAGCCACGCGCGACCACGGCTGCTCCGAGCGCCAGCTCCAGGACGAGGTCCCATCCGATGATCCAGGCCACGAACTCACCGAGGGTGGCGTAGGAGAAGGTGTACGCGCTCCCGGCGACGGGGACGGTCGACCCGAACTCCGCGTAGCAGAGCGCGGCGAGCCCACAGGCCACCGCCGCCAGCAGGAAGGACAGGACGACGGCAGGCCCTGCGTTGATAGCGGCCTGCTGTCCTGTCAGGACGAAGATGCCGGTCCCGATGATGACGCCGATGCCGAATACCGTCAGGTCTAACGCGGTCAGGCTCTTCTTCAGCTTGTGGCCGGGCTCGTCGGTCTCACGTATCGACTGCTCGACGCTCTTCGTGCGCAAAAGGTCCACGTTGACCTCCACGTCGCGGTTCCAGGCGGGTGATCGCGACACTAGACCCGGGGAAAGGACCTCGCCAGGGAAGTGCCTGCGACACGATCCCGTGTCACGCAAACCGTCCCGGTTCGCTCATATTGACCGTTGTACCCGCAGGATCCGCCGGCGGAGCCAGACCCTGCGGGCACCTCCCATATAGAGGAGGACCCGCGCCAGCTCCCAACGGCCGTACTCCGCATGCTCGGTGAGGAGCTGGCGGGCCTCGCTCCGCGTCATTCCGCGCGGCAGAGTCAGGACCCGGTACTCGTAGCGGTCGTCCATCGGCCCAATTCTGCCCCGTGTCCAAGCCTTGCCGCGGACCGCTACCGTCGTCGCATGAGCACCGACCCGCGCGTCTCGCTCGACCGGCTCATCGCGGCTCTCGAGGAGCACCTGGCGGCGGCTCAGCAGCGCCGCGGCGAGCGGGACCCCGGGGTGGAGGCCGCGTACCGCGCCCTCGCCGACGCCTTCGAGAGCTACGACGAGGCCCTGTACCAGGCGTACGACGAGATCACGCCGTTCGTCCTCTACGACGACGTCGAGGACGAGCGCGAGGACGCCGACGTCGAGTACGTCGACCTCGACGAGGA
Organism: Actinomycetes bacterium; assembly: GCA_046566325.1. Taxonomy (GTDB): domain Bacteria; phylum Actinomycetota; class Actinomycetes; order Actinomycetales; family BWSM-131; genus BWSM-131. The sequence continues at coordinate 4,372 of JBKHWX010000236.1, read as the reverse complement.
CGACGGCGACGAGGACGACGGCGACGAGGACGACGGCGACGAGGACGACGGCGACGACGATGACGAGGACGTCGACGACGACGACCTCGACGACCTCGACGAGGACGAGTTCGACGACGAAGGCGACGACGAAGGCGCGGACGACACCGACGAGATCGAGGTCGAGGACGTCGAGCGGGACGGCGCGCCACGCCCTCAGACGTCGTCCAGCGCCTGAGCGGGACGCGGATAGGCTCACCAGCCATGCAGCTTGGTGTGAACCTCGGCTACTGGGGGCCCGGGTCGGCGCCGGCGGACGGCGTGGAGCTGGCACGGGCGGCCGAGGAGCTCGGGTACTCGGTCTGCTGGGCGGCCGAGGCGTACGGGTCGGACGCGGTGACGGTGCTCTCGTGGATCGGCGCCAGGACGACGCGCATCGGGGTGGGGGCTGCCGTCCTGCAGATCCCGGCCCGGTCGGCCGCGATGACGGCCATGACCGCCGCCACCCTCGACTCCCTGTCCGGGGGTCGTTTTCGTCTGGGCCTCGGCGTGTCCGGGCCGCAGGTGTCGGAGGGCTGGCACGGCGTGCGCTTCGACGCGCCGCTCGCCCGCACGCGCGAGTACGTGGACGTCGTCCGCCTTGCGCTTTCTCGAAAGCCGTTGCGGTACGAGGGGCGGCACATCACCCTGCCGCTGCCGGACGGCCCCGGGAAGGCGCTGCGGCTGACCGTGCACCCCGTGCGACCCGCGATCCCGGTCTACCTCGCCGCCATCGGCCCGCGGAACCTCCAGCTGGCCGGCGAGATCGCCGACGGGTGGCTGGCGCTCTTCTTCAGCCCGGAGCACAGCGGTCAGCTGCTCGACACGGTCCGGGAGGGACGACGCAAGGCCGGGGTCGCGGGCGACCCTCGGATCGACGCGGACGACGTGATGGAGGGGTTCGACGTCGTGCCCACCGTCCCCGTCGCGGTGGCGGACGACGTCGAGCAGGCGGCCGAGGCCGTCCGTCCGTACTGCGCCCTCTACGTCGGGGGGATGGGCAGCCGCGAGCAGAACTTCTACAACGAGCTGGCCTGCCGGATGGGGTTCGAGAAGGAGGCGGCCCTGGTGCAGGACCTCTACCTCACGGGCAGGCACCGGGAGGCCGCGGCGGCGGTCCCGCTCGAGTTCGTCGACGCCACCTCCCTGCTCGGACCGCCCGACCGGATCGGGGACCGGCTGTCGGCCTTCGCGCAGGCCGGCGTGACGACGCTGAACGTCTCGCCGTACGCCGGTGACCCCGACGGGCGCCTCGCCGTCCTGCGGACGGTCGCCGAACAGCTCGACGCGGGCGGGCTCGCCGGCCGATGAGCTGGCTCGAAGCGATCGTCCTCGGCGTCGTCCAGGGGCTCACCGAGTTCCTGCCGATCTCGTCGAGCGCGCACCTGTCGATCGTGGGGCAGCTCTTCGGTGGGGACGACCCGGGGGCCGCGTTCACGGCGATCTCCCAGCTCGGGACCGAAGCGGCCGTCCTCGCCTACTTCTGGCGTGACATCGTCCGCATCGTCACCAGGTGGTGCCTGGCCCTCGTCGGCAAGGCGCCCCGCGACGACCCGGACGCCAGGATGGGCTGGCTGGTCATCGTCGGGTCCATCCCGATCAGCGGGCTCGGGTTCGTGCTGCAGGACTTCGTCGAAGGACCGCTGCGCAACCTCTGGATCACCGCGACGATGCTGCTGGTCTTCGCCCTGGTGATCGGCTGGGCGGACAGCCACGCGCGCAACAAGCTCACCCTCGACGAGCTGACGTGGAGGGACGGCGTCCTGTACGGGCTCGCCCAGAGCCTGGCCCTGGTGCCCGGCGTCTCGAGGTCGGGAGGCACGATCGCGGCCGGCCTGCTGATGGGCTACACCCGCGAGGCGGCGGCCCGGTACTCGTTCCTGCTCGCGATCCCCGCGGTGCTCGGGTCGGGGTTCTTCCAGGTCGCCAAGCTGTCGGGCGCGGCCCGGTCCCCCGCGTCGTCGGGGCAGATCGCCCTGGCCACCGTCATCGCGTTCCTCATCGGCTACGCGGTGATCGCCTGGCTGCTCCGCTACATCTCGACGCACGACTTCAAGCCGTTCGTCGTTTACCGGATCGCCCTGGCCCTCGCGCTGTTCGGGCTGCTGGGGGCCGGCGTCCTGCACGCTCGGTAGCCTTGCAGGCTCGGTAGCCGCGGCGTTACGCGCCTGACGCCGGGCCAGGCCGCGACCCGCCCCGCGTCTATCGTTCAGACGTGCCCACCCTGCTGCTCGTCCGTCACGGGAGGACCACAGCGAACACCGGCGGCGTGCTTGCGGGACGTTCGGAGGGGGTCGAGCTGGACGACGAGGGCAGGCGGCAGGCGGAGAGCCTTGCCGCACGGCTCGCGGACCTGCCCGTCGCCGTCATCGTGACGTCCCCGCAGATCCGCTGCCAGCAGACGGCGGCTGCGATCGCCGGAACCGGCGGGACCAAGCGGCGCCCGCGGCCCCTGCCCGTGGTGGACGAGTCCTTCGCGGAGTGCGACTACGGCGCCTGGACGGGCCGTCCCCTGAAGGAGCTGGCACGAGAGCCGCTGTGGCGGGTGGTCCAGGCTCACCCCTCGGCCGCCGCCTTTCCGGAGGGGGAGTCGCTGCGGACCATGCAGAACCGGGCGGTGGACGCCGTCCGGCGGCACGACGAGAAGGTGTCGGCCGAGCACGGGCCGGACGCGGTGTGGGTGGCCGTCTCCCACGGCGACGTGATCAAGTCCGTGCTGGCGGATGCGCTGGCGATGCACCTCGACTCCTTCCAGCGGCTCGTCGTCGACCCGTGCTCGGTGTCCGTCGTCCGGTACACCCCGTTGCGGCAGTTTGTCCTGCGGACGAACGACTCGGGGGGGGCCGTCGACTCCCTGCTGCCGCCGAGGCGCAGGAGCCGGCGTCGCCCGACGTCCGACGCGGTTGTCGGCGGAGGCGCTGGGTAGGGTCGAGGGATGCCGCAGGTCTTCGACTACGACCCGCCGGAGCGGTTCGTCGCCGGCACGGTCGGGCCACCGGGGGGGCGGACGTTCTTCCTGCAGGCGAAGGGGGTGCCGGCGGGGGCGACCGCGCCGGTGCTGACGAGCGTCGCCCTCGAGAAGCAGCAGGTGTTCGCGCTGGCCGAACGCGTCGACGAGCTGCTGGACGAGGTGGTCAGGCGGTCGGGGGGCAACGCCCCGGTCCCGGCGATGACCCCTGCCGACGCCGAGGACACGGCCCCGATGGACAGCCCGATCGAGGAGGAGTTCCGGGTGGGGACGATGAGCCTCAGCTGGGACGGCGACCGGCAGCTGGTCGTGATCGAGTGCTTCGAGGTTGGGGAGGACCCCGAGGAGGAGGACCCGGAGGCCCTCGCCGAGGCGTTGGCCGGTGGTGACGACTCCCGGTCCGTGCTGCGCGTGGCGATCTCGGGCGTCGTGGCGCGCGCCTTCGCCAAGCGGGCGCTCGCGCTCGTCGCCGCCGGTCGGCCGCCCTGCCCGTTCTGCGCAGGGCCGCTCGACCCCGAGGGGCACGTGTGCCCGCGAGCGAACGGGTATCGCCGCTGACCACCCTCTCGGGCGCCGTCCCGCGCTGGCGCACGCTCGCCGGCAACACCTTGACCGAGGACGGGGCACTCGAGCTCCTCGAGCAGGGGACCGTCGAGGTGAAGGGGCGCCTCGTGAGCGCGTCCAACGCGACGCTGTACGCCGTCGTCACCCACCGCGCCGCGACAGCGGCGTGCGTCTACAAGCCGGTCGCGGGAGAGCGTCCCCTCTGGGACTTCCCGGACCGCACGCTCGCCCGCCGGGAGGTCGCCGCCTACCGCGTGTCCGTCGCCGGCGAGTTCGACGTCGTGCCGCCGACCGTGCTTCGCGACGGTCCCTTCGGCCTCGGCAGCCTCCAGCTCTGGGTCGAGCCGGAGCCGGACGACGACGCCGAGGGCGACGGCGACGACCCGGACGAGGACGACGAGCCGGACGAGGACGACCAGCGCTACGAGGACGACCAGCGCTACGAGGACGAGGAAGACGTCGAGGTGCGTCGCAGGGGCCGGCGCTACACGGCCGTCGTCCCGATGGCGGAGAGCACGGCCGGCCTCGTCGACGTCGTGCCGGCCGACACCGTCCCGGACGGCTGGCTGCCGGTGATGGAGGCCTACGGCGTGGACGGCGAGCCGGTCTGCCTGGTGCACGCGGACGACGAGCGTCTCGTCACGGTCGCGGCCTTCGACGTCGTCGTCAACAACGCCGACCGCAAGGCGGGCCACCTGCTGGCCGCACCCGGCGGCCGGGTGGTGGGCGTCGACCACGGGCTGACGTTCCACGACGAGCCCAAGCTGCGGACCGTGCTGTGGGGGTTCGCGGGCCGGGCTCTCGCCGCCGCCGACCTGCAAC
>JBKHWX010000235.1:0-3686 GCA_046566325.1 Actinomycetes bacterium | reverse complement strand
AGACGCCCCCGCAGCAGGGCGCGCTCGCGCCGGCGCCGGCCCAACCGGTCGACTTCGGCGAGCCGCCTGTACCGGCTGGCACTCCCGGCGCCGGCGCGGCGTTCGCGATCCTGCACGTGCCCCGCTTCGGTGCCGACTACCAGCGGCCGATCCTGCAGGGCACCTCGCTCGACCTGCTCGCGCGGGGTGTAGGGCACTACCCGAGCTCCGCGCTGCCGGGCGAGGTCGGCAACTTCGCGCTCGCCGGCCACCGGGTCACGTACGGCCGCCCGTTCCACGACATCGCGGAGCTGCGGCAGGGGGACCAGATCATCGTCGAGACGGCTGACGCGTGGTACGTCTACCGGATGCGCTCGAACCTCGTCGTGACCCCGAACCGGGTCGACGTGGTCGACCCGGTGCCCGAGGAACCGGACGCGGAGCCGACCGAGCGCCTCCTCACGATGACCGCGTGCCACCCGATGTACTCGGCACGCGAACGGTTCGTCGTCCACGCGGTTCTCGACCACTGGCAGCCCAAGAGCGCCGGTCCACCCGCAGAGCTCGCCGCCTCCGCCGGAAGTGTCCAGGCCGGGTGAGCGCACCCGAGCCGACGCACGCGACGCACCACCTCACCAGCACGACCCTCACGCGCTAGCACGGAAGAAGGACCGATGTACTCGTGGATCTGGCGGCACCTCCCCGGCCCCGTACCGGTGCGTGCGATCATCGCGATCGTGGTCGTGCTCGCCGTGGTCGCCGTGTGCTTCCAGTGACTGTTCCCGGCGATCGCGCCGCACATGCCGTTCAACGACAACACGGTGGGGAGCTGACGTGCCCGGTTCTGACGCTCGCAGCGCCGGCGGATCCGGCGGCTCGGGTGTGGACATCCTCGTCATCGACAACTACGACAGCTTCGTCTACACGATCGTCGGCTACCTGCAGCAGCTCGGTGCGCGGTGCCGTGTCGTGCGCAACGACGAGGTTCCGGTCGAGGCGGCGGACGACGTCGACGGCGTCCTGCTGTCGCCCGGTCCCGGTACGCCGGCCCGCGCGGGCGTCTGCACGGCGATGGTCGAGCACTGCGCGGCGACCGAACGGCCGCTGCTCGGCGTCTGCCTCGGCCACCAGGCGCTCGCCGAGGTCTACGGGGCCACGGTGACGCACGCCGAAGAGCTCATGCACGGCAAGACCAGCGAGGTGCACCACAAGGGCGAGGGCGTCCTCGCGGGGCTCCCCGAGCCGTTCACGGCGACGCGCTACCACTCCCTGGCCGTCGTCCCCGAGACCGTCCCCGACGTACTCGCGGTGACCGCCCGAACCCAGGGTGGCGTGGTGATGGGACTGCAGCACCGCGACCTGCCGCTGCACGGCGTCCAGTTCCACCCCGAGTCGGTGCTCACCCAGGGCGGGCACCGGCTGCTCGCGAACTGGCTCGCCGTCTGTGGGGACGACGGCGCCGTCGGTCGCTCCGCGGGCCTCGCTCCGCTCGTCACGCGCTGACCCAGGCTCCGCCAGGCCCTCTCGACGCCGCCACCCTCGCCTCTCGCGAGCGAGCCTCGCTCAGGGAGTTGCCGTCGGCTCGCTGCTCGGCGTGCCCCCGGTCGGAGCCGGGGTCGTCTCGGTCCCCGTCGGCGCGGCCTGAGCCGCGACGACGCTGACGGTGCTGCCCTGGGGCACCTTGCCCGGTGCCGGGTCCTGCGAGACCACCGTGTCGGGCTGCGCGTCGCTCGCCTGGTAGGTGAGCTGCAGCTCCAGCCCGAGGTCGAGCAGCGTGCGTCGGGCCTGCTGCGTCGTCTGGCCGGTCAGGTCGGGCAGCGCGACCTGGCCCGTCGACAGCACCACGTCCACGCTCGTCCCCTTGGACACCTGGGTCCTCGCGCTCGGCTTCGTGGACATGACGGTGTCTCGCGGGGCGTCCGGGGAGTCGGACTGGGTGACGTTGCCGACCACGAGACCGGCCCCCTCGATCGCCGCCCGCGCGGCCGCCTCCGTCATGCCGGTCGTGTCGGGAACGTCGATCTCGCTCGGCCCGAGGGACAGGACGACCGTGACCCTGCTCTTCTCGGGCACCTTCGTGTTCGCGGTCGGGTTCTGCGAGACGACGCTGTTCGGCTGGGCGTCGTCGTTGACCGGATTCCCCTCGGCGTAGGTGAGCCCCGCGCCCTCGATGGCCGACTTGGCGGCGGCACGGTCGAGACCCACCACGCCTGGGACCTGGACGTCGGCGCCCGCCGCGGTGCGTCCGAGCAGCTGCCACATGCCGAACCCGACGAGGGCGAGCACGACGAGGACGGCGATCGTGAGGCCGAGATAGCCGGCCGCGCGTCCGCTGCGGCCGGCCTCCGCGTCGTCCACCCGGCCGAAAGCCGTCGTCGCGCCGACGTCGCCCCCGGCAGGCGTGTACGCACCGACCGGCGTCGTCACCGCACCGACAGGCGGAAGCACGTGCGTGGCAGTGGCCGCCGCGGCGCCCACGACGGGAGCGGTGACGGGCCGCCCGGCCATCGCGGCGAGCAGGTCGGAGCGGAAGCTGCGGGCGTCCTGGTACCGCTGCGCGCGGTCCTTGGCGAGCGCCTTCAGCACGACGCGGTCCAGGGCCTCCGGGACCTTCGGGTTGAGCAGGCTCGGCGGCTTCGGTACCTCGCGCACGTGCTGGTAGGCGATCGAGACCGGCGAGTCCCCGACGAACGGCGGTCGGCCGGTGAGCAGCTCGTACAGCAGGCAGCCCGTGGAGTAGAGGTCGCTGCGGGCGTCGACCTGCTCCCCCTGTGCCTGTTCGGGGGACAGGTACTGCGCGGTGCCGATGACCGCCTGCGTCGCGGTCATCGTCGCCGAGGAGTCGGCGACCGCGCGTGCGATGCCGAAGTCCATCACCTTGACGTCACCGTTCCTGGTGACCATCACGTTCGCGGGCTTGATGTCCCGATGCACGATGCCGGCGTGGTGGCTGTACTCGAGCGCCGACAGCACGCCGGCGGTCAGCTTGACCGCCTCTCCGACCTCCATCGGCCGGGCCAGAGGCTGTCCGCCCGTGTCCACCGGGGACGGCGGCTCGCTCACCTGGGTGGGCTGGTCCGGCCCCGCGGCGAGATGGGCGGTCGTGGCGCCCGGGCTGCGGAGGATGTCCCGCAGCGTCCGCCCCTCGACGTACTCCATCACGATGAAGGGCGTGCGCTCGTCTGCACCACCCGCGCCCGACGCGACGTCCTCCCCGCTGTCGTACACGGCCACGATCGAGGGGTGGTTCAGCGCCGCCGCCGACTGCGCCTCCCGGCGGAACCGGGCATGGAACGCGGGGTCGCGTGCGAGGTCGGGGCGCAGCATCTTGATGGCGACCTGGCGACCGAGCCGGCTGTCCCGGCCCCGGTGCACTGTGGCCATGCCGCCGCGGCCGAGGACGTCACCGACCTCGTAACGCTGCGCCAGGGTCCTCCTGGGCCTTCCCTCTGCCGGGTTCACCAGGTGTCCTTCATCTCGTCGGGCAGGCCGAGCGGGTACGCGGCGGCGGCGCCGTCCACGCGCACGGTCGTCGCCCCGAGACCGCGGACGACGGCTGCGCCGGGGACAGCCGCCGCCTCGCCATTGTTCCCGCCGTGCCGCTCCGTGCCATCCCGGCGTACGTCGCCGGCGCCTGCTTCTCCGGCACCGCCGGCCTGTCCACCGGACTGCCCACCGGAGTCGGTCTTGCCGCCGCCGGGAGCCGT
>JBKHWX010000234.1:0-5051 GCA_046566325.1 Actinomycetes bacterium | reverse complement strand
TGGCGGCGCTTCGAGCCGTGGGCGGCCACGTGGCTGTGGGCTTCGACCCGAGCCGGCTCAACGGTGTCAAGACGGTGGTGGCGGGGTCAGCGATCCGCGACAACAACCCGGAGCTGGTGCGGGCGCGGGAGCGGGGCCTGCTGGTCCTGCACCGCTCGCAGGCGCTGCACGCCGTCATGCAGGGACGCCGCGTGGTCGCCGTCGCGGGCACGAACGGCAAGACGACGACGTCGTCGATGCTGACCGTAGTCCTGCAGCACGCCGGCTGGGACCCCTCGTTCGCGATCGGCGGCGAGCTCGTCGGCGCGGGCACGAACGCCCACGAGGGCAGCGGCGAGGTGTTCGTGGCGGAGGCGGACGAGAGCGACTCCTCCTTCCTGGTCTACCGGCCCGAGGTGTCGGTCGTCACGAACGTGCAGCCCGACCACCTCGACCACTACGGCACCGCCGAGCGGGTGCGGGAGGCGTTCGCGGCGTTCGCGGCCAACGTGGCGCCGTCCGGGCTGCTCGTGGCCTGCGCGGACGACGAGGGCTCGGCGGCGCTGGCGGCCTCGGTATCTGCGGCGGGACAGCGCGTGCGCACGTACGGGGCGTCGGGCGAGGCGGACGTCCGGGTCGTCGACGTCCGCCCGGAGGGGGGACGCATCTCGTTCGTCCCGGTCGACGGTGGACGGCGGCTGCGGCAGGTGAGGCTGCAGGTGCCGGGGAGGCACAACGTGCTCAACGCCGCAGCGGCGTACACGGCGGCGGTGGAGCTCGGGGTCCCCGAGTCCGTGGCGGTGGACGGTCTGGAGGCGTTCACGGGTACCCGACGCAGGTTCGAGGCGCGGGGCCAGGCCGCCGAGGTCCGGGTCTTCGACGACTACGCCCACAACCCCGCGAAGGTGGCCGCGGCGGTCGCGACGGGGCAGCAGGTGGCGGGCGCGGGTCGGCTGGTCGTCGTGTTCCAGCCGCACCTGTACAGCCGGACCCTCGACTTCGCCGCCGAGTTCGGCCGTGCCCTGGGCGGGGCGGACGAGGTGATCGTCATGGACGTGTACGCCGCGCGCGAGGACCCGGTCCCGGGCGTGACGGGCGCGCTCGTGGCGGACGCCGTGCCCCTTCCTGCGCAGTCGGTCCAGTTCGTCCCCTCGTGGTCGGCCGTGCCCGCGGCCGCGGCGGAGCGCGCCCGCGAGGGCGACGTCGTCCTGACCGTCGGTGCGGGGGACGTCACGATGATCGGACGGGAGGTGCTGGCGCTGCTGCAGGAGCGCCAGCAGGGCCGGGCCGGGGCCGCGGTCGAGCAGGGCGGCGGGCAGCGCGGGGAACCGCAGGGCGAGGGGCACGGGGGGCGACTGTGAGCGGGCGGCCGACATCTCCGGCGCGACGACGGATACCGCGGGCGGGGGCCGACGAGGCAGCAGCGGACGCGCCGACCCGGCACAGGACGGGCCGTCCCGGCGTCCGGGCGGCGTCGCCGGCGGGTGCGACCCCGCGGGCGAACGCGGCGGGCAGGGGCTCGGGGACCGCGAGGCCGCGCTCCCCGGTCGGACCGGGCGTGTCCGGTCGGCCGAGCCTGCCCGTGGTCTCCACCAGCTTCATGCGCCGGTTCTCCGAGCGGGCACGCGCCCACCGCCGTCGCCTTCGGCGCCGGACCCTGGTCATCGGCGCGGTCGCGGTCGCGGTGCTGGCCGCACTCGCGTGGGTCGTGCTGGCGTCGCCCCTGCTCGTGGTGCGGCACGTCGAGGTCAGCGGTACGAACCGGCTCGCTCCGGCCGAGGTGCGGGCTGCGGTGGCGGCGAGCGAGGGCCGGCCCCTGGCCCGGGTGGACGTCGCGTCGCTGCAGAGGGCGGTGACGAGGCTCCACGGCGTGCGGTCCGCGGACGTCGGGCGGAGCTGGCCGTCCACGCTGGACGTCCGCGTGACGGAGCGGGTGCCGCTGGCGGCGGTGCCGGTCGAGGGCGGCGGCTTCCAGGTCGTCGACTCGGACGGCGTGGTGCTGGAGTCGGTAGCGGAGCAGCCGGAGGGGCTGCCCCGGGTCGAGGTCGACGTGGCCGCGGCCGGCGCTCGGACCGTACAGGAGGTCGTCGCCGTCCTGCACTCGCTGCCTCCGGAGCTCCGCGCGCACGTCGCGACCGCGGGTGCGACGAGCCGCGACAGCGTGACGCTGGGTCTCGACAACGGCGCGACCGTGCTCTGGGGGAGCGGGGACGAGTCGCCGCGCAAGGCGAAGATCCTCGAGGCCCTGCTGCCCACCAAGGCGAAGGTCTTCGACGTGAGCGCGCCCGACCTTCCTGTCACCCGGCAGCAGTGAGCACGCGATGCACGCGAGCAGCAGGCACCACCGGACGAAACGGTGTGGCGCACGCGGGTGCCAGGCGGCGCCGCGTCAGATGATGCAGCGGAAGCGGGCTGCGGGCATACGTGGATTCGGGCCGCTCGCGCCGTCACGATGCCGACCCGAACCGGGAGGAGACTGTGGCCATGGTGGGCAAGCTAGACGTACGGGTGCGCCGGGTGTACGACGAACCGGAGGACCAGGACGGTATGCGCGTACTCGTCGACCGGATCTGGCCGCGCGGGCTGACGAAGGCGAAGGCCGACCTGGGCGAGTGGTGCAAGGATGTGGCGCCGTCGACGGCCCTGCGGAAGTGGTACGGCCACGATCCGGCCAAGTTCGAGGAGTTCAGTCGTCGCTACCAGGCCGAGTTGCAGGAGCCCGAGCGCGCGGACGCGCTGGCGCACCTGCGCGCGCTGGCGCAAGGCCACAGGTTGACGCTGTTGACCGGTGCCAGGCGTCACGACATCAGCGAAGCGACCGTGCTCGCCGACCTGCTGCGCGGATGAGCCCCGTGTGCCCGGCGACGGCCGGAGGACGGGCCAGGTCTGTGGCTTCTCACCACTCGTAGATCCGTTGCATGATCTCGTGCCGTTGCGCTTGGTCGGGCCGAGGGCGAGCAGTCCGGGCGGCTCCAGGACGGCCGTGCCGGCCGGTCCGGCCCGGTGCGAGGCCATGCGGGGGTGGACTCCCGGCAGTATCGACGAGCGTGCCGAGCACCAGCGGAAGGTCCAGCCGGGTCAGCCCCGCCATCTGGGCAGCGATCATCACGCCGGTCAGGGCGGTCGTGGCGACCAGCCCGAACAGCGCCCCGACCGGCCCAGTCCATGTCAGCGGCGGGTGAGCTGTCGGGCCCTGCCGTCCAGGGCAGCGAGCACGTGCTGGAAGGAGGCGTGGAAGCCCGCCACCCCCTTGTCCTCCAGGGTCAGGCCGACGTCGTCCATGTCAATGCCCAGACTGGTCAGCCGTCGCATCACCTCAGCCGCGTGCTCCACTCGGGTGTCGAGCGTGCGGGCCAGGACGCCGTGGTCCTCGAATGCGGCGATGGTGGCCTCGGGCACGGTGGTGACGGTGTCGGGCCCGATGAGCTCGTCGACGTAACGGGTGTCGGAGTAGGCAGGGTTCTTCGTCGAGGTGGACGCCCACAACGGTCGCTGGGGGTGCGCGCCCCGGCTGACCAGACGTTGCCACCGCTCGCCGGAGAACCGCTCCGTGAAGAGCTGGTAGGCGAGCTTGGCCTGGGCGAGAGCGGCTTCCCCCCGCAGCCCGAGCGCCTCGTCCGTGCCGATCGCCTCGAGTCGCCGGTCGACCTCGGTGTCCACGCGGCTGACGAAGAAGGACGCGACGCTGTGCACTCCGCCGAGGTCCCCGCCGGCGGCGGCGAACGCCTCCAGGCCGCTCAGGTAGGCCTCGACCACCTGTGCGTAGCGGGAAAGGGAGAAGATCAAGGTGACGTTGATGCTGGCGCCTTCGGCGGTCATTGCCTCGATCGCCGGCACGCCCTGGGCGGTCGCCGGGATCTTGACCAGCAGGTTGGGTTGGTCGATCCGCTCGTGCAGCCCCCGGGCGGCGCGGATGGTGGCCCCGGTGTCGCGGGCAAGCTCGGGAGCGACCTCGACCGAGACGAACCCGTCGACCCCGTCGGCGTTGTCGTATAACGGGCGCAAGACGGCCAGGGCGGCGTTGATGTCGGTAACGACCAGCTCCCAGAAGGCATCCTCGACAGGGCGACCTTCGGAAACCATGCCGGCGAACTGCTCGTCGTACGCGCTCGAGCTCTCGATGGCCTTGGCGAAGATCGTGGGGTTAGCGGTCACGCCACGTATCCCGGCAGCGACCAAACGCTCGAGGCTGCCGTCCCGCAGGTACGGGCGGTTGAGGTTGTCCAGCCAGGGGCTCTGGCCGTACTCGGCGTACAGGCGGGAGAGCGCGGTCATCGGGTTCCTTCCGTCGTGCCCGGGCCAACCCGGTGCCGACCAGGTTCCGCGGGCCTTCGTTGGCGAATGTCGTGGCCGGAAGGCCCAGGACGGGCAGCAGCAGCGCCTGCCCGGGTCGAGCAACGGGTCGTGCCGGGAGTGGTAAGGCCGCCTCCGAGGCGGACGGCGGCCATTTGGCTCCACCCCGCATTGTAACGGACAAAGATTTTGACGCAAGAACGGGACGAACATCGGTCCCGGCGACCTGACGTAACAGGTCGCCTCCCAGGCGCCTGGGGAGCAGCGGTACCCGCCACCGCAGTCTGCGCCGCACGTGAGGTCCGCCTCGGCCTGGCCGACGCCCCGTGACAGGCAGCAGCCAAAAAGTTGCGGCGCGCGGCGTGGCTCTTTGGCTTTGCCGGCACCGCCGCCTAGCGTCAGCGCCACGAAGCAGTTGACATAACTATAACCCTCTAGTTGAGGGTGAGGGTCTGGGGAAGGACCCGCACCTCTCCGAGACAGCTCGGGCTAGGGGAAAGGCAAGCAGCGGCCGGCCCGGTCAGGCCATCCGCACCACCCACCAGGGAGAGGCAACCGACGTGGCAGCACCGCAGAACTACCTCGCGGTCATCAAGGTCGTCGGCATCGGCGGCGGCGGCGTGAACGCGGTCAACCGGATGATCGAGGTCGATCTGAAGGGCGTGGAGTTCATCGCCATCAACACCGACGCGCAGGCGCTGCTGATGAGCGACGCCGACGTCAAGCTGGACGTCGGCCGCGAGCTCACCCGCGGCCTCGGCGCCGGCGCCGACCCCGAG
>JBKHWX010000233.1:0-17289 GCA_046566325.1 Actinomycetes bacterium | reverse complement strand
GCCGAGGCCGCGCGGCGTCTGCACGTGCGGAAGTAGGGGCGGCCTCCTCCCAGGCGGAGGTTCGCTGACGAAACGCCTGTTCAAACCCGGCATTTCCGGCGCCACAGCAACCGTCTCGTCTGGGGGCACCTCCCACGAAGTGGGGGACGAACGCCAACCTGGGGGTTTCGTCAGCGAACCTCCGCCTGGGGGTGCGCTCAGTCCTTGATCTCGCAGAGCACCGCGCCGGACGCGATCGTCTGGCCGACCTCTGCGCTCAGGCCGGTGATGGTCCCGGCCTTATGGGCGGTCAGCGGCTGCTCCATCTTCATGGCTTCGAGGACGGCGACGAGGTCGCCCTGGGCGACCGTCGCGCCGTCCTCGACGGCGAGCTTGACGATCGTGCCCTGCATCGGGGAGGTCAACGCGTCGCCGCTCGTGGCCGCCGCGGACTTGCCGCTGCGGGTGCGCTTCGGGGCCTTCTGCCGCGCGGGCGCCGAGGCCGCGCCACCGCCACCCAGCGCGAGCCCGGCCGGCAGCGACACCTCCAGCCGCTTGCCGCCGACCTCGACGACCACCTGCTGCCGCTGCTCCGGCTCGGCGTCCTCGCCCGCGACGGACCCGGCGAAGGGCTCGATGGTGCCCGCGAACTCGGTCTCGATCCAGCGGGTGTGAACCGTGAACGGCGTCCCGTCCTGCGGGGCGAAGGCGGGGTCGCTCACCACGGCACGATGGAACGGCAGCACCGTCGGCATGCCCTCGATGACGAACTCGGCCAGCGCGCGACGGGACCGCTCCAGCGCCTGCTCCCGGGTCGCGCCGGTGACGACGAGCTTCGCGAGCATCGAGTCGAACTGGCCGGCGACGACGTCCCCGGCCTCGACGCCGGAGTCGAGACGCACGCCGGGGCCTGCCGGCGGCCGGAACACGGTGACCTTGCCCGGCGCGGGCAGGAAGTTCCGGCCCGCGTCCTCGCCGTTGATCCGGAACTCGATCGAGTGCTTCCGGATCTCCGGGTCGTCGTACCCCAGCGCCTCGCCGCTCGCGATCCGGAACTGCTCCCGCACGAGGTCGATGCCCGTGACCTCCTCGGTCACCGGGTGCTCGACCTGCAGCCGCGTGTTCACCTCGAGGAAGGAGATCGTGCCGTCTTGCCCCACCAGGAACTCGCACGTCCCGGCGCCCGTGTAGCCGGCCCCGCGCAGGATCGCCTTCGACGCCCGGTACACCTCGGCGACCTGCGCGTCGTCGAGGAACGGCGCGGGCGCCTCCTCGACCAGCTTCTGGTGTCGCCGCTGCAGCGAGCAGTCGCGGGTGGAGACGACGACGACGTTGCCATGCTCGTCGGCGAGACACTGGGTCTCGACGTGGCGCGGTCGGTCCATGTACTTCTCCACGAAGCACTCGCCGCGGCCGAACGCCGCCGTCGCCTCGCGCACGGCGGAGTCGTACAGGTGCGCGATCTCGTCCCGCTCACGAGCCACCTTCAGCCCGCGTCCGCCGCCGCCGTACGCGGCCTTGATCGCGATGGGCAGGCCGTGCTCGTCCGCGAACGCCAGCACCTCGTCGGCGCCCGAGACGGGGTCCTTCGTCCCGGCGACCAGAGGCGCGCCGGCCCGCTCGGCGATGTGCCGGGCCTTGACCTTGTCGCCGAGGGCCTCGATCGCCTCGGGCGAGGGGCCCACCCAAACCAGCCCCGCGTCCAGGACCGCCTGTGCGAACCCGGCGTTCTCGGCAAGAAACCCGTACCCCGGGTGGACGGCGTCCGCGCCCGACCGCGCCGCGACGTCCAGCAGCTTGTCGATCGCGAGGTAGGAGTCGGCCGGCGTGGAGCCGTCCAGCGCGTAGGCCTCGTCGGCGAGCTTGACGTGCAGTGCGTCACGGTCCGGGTCCGCGTAGACGGCGACGGACGCGATGCCGGAGTCGGCGCACGCACGGGCGATACGGACGGCGATCTCCCCGCGGTTCGCGATGAGCACCTTCGTGATGACCCGCTCTGCCATGTGCAACTCCACCTCACCGCTCGTCGCTGCTACCGCCCACTATGCGGCGCCTGAAGGCGTCGCAGTCAGCGGGAGCCTAGAGGGCTTCAGCCGTTCGGATTGTTGCTGGTGAGTGCCGGTGAGCCAGGCTCGGTCGGAACGAGCGACCGACTGCCGCTCAGGCGGACGCCGAGATGGCGGGAATCGCAGCCCTTGAGGTCGTTCATCGTCTGGCGAGAGTCGGGGCGGGCGCCCCTGGCTACGCTCGCCTCGTGATCACCCGCGATGAGCTGGACGCCGCCGTGCGCATCGTGCGCCCGCACGTACCGGTCACTCCGGCGTACCGCTGGCCGCTGCTGGAGCGGGTCACCAGCACCCCGACCTGGATCAAGCACGAGAACGCCACCCCGACCGGCGCCTTCAAGGTTCGCGGCGGCCTGGTCTACGTGGCCCGGCTGCTGGCCGCCGAAGAGCCGGTGCGCGGCCTGATCTCCGCCACCCGCGGCAACCATGGCCAGTCGCTGGCCTACGCCGGCCGTGCGCACGGCATCCCGGTCACCATCGTCGTGCCGGAGGGCAACAGCCCCGACAAGAACGCCGCGATGGAGGGGTTCGGCGGGGAGCTCGTCGTCCACGGGCGCGACTTCCAGGAGGCCCGCGAGCACGCCATCCGGCTCGCCGACGAGCGCGGCCTGCAGATGGTGCCCTCCTTCCACCGCGACCTGGTCGCCGGCGTCGCGACCTACGCCGCCGAGCTGCACGAGCAGGCCCCGAACCTCGACGTGGTCTACGTGCCGGTCGGCCAGGGCTCCGGGCTGTGTGCCAACATCGACGTCCGCGGCCTGCTCGGCCGCCGCACCGAGGTCGTCGCCGTCGGCGCCGAGGGCGCCCCGGCCCACGCCCTCTCCTTCCAGGCCGGGCGACCGGTCACGACGCCCGAGGCGGACACCTTCGTCGACGGCGTCGCCACCCGGGTTCCGGACGAGGACGCCGTCGAGGTGATGGTCCGCGGTGCCGGCCGGTTCGTGCAGGTCAGCGATGACGCGACCGAGCAGGCGATGCGGCTGCTGTGGCAGTGCACCCACCACATGCCCGAGCCCGCCGGCGCGATCGCGCTCGCCGGCCTGCTGGCTGACACCGCCCGGCCCCCCGGAGCGGTGACCGCGGCGATCATGACCGGCGGCAACTGCGACCGGGAGCTCGTCCAGCGCGTCGTCGCGTAAGAGCGCGTGGCGCAACCCGTCAGGCCGCGTCCGCGTCACATCCGTGTTGCGCCCGCACTTGGCTACGCCTTCTCCGCCTCGGTCGGCCACCCGTGCTCACCGAATGCAGCGTGCTCACTAGATGCAGCACTTCCGGTGACGAAGCCGTGTATCGAGTGAGCAACGCGTCACTCGGTGAGCACAGGGGTGGGGTGGGTGCCGTACGCACGCTCAGCGGCGCGCTCGAGGTCCGCCAGCTCGGACGAGCACCGCCGCTCCAGCGTCGACAGCTCCGCCAGGGCCGCGTCGATGTCCGCGCGGCGCTGCTCGAGGTCCGCGCGGCGCTCCCCGATCTGGCCCAGCAGGTAGCGCAGCTGGCCCGCCTCGCCCGGCGTCTCGTCGTACATGTTCACGATGGTGGCGATCTCGTCGAGCGGGAAGCCGAGGCGCTTGCCGCGCAGCACGAGGGCGAGCCGGACGCGGTCGCGAGGGTGGAAGACGCGCAGTGTCCCTCGCCGCTCCGGCCTGACGAGGCCCTTGGCCTCGTAGTACCGGAGGGTCCGGTGGGTGACGTCGAACTCCTCCGCGATCTCCGCGATCGTCCACGTCCGGTCGGCCTGGCCGACCTCCGGGTGCCTTGCCACGCGAGCGATCCTGCTTTACGTTTACGTAAACGTCAAGTGCGCCCACGAGGAGACTGTCCATGTCGTTCGAGCTGTCCGCGGAGCACGAGGACTTCCGACGCGTCGTCCGCGACTTCGCCGAGGCCGAGGTGGCCCCCCACGTCGCCGAGTGGGACCGCAAGCACTACTTCCCCGCCGAGCTCGTGCCGAAGATGGGCGAGCTCGGTCTCTTCGGCCTGGTCGCTCCCGAGGAGTACGGCGGAGCGGGCCTGGACGACGGCGCGTTCACGTCCCTGTGCGTCGCGATCGAGGAGCTCGGCCGGGTCGACCAGTCCGTCGGGATCACGCTGTCCGCGGGCGTGGGTCTCGGCATCAACCCGATCCTCACGTTCGGCAGCGCGGAGCAGAAGGACCGCTTCCTCCCCGACCTCGTCGCCGGCCGAGCCCTGGCCGCGTTCGGCCTGACCGAGCCGGACGCGGGGTCCGACGCGGGCGCCACCCGCACCCGCGCTCGGCTGGACGACGGCGAGTGGGTCCTCGACGGCGCCAAGGCCTTCATCACCAACTCGGGCACCCCGCTGACGTCCGTCGTCACCGTCACCGCCCGCACCGGCACGAAGCCGGACGGGACGGCCGAGATCAGCGCGGTCATGGTCCCCTCGGGCACGCCAGGCTTCACGGTCGAGCCTGCCTACGACAAGCTCGGCTGGCACGCCTCCGACACGCACGGGCTCACGTTCGACGGCTGCCGCGTCCCTGAGCAGAACCTTCTCGGACGGCGCGGCGACGGCTTCAAGCAGTTCCTCGCCACCCTGGACGACGGCCGCATCGCGATCTCGGCCCTCGCGGTCGGGCTCGCCCAGGCCTGCCTCGAGCTCGGCACGGAGTACGCCAAGACCCGGGTCGCGTTCGGCAAGCCCATCGGGGCCAACCAGGGCGTCTCGTTCCAGCTCGCCGACCTGGCCGTGATGGTCGAGGCCGCACGCACTCTGACCTACAAGGCCGCCTGGCTCAAGGACGAGCTCTCGGCCGGACGGCGCAAGCTCGCCGAGGTCAAGCAGGCCGCGGCCGTCTGCAAGCTCTACTCGACGGAGGCCGCCGTCACCGCCACGCGCATCGCCACCCAGGTGTTCGGGGGGAACGGCTTCATGGAGGAGTACCCCGTCGCGCGGTTCTACCGGGACGCGAAGATCCTGGAGATCGGGGAGGGCACCAGCGAGGTGCAACGGATGGTGATCGCCCGGGGCCTCGGGCTGCCGACAGCCTGACCCAGACGTCGAGCGGGAGGAAGGCCGGCACAGTGACCCTGCAGCAGCACCCCAGGCAGCAGCAACACCCGAGGCAGCAGCACCCGACGCAGCGGTACGCGAGCGACCCGAGGGTCGCGGACGTCCGCACCCGGCTGCAGGCCGCCCACGACGCCTCCGCCGCACCGCCGGCGAAGGGCGCCGAGAAGCTCGCGAAGCAGAACAAGCTCTACGTCCGCGACCGGGTCGCGCTCCTCTTCGACGACGGCAGCTTCGTCGAGGACGGGCGGTACGCGAACGCGATGGCCAAGGGACTGCCCGCCGACGGCGTGGTGACCGGGCGCGGGACGGTCGGCGGCCGTCCGGCGATGGTGATCGCCAACGACCCCACGGTGAAGGCCGGCTCCTGGGGGGCGCGCACCGTCGAGAAGATCGTGCGGGCTACCGAGGCGGCCCTGCGCGAGGAGCTGCCCCTCTTCTGGTTCGTCGACTCGGCCGGCGCCCGCATCACGGACCAGGTCGAGCTCTTCCCGGGACGGCGCGGGGCCGGCCGGATCTTCTCCAACCAGGTCGCGCTCTCCGGCAGGGTCCCGCAGATCTGCTGCCTGTTCGGCCCGAGCGCGGCGGGCGGCGCCTACACGCCGTCCTTCTGCGACGTCGTGATCATGGTCGAGGGCAACGCCTCGATGTACCTCGGTAGCCCCCGGATGGCCGAGATGGTGGTGGGGGAGAAGGTCACGCTCGAGGAGATGGGCGGCGCGCGGATGCACTGCACCGTCTCCGGCTGCGGCGACCTGCTCGCGGTGGACGACGAGGACGCGATCGAGCAGGCCAAGCTGCTCTTCTCGTACCTGCCGGTCAGCTGGCGGCACCAGCCCCCGAGCTACCTGCCGGAGGCTCCGTCCGAGCCGCTGACGCGTGGCGTCGTCCCCGAGGTGGAGAGCCAGCCGTTCGACATCCACGACGTCATCGACGGGCTCGTGGACGACGACTCGTTCTTCGAGGTCAAGCCGCTGTTCGCCGCCGAGCTGGTCACCGGTTTCGGCCGCCTGGACGGCCAGACGATCGGGATCGTCGCGAACAACTCCGCAGTGAAGGGCGGCGTGCTGTTCACCGACAGCGCCGACAAGGCCGCGCGGTTCATCTGGTGGTGCGACGCGTTCAGCATCCCGCTGGTGTACCTGGCCGACGTCCCCGGGTTCATGATCGGCAGCGACGTCGAGCGCGGAGGGATCATCCGGCACGGCGCAAAGATGGTCAGCGCCGTGTCGGAGGCGACCGTGCCGCAGGTCAGCGTGATCGTGCGGAAGGCCTACGGCGCCGGCCTGTACGCCATGGCGGGGCCCGGCTTCGGACCGGACGCCTGCCTCGCGCTGCCGACCGCTCGGATCGCGGTGATGGGTCCCGAGGCGGCGGTCAACGCGGTGTACGCCAACAAGATCGCCGCGATCGAGGACGACGGCGAGCGGGCCGCGTACGTCGCCGCCCGCCGGGAGGAGTACGAGGAGGACGTCGACCTCGAGCGGCTCGCGAGCGACCTGGTCGTGGACGGCGTCGTGGAGCCGGACGACCTGCGCGCGGAGCTGGTCCTGCGGCTGCGCTACGCGTCGCGGCGCGAGCGCCGGTTCAGCGAGCGCCGCCGCGGGATCCCGCCGGTCTGAGCAGCGGTCGGGCGGGGCCGCGCCTGATCCTTTCGGCGAGCGGTGCGGCCTCGACGGAGGCATGATCAAACCGACGCAGCGCATCCCCGGAGACCCCGTGGACGGCGCCCCTGGAGGTCGGTATGAGCACCACCGTCTGGATCATCATCGCGATCGCAGTGGTCATCCTGCTGATCGTGCTCTGGCTCGTCGCGGTGCGGACGCGACGCGACCGGACCTCGGCCCTCCGCGAGCGCTTCGGCCCCGAGTACGACCGCCGCGTCGAGGAGACGGGCGACGAGCGGGCGGCCCAGCGCCGGCTGCAGGACCTGCAGGAGCGCCGCGACAAGCTGGAGATCCGCCCGCTCGAGCCCGCCGCTCGGGACCGGTACCTGCGCCGGTGGGACGGCGTCCAGAGCGAGTTCGTCGACAAGCCGGGTCACGCCGTGGACGAGGCCGACTCGCTGGTCTCCGACGTGATGCGCGACCGCGGGTACCCGGTCGACGACTTCGAGACCCGGGCGGACATGGTCTCGGCCGACCACCCGGACGTCGTCCGCGACTACCGCGCCGCGACCGACGCCCGTCGCCGCCTGCACGAGACCGGCAGCAGCGCCACCACGGAGGAGCTGAGGCGCGCGATGGTCCACTACCGCTCGCTGTTCGAGCGGCTCGTCGGCGGCGGCTCCGACGACGACGAGCCGGGCCGGCACGTCGCGGGCGAGGGCTGAGCAGCCCCTTCCCGTCGTCGCGCCGGCCCGGCCTGTTGTAGGTCGGTCCCAGGTCGAGCTGGGTCCTACCGCTGGTCGATCCGGGCCTTCCTCAGGGCCACCCCGCGCCTCGCGAGGGCGAGTCCCGCGCCGGCCAGCACCACCAGCGCCGCCACCACGGTGAGGCTCATGGCCGTCTCGTCCCGAGCGGGGGCGCTGACGTTCTCGGCGACGAGCGGCACGCTCTGACGGTCCGTCCCTGCAGGGGCGGCCGTGCCCTCGGATGCCGCGGCGTCGGCACCCGAGGCCTGACCATCCGCCGTCGACGCCGCGGCGACCGAATCGGCAGCCGCGTTCCCGCTCCCGGCCGATCCGCTCCCCGCCGAGCCGTCACCGGCCACGTCGACCGCGACGGACACGTCCGACGACATCGCCGCGACCCCGGCGTTGGTGCTGCCGGCGGTCTTGCCCGGCTGCACCGTGTTGGAGCGGTCCGACGCCGGACCGGTGTCGGCCTTGTTGGTCGCCGCGACCGTGAAGGTGTACTGCGTGGACTGGGACAGCCCGGTCACCTTCAGCGACTTGGCACTGCCGCCGGCCTTCTTGGTGAACGCCTTCCCGCCCTCGGGGTAGACGGTCACCACGTACCCGCTGATCCGGGCGCCGCCGTCGCTCGCGGGCGCCGTCCACGTGACGGTCGCGTCACGGGAGCCGGTCTTCACCGTCCCGATGGTCGGGGCGCCGGGCAGCTCGTACAGCGCCGTCGGGACCACGGCGTCGGACGACGCCGACTTCGGCCCCGTGCCGACGGTGTTGCGAGCGGCCACCGAGAACGTGTAGCTCGTGCCTGGGGTCAGCCCGGTGACCGTCAGCGAGGTGGCGCTCGCCGACGCGGACTTCGTCACGGCCTTGCCGGTGGCCGGCGTGACCGTCACGACGTACCCGGTGATCTTGCTGCCGCCGTCCGTCGTGGGGGGTGCCCACGTCACGGTCGCCGCAGCGCGCCCGGCGCTGGCGCTGCCGATCAGGGGTGCCGACGGGGCCGTCTTGACCACCTTCGGGGTGACCGCCGACGACTTCGCGGACTCCGGGGACTGGCCGACGACGTTCACTGCCCGCACCGTGAAGCGGTACGAGGTGCCGTTCGTCAGTCCGGTCACCAGCGCCGACGTCTCGGCGGCGCCGACGGACTGCGTGGTCGCGACGTTGCTCCCCGCGTACGCGGTCACGACGTAGCCGGTGAGCGGCGAGCCGCCGTCGCGGGCCGGAGCCTTCCAGGTGACCGTCGCACTCGCGTTGCCGGCCGTCGCGTTCGGCGCAGCCGGTGCCGCGGGCACGGTGGCAGGCGGCTGAGGCGTGACCGAGACCGAGCGTGCCGACTCCGGCGAGCTGCCGACCGCGTTGACCGCCTTGACCGTCACCGTGTAAGCGGTGCCGTTCTTCAGGCCCGGGACGTCGGCGCGCGTGGCTCCGGCGGCCGTGGTCACCGAGGCGGCCGGCTTCGTGTCGCTGCCCGCGTAGGCCGTGACGACGTAGCCCGTCAGCGGCGAGCCGCCGTCGGAGTCCGGGGCCGTCCAGGAGGCGGTGACCCGTGCGTCGCCCGCGGCCACCTCGGGTGCCGCCGGCGCGCTGGGCGCCGTCGCCGGGGCGGACGGCGTCACCGCGTCCGAGCGGGCGGACGCCGGCCCCTCGCCCGCCGCGTTCACCGCGACGACGTCGAAGGTGTGCGCCTTCCCGTTCTCCAGCCCCGTCACCGGAACGCTGGTCGAGTCGGCGATGACCGTCGTCACCGGCGCATCGCTCCCGGCCGCGTAGGCACGGACGAGGTAGCCGGTCACGGCGGAGCCGCCGTCGGTGGCGGGCGCCGTCCACGTCACCGTGGCGGTCGCGTTGCCGGCGGTTGCCGACACCTTCTCCGGAGCGCCGGGCACCGTCGCGGGCGGCACCACCGCGGCAGGGGTGACCGAGTTGGACGACGCCGACTCCGGCGAGCTGCCAGCCGCGTTCGACGCGGTCACCGTGAAGGTGTACGTCGTGCCGTTGGTCAGGCTCGTCACCTGTGCCGTGGTGGCGTCAGCGGGGACGTCCGTGCGCAGGGCGGCGCCGCCGTCCGCCGGGTGTGCCAGGACGGTGTAGCCGGTGAGCGCGGAGCCGCCGTTCGACGCCGGAGCGGACCACGAGACGCTTGCCGATGCGTCGCCCGCGGACGCCGTCCCGATGACGGGTGCGTCCGGGACGGTCATCGGCGTGACCGGTGCGGACCGCTCGGAAGCCGGGCCGTCGCCGACCGTGTTGGTCGCCGTCACGGTGAACGTGTAGGCCGTGCCATTGGTCAGGCCGTCGAGCCGCAGGCTCGTGTCGCCCGGGGAGGTGGCGGTTCCCGTCGCGGCGGGCTGGTCGCTCGTCGAGGTGAACGCGTCGATGCGGTAACCGGTGACGGGCGCACCGCCGTCGGACACCGGAGCCGACCACGCCACGGTCGCCGAGGCGTTCCCGGCCGTGACCTGACCGATCACGGGAGCACCCGGCACGGTGGCCGGCGGAGCGGGCAGGTAGCCGGCACCGGGGGTCGGCGGGGTGGCCGTGGCGGGCCCGCTGATCCAGCCGGAGAGCTCGCCGCCGTAGGGCTGCAGCTCGGCCGGCGTGCCCGTCGACGCGCCCGGCACCGTCAGCGGCACCGCCTGGCCCGGGGCGCCGGCCACGTGCACTCCCGTGGCGTCGACGTAGGCGTTGACGGAGTCCTTCGTCCTGTCCCAGGCGTCCATCCGCTCCAGGGCCTTGGACTGGCCGGTGAGGTCGAGCCGCACGAGCGGAGCCGAGGACTCGTCGAACGTGGCGCGGTAGTGGTTCAGCACGCCCTCCACCACCGGGTAGAGGATCTTGTCCTCGGCCAGGTTGGACTGGTGGGCGTAGAACGGCCGAGGGTCGTTCGTGAGGACGAACCGCAGCGCGTTGCGGACCTCCATGGGCACGAGGTAGCTCTCGAAGCTCTCCTTGGCCTCAGCGTTGGTGCCTGCCTTAAGCGGCGGGATGCATGTCGTCGTCGCAGGGAAGTCGTTGCAGATGCCACTTCCGCCGGCGTCCCTGGAGTTGTAGATCCAGTTGTACTCGTCGATCTGGTCCTGGTAGGTGCCGGCGTTGTAGAAGATGTTCATCGGGTGGCGGGGCACGGTGACGGCGCTTCCGACGGCCCGGGGCGCGTTCTCCCGCGAGGCGTCGGAGGCAAGGACCTTCACCCCGGTCTCCTCGAGAGCGGGAGCGAGGAACGGGTTGTCACGTTCCTGCTCGGGCAGCGAGAGCAACCCCGAGTGCTCGCCGGTCACGATCTCGCTCGCGTCGAAGTCGGTCAGGTGGTGGGTCTTCGTCGCCCAGTCGATGTTCTGCTGGATCTGCTGCTTAAGGAAATCCTTCGACGCCCAGTAGATGCCGCCGTCCGCGGCCTCAGGGATCTCGTCGTCCTGGCGCGGCTCCTCGTTCGGCTGCGTCGCGCAGTGCCAGGGCTGGCCCTGGACGGTCGGCGCGATCTGGATGCAGCCGAGGTAGGGGTGGCTCCAGGTGTGGTTGATCCAGGGGAACTCCTGCTGGACCTGCAGGAAGCGTGCCGTCAGCGGGTCGTTCGGGTGCTCCGGGAGCTGCGTGCCGGCCGCGTTGAAGACCATGTCGAGCTTGAAGCCGTGGGAGTTCTGCCACGCGACGAGGTGGTCGACGTCCTGCACCGTCATCCGGATATCGGTCGTCTTGATGTTGGGATCGACACAGTTGTCGCCCGGCGTGCAGTTGCCGTCAATGCTCCACCGACCGTCGGGCAGGAAGATGTCGTCGACCTGCACGGCGAGGTAGTTGCGCTGGTACCCCAGGTGGACGCCGCGCGTCAGCCACGTGACGACACCGTGGGCGATGCTGTTCCACCACTGCTGGCCCGGGTTGAACGCGGCGGTGAAGGTCAGCTCCTCACGGCCGCCCTCGCTGTACACGCCGGCGAGAACACCGGTCGCGTCCCCCTTCTGCATGGTCAGCAGGGGGGTGGCGGTGGCGCCGGGGGGCAGGTCGGTCGCGATCGGCGCGAAGCCCGCCCAGGACTCCGCGAGGTTCGGGTCAAAGTCGTCCACCGTGAGCTCACCGCGCAGGTAGCCGAAACCCGCGGCACTACCGGCAGCAGTCACCTGGACCGTTCCGCCGTCGGCGGCGCCGGGCGTCGCGGCGCCGAAGCCCTTGGCGTCCCCGGGCCAGTCGTACCCGTTGATCTGCCGCACGCCGTAGCGGACCTCGTACGCCGCCAGCGCGTCCAGCTCCGAAGCGGAGAGGCCGGCGCCCGAGCGGTTCACCAGGACGACGCCCTGGTACTTGCCCGTGCCGTCAGCCGACTCCAGGAAGGCCTGGTCGATCGTCGGCCTGCCCGCGGTCGCGAGGTCAACATTCTCGTAGGGCACACCTTCGCGCCCCAGCTGCGTGGCGATCGCGCTCGCGTTGTGGTTCCCGCCGGCCGTGCTGTTGGTGAGGACGAGCACCTTCAGCGCGACGCGCTGCGGTGCAACCGCAGTAGCGGCCGGCGAGGTGAACGACACCGCCAGGAGGGTGCAGAGCAGCACTCCCAGCAGGCGTCGAGCCGATCCTGCGTGCCCTGGTCTACGGGAGGGCGGGCGCTTTCCTGCGCGAGTCCCGCTGCGGGCAGTCGAAATCATGTGGGTCCTTCCCCCGAGAGTTCCGTTGTAACCGGAACGCTAGGACGACAGGACACAGAACGTGAGCAGAACGGTTCGGAGAGGGCCGGGATAGCGGCTGCGAGGACCTGTTCGTGACGAGACGGCTACTCTTAGTCGCGTCCGACCGGGCTTCCGTTGCGACATGTGACGCGCCAGGAGTCGAGGTCGTAACGCTTGAGGATCGACGAGAAGCCGGGGGGACCGCTCTGGGCACAGAATGAGTCGGCGGTCATCTCGTACTCCGCGTGCAGCACCGCCTTTCCCGCGCTGACGAACGGCTTCAGCTCGGCGCACTCGTCGTACTGCGCGCACTCCTCGTTGACCGCGAAGTCGAAGTGCTCGACCAGCTGCGGGACCTGTGCCAGGTCGTTCTTCAACCCGACACCGAGGCCTCGGGCATGCGCCTCGTCCGCGATCCACCGGTTGAAGTCGAGCTGGTCCTGGGCCGTCAGGGGAAATCCGCTGTCGTTGGCGAAAGCATCGACGTTGTCGGGCTCGACAGCGTCGAAACCGTTGTCCCTGCAGGTGTCGAGCCGCTTCAGCAGGACGGGTGCGAGGACGGCCCGCTGGCGGATGTCGAGCCACCGTTCGTCCGGCCAGTCCTCGAGAGCGCGGCCGCGCACCTCCTCGGGAAACCCCTGCGCGTCGTCCCGGTACGCCTCCCAGGTCCCGACGCTGACATAGCAGATAACCCGACGTCCCTGCCTGTGCAGGTCGTCCACGACGCTCTTCGGGGTCTGCCAGTCCAGGTCGTAGACGGGTACGTCGACCGAGGTGTCGACCTTGTCACTCAGCTGCCACTGCCACTGCTGCCCCGGCTGCGGGCTCCACCACTGTCCGTGCGCTGTCGTCCTCGGATGGCTGCTCGTCGTCCCGCTGGCAGAAGCGTGCTGCGGAGCCTCGCCACCGCCTGTCCCGGTCGTGCAGCCCGCCACTGCGGCCACGACCGCCAACGTCAAGGCGGCGAGGACGGCGGGGCGGCGTCGTGATGGAGGCGATGGAGAATGTCTCATGGCTTCTTCGCGCGGTCGGGTAACAACGAGACGAGGCTAATCGTCCGGACGGGCGACTCTGTGGTTGTGGAGCAGGTTCGCTCGGTCGGCGGCTCTACGGTTGGAGTCCGGCATGCACGGCAAACGCTGGAAACTCGAGGGGGAACCGTGGGACTTGGACGTCTGCTGCGTAGCAGCCGGGATCGGAGCGAGGCGACGGAGCTGCGCGATGAGATCGCCCGGCTCAAGCGCGAGAACATGACGCTGCGCCTCGATCGTCAGCGTCCGACCGCTCTTGGTGAGGTGGCCGAGCAGGCGCACGGCCTGGCGTCCGATCACGTCGATGCGGTCGCCGGCCAGGCCGACGAGGCCGAGGCTGCGGACGACGCCCGTCAGGTGCTGGTCCACGCCCGGGTCCTGCGCGCGGGGCTCCTCGACGTCCTGCAGAGCCTGCAGGTGGCCGCCGCGCAGCTGGAGCGGCAGCTCGTGACCGGCGTCCCGTCGTCCGAGGTCGACCGCCGTGTGCTGGCGGGTCGTCGCTCGACCGACGGACGTCCTGACGGTCTGGACGACCTCGACGAGGAGCTCGCGGACCTGGACGAGGCGTTCGAGCGCAGCTCCGCTCTTCCCACCCAGCGTCGCCCGTGACCGCTCCCGGAAACGGCTCGGGGCACGGGCCGGGACGTCGTGTCCGCGTGCTTCTCGTCACCGAGGGCACCTACCCCTATGTCGTCGGGGGCGTGAGCACGTGGTGCGACCTGCTGCTGCGTGGGCTGCCGGACGTCGAGTGGTCCGTCTGCGCCCTGTCGGGTCCCGACGTCGACACACCGGCGTTCCGCCTGCCGGAGAACGCGACCCTGGCGGCGTCGGTCAGGCTATGGGACACGCATGCCTACTCACGCTTGAAGTTTCGCCGAGAGCGTGAGCGAGGCGCTAACCCCGACCTCGCCGCCGCGCTCGTCCGGGGCCTGGTCGGCTGGGACGGCGACACCACCGAGGTCGCGGACGCGCTCGTCTGGTGCGCGCTGCACCCGGCCGGCGTCGACCGGACGTTCCGCTCGAGAGAAGCCTGGAACCGGTACCTGGACGCCCTCCGCGACGCATTGTCCGCGCGGCCCGAGGGGGTGGGCCACCAGCCCGACCTCGACATGACGACCGCGATCGGCCTCTACCGCACCTTGTCGTGGGTGGCCCGGACGGCCGCCGTCCCCGTACCCGAGACCGACGTCTCGCTGGTCACCGCGGCCGGCTGGGCGTGCATCCCCGCCGTCGTCGCCAAGGCGCTCTCGGGCACGCCGGTGCTCCTGTCCGAGCACGGCGTGTACGTCCGGGAGGCCTACCTGGCGGCGGTGCGGTCCTCGGACACCCCGGCCCAGCGGTTCGTCGCCACGCGCCTCGCACGCGGCCTGACCCGGCTCGCGTACTCGGTGGCGGACCTGGTCACGCCCGTCGCGGACGCGAACCGCGCCTGGGAGGAGGCTCTGGGGGTCCCGCCGGAGCACGTCCTGACGATCCCCAACGGCGTGCCGACCCCCGCCGAACCGTCCGCCGCGCCCCGCACCCGCACCGTCGTCAGCGTCGGCCGGCTGGACCCGCTCAAGGACGTCTCCACGATGCTGCGGGTCGCCGCGGCGGTCCGGCGTCGCGTCCCCGACGCGACCTTCCTGCACTACGGACCCGTCCCCGGCGGCCAGGAGGCCTACGCCCGGAGCTGCCGGGCGCTGCACGACGAGCTCCGCCTCGGCTCGTACTTCCGCTTCGAAGGGCCCACGACGGACCCCACCGGTGTGATGCGGGACGCGGACGTCGTCCTGATGACGAGCATCTCGGAGGGCTTCCCGATGTCCGTCCTGGAGGCGCTCTCGCAGGGGCGCCCCGTCGTCACCACCCTCGTCGGCGGCGTGCTGGACGCCATGCGCGGAGCCGGCGTCACCGCACCTGCGGGCGACGTCTACGGGCTCGCGGACGGCGTGGCCGCCCTGCTCG
This sequence comes from Actinomycetes bacterium, assembly GCA_046566325.1. GTDB lineage: Bacteria > Actinomycetota > Actinomycetes > Actinomycetales > BWSM-131 > BWSM-131. The sequence continues at coordinate 2,225 of JBKHWX010000233.1, read as the reverse complement.
AGGACCCCGAGCTGGCCGAGGAGCTGGGGATGCGCGGCCACGCCCGCGTCTCGCGGCTCTTCAGCGAGGACCGCTGCCTCGGCGAGTACCGCCGGGTGCTCCACGGGCTCGCGGCCGGTTCGCGGGTCGCGCGTCGGGCGAGCGGGACGGCGCAGCGGGCGTCGAGCGGGACGGCGGCATGACCGGCCGGCTCGGCAGCGGGCAGGCGTCCGCCAGGGTGCAGGCCGCCCTCGGCCGCCCACCGCAGGACGCGTTGGAGGCGTCCGTGGCCCTCGAGGCGTGGGGCGGCCTGGTGCCGGCAGCGGCTCTCGCCGTCGCCGGCGGGACGGTGCTGCGACACACCGGAGGCCGAGGGCAGCCTCTCCGGCGTCTCGCCACCGAGGACGAAGGCAGCTCCGCCGCGGTCCGAGAGGTCATCGGGCTCGTGGTCACGTTGCTCGCCACCACGGCATGGGCCGGGCCCCTGTCCGCCGCGTTCGGTCGGGACGCCGTGGCCACCGGGTGGCAGGTCGCGCTTCCGGTCACCCTTGCCCTGCAGTGGCTCGTCCGGCGGCGCTACCTCACCGGCGGGTCGGTGGGGCTCGCCCGCCTCCGCGGCGACCGCCCCGTCCTCGCCGTCGCGTCGATGCTCCTGCTGGGGCTGCCGGTCGCGCTCGTCCTCGGTCCCGACACGGCCCTGGCCGGCGTCCTCGTGCTCACCTGGGTGGCCGGCATGCTGCTGACGGTGCGCCGCTGGGGCCTGGGGTTCGCGGGCTGGCTCGTCCTGTCCACCGTGTGCCTGCATGCGGGGCTCCCGGCCGCGGGCTTCCTCCTGATCAGCAGCGTCGTGACCGGCGCGCTCCTCGCCCTGGCGGTGGTGACGTCGTCGGCCCGGTCCGCGCCTCCAACGGCGTGGGCCAGGTCGGGCGTTGCCGCCCTGTGCGGCGGGATCGTGGCGGTCCTCATCGTCGCGGACCCGACCGTCGCCTGGTCCGGTCCCGGCCCCTTCCCCGTGCTCGCGCTGGCGCCGTCCCTGCTGGCCGGGGTGTGGGCCTCCCGGCACCTGAACGGCGTCTGGACCGTGCTCGTCTCCGCGTTGTCGGCGACGGGGGTCCTGGCTGCTGCCGCTGTGCCCTCGCGGCTCTTCGGGCGGCTCGTCGCGGGTGCGCTGGGGCGGCTCGTGCTCGGGACGGCGGCCCTGTCGTGGGGCGCCTTCGCGGTGCTGGACGACGGCTCGGTCGCCGCGGGGAGCGTGGCGCGGCTGCTCGTCGGGCTGGGCGCGTTCGGCGTCGTCAGCTTCGTCGTCGCCGTGCTCGAGTCGTTCCGCCGGACCGTGGCTGCGCTCGCGGTCGCGGCGAGCTCGGTGCTGTCGGCTGGCCTCGCCGTCGCCGGACCGGCGCTGGTCGCCGGGTGGTCCCTGCCGGTCGGCGCGCTGGTCGCGCTGCTCGTCGCCACGCCGTCGCTGGTCGCCATGGTCCGGCGTCCCGAGCGGACGCTGGCGACGCTGCTGTAGGCGGCGTCGGGCGCGGACTCGCGGGAATCGCGTCGGCCTCAGGGATGCCAGAGCGTGTGCCACCGGATGTCGAGCTGCGCTAGCAGGTCCCGCAGCAGAGGGAGGCTGAGCCCGACGACGTTGTGGTGGTCTCCGTCGATCCCGCGGACGTAGGGACCGCCGAGGCCGTCCACGGTGAACGCCCCGGCGACCCGGAGCGGCTCGCCGGTGGCGACGTAGGCGTCGATCTCGTCGTCCGTCAGCGTCGCGAAGTGAACGGTCGTGGAGGCGACGGCGCCGACCGTGGCGCCCGTGCCGCCGTCCTGCCGCTCGTCGACCAGCCAGTGCCCGGTGTGCAGCACTCCTGACCGGCCTCGCATCCGTCGCCAGCGCGCCACGGCCTGGGCGGCGTCGGCCGGCTTGCCGTGGACCTCGCCGTCCATCTCCAGCACCGAGTCGCAGCCGAGGACGACGGCCTGCTCGGGCAGGTCGTCTCGGCCCCCGACGTCCTCTGCCTTCGCACGCGCCAGCAGCAGGGCGACGTCCCCGGGCTCGGCGACCCGGTAGCGCTCGACGAGCGCCGGCTCGTCCACCGACGACACGACGACGAGGGGCTCCACCCCCGCCGCCGTCAGCGTCGCCAGCCGCGCCGGCGACGCCGACGCGAGCACGAGGGTCGTCACGGGCTGCGAGGCTACAAAAGTCATCGCGACGCACCCGTAGGCCCCCCAAGGTCGTTCGAGACGCTCAGCGT
>JBKHWX010000232.1:0-21781 GCA_046566325.1 Actinomycetes bacterium | reverse complement strand
AGGCCACGTACCGGATGCTGCAGGACGACGCGACCGCGTTCCTCGTGGTGGCCTCGCCGGACCCCGACGCGCTTCGTGAGGCGTCCTACTTCGTCGACCGCCTGACCACGGAAGGGATGCCGCTCGCCGGGCTCGTCCTCAACCGCGTCCAGACGTCACCGGTCCCCTCGCTGACCGCCGAGCGGGCCATGGCGGCGGCCGAGCAGCTGGAGGAGGACGACGACCATGAGCTCACGTCCGGCCTGCTCCGTCTGCACGCGGAGCGGATGCGGCGCCGTACGCGCGAGCAGGCCGTCGCGGGACGGTTCTTCGCGGGCCACCGCTCCGTGCCCGTCGCACAGGTGACGGCGCGCCCGGGAGACGTGCACGACCTGGACGGGCTGCGGTCGATCGGCGACGACCTGGCGTCGGCGAAGGCCGCGTGACCCGGCCGGAGCCGCAGCAGGCTGCGGCCCTCTGACCAGCCGGGGTCGTGTCCACGGAGTCCGCTGTGGTCGAGGGGAAGGCCGTCGGCGGTCAGGCGGAGTGGACGGCGGGCGCGGCGGCGATGCCGACGGCCTCTTCGTGCTCCGCCTTGGCGGTCTGGAGAAGTCGAGACCAGGAGCGGACGTTCGGCCGGCGCTTCAGCAGGGCCCGGCGCTCCCGCTCGGTCATGCCTCCCCAGACCCCGAACTCGGTCCGGTTGTCGAGCGCCTCGGCCAGGCACTCCGTCCGCACCGGGCACCCCAGGCACACCTGCTTCGCCCTGTTCTGGGCGGCCCCTTGGACGAACAAGGCGTCCGGGTCGCTCTTGCGGCAGGCAGCACGCTCTGCCCATGTTCCGGTCGTGCTCACGACGTCCACGTACCCAACCCCCTACGGTGAGTGGCGAGAAGCGGAAACAGCCCCGCCCCTCGTCACCGTCTGCAACCATGCGGGGTTGACGGTACGGCGAGACAGCCCGTGAGGGGAAGGCGCGATCTGACCATTTGCGCATAGCTACAGAGGACTAGTCACCCGTTCGGCGCATCCGGCGTGATCTCCCCGCGAGGTCCCGGCGAGGCCGCCGTGCTCGATCAGGCATCCTCGGCGAGCACGTACCCTTGAGCGATGCAGAGCTCGACCGAAATGCAGAGCTCGACCGGAAGCTCGACCGACGACCGGGGGATGCGTCGCGCCTTCTCGCTGCTCGGCGTGTTCGTGGCCACCTCCGTCGTCGCAGGGGTGCTCGGCGCGGGCCTGCTGATGCCGGCCGCGGGGGTGACCGGCAGTCTCGCTCGCAGTGGGGTGCAGTTCTTCGACTCCCTGCCCGAAGAGCTGCAGATCACACCGCTCTCGCAGCAGTCCAGGATCCTGTATGCGGACGGCACGCCGATGGCGACGTTCTTCTACGAGAACCGCGTCTCGGTCCCCCTCAGCAGCGTCGCCCCGGTTCTGCGTCAGGCGGTCGTCGCGATCGAGGACTCTCGGTTCTACGAGCACGGCGGCGCCGACCCGAAGGGCATCCTGCGGGCGATGGTGAACAACGCCTCTGGGGGTGACACCCAGGGAGCGTCGACACTGACGCAGCAGTGGGTGAAGAACGTGCTGCTGGAGCAGGCGATCCAGAAGGACGACAAGCAGGCCCAGGCGGCTCTGCAGAACCCCAACAAGGGCCGCAAGCTGCGTGAGATCAAGCTCGCCATGTCCGCCGAGAAGAAGCTCAGCAAGGACGAGATCCTCCAGAACTACCTGAACATCGCTCTGTTCGGTGACGGTCAGTACGGCATCGAGACCGCCTCGCGGCACTTCCTCGGCAAGAGCGCGGCGGACCTGACCCTGCCCGACGCCGCGCTGATGGCGGGGCTGCTGCAGTCGCCGTCCCGCTACGACCCCGTCGACCACCCGGAGGCGGCGACCGTCCGGCGCAACGTCGTCCTCGCGCGGATGCTCGAGCTGGGGATGATCAGCAAGGCCCAGCACGACGAGGCCGAGGCGGTCCCGGTGGCCAGCCAGCTGCACGTGCAGAACACCCAGAACGGGTGCGAGCAGGCCGGAGGCGCGGGCTTCTTCTGCTCCTACGTCACGAACGTCATGCTGAACGACCCGTCGTTCGGGAAGACCGAGAACGACCGGCTGCGCAACCTGTACCGCGGTGGGCTGACGATCACCACGACGCTCAACCCGACCATGCAGCAGGCGGCGACCGACGTGATCAACCAGACGGTCCCGGCGGGGGACTCGTCAGGAGTCGCGGGGTCGATCGTCTCCGTCGAGCCCGGCACCGGGCACATCCTGGCGATGGCGCAGAACCGGACCTTCAACCCGCGCGCGGACGGCACCCCCGGGGGGACGTCGATCAACTACAACACGTCGTTCGCGTTCGGCGGCTCGCGCGGCTTCCAGCCCGGCTCGACGTTCAAGCCCTTCGTGCTGGCGACCTGGCTCAAGTCCGGCCACTCGCTGAGCGAGCGCGTGGACGCGCGGCAGAAGACGTTCCCCAACTCGGTGTGGCAGCTGTGCAACGGCGGCCACCAGACCGGCAAGCTCTACTCGCCGAGGAACGCCGGTGACGGCGAGGGCAGCGGGAGCATGTCCGTCCTCGAGGCCACCTACAACTCGGTGAACACCGCATACGCGCAGATGGGCAGCGAGCTCAGCCTCTGCGACATCAAGGACACAGCCCTCTCGCTCGGCATCGTGAACGCGGAGACGGGCGACCCCATCCAGGTGAACCCGGCGATGGTGCTGGGCTCCGGCGAGGTGGCCCCGCTGGCCATGGCCGGCGCGTACACGGCCTTCGCAGACCAGGGCAAGTTCTGCAAGCCGACGGCGATCGTCAGCATCTCCGACCCGGAGGGCAAGCAGCTGTCCGTACCCAGCAACGACTGCACCCAGCCGCTCCCGCCGGACGTCGCCAACGGAGTGACCGCTGCCCTGGAGAACACGCTCATCAGGGGCACCGCCGCGGGCAACGGCATCAGCAGGCCGGCGGCCGGGAAGACCGGCACCACGAACGAGAGCGTCGCGACGTGGTTCGTCGGTTACACGCCCCAGGTGTCGACGGCCGTCTGGCTCGGCCACCCCGACTCGAGCGCCTCCCTGAACGGCTCGGTCATCGCGGGCCGACGCTACGGCCGGATGTACGGCGCGACCCTGGCGGCTCCGATCTGGAACCAGTACATGACGCGCGTCCACGATGGGCTGCCCGTGGAGGACTTCGCGGGCGCGAGCGCGCAGGTGCAGTACGGCGACCGGACGGCGGTGCCGAGGGTCGCGGGGATGACGGTCGACCAGGCGAAGGCGCGGCTCTCCCAGGCGGGCTTCCAGTACTCCGTCGGCGGCTCGATGCCGTCGAGCGTGGGTCAGGGCAGGGTTGCCGGCACCCGACCCGGCTCGGGGACGCTGGCGACACCCGGCACCACGGTGACGATCATCACGAGCACCGGTCCGCCGAGGCGGCGGCAGGCACCGGCACCCGCACCCGCACCGGCACCGGCACAGACCAACCAGCCCGCGCCGCCTCCCACCACGCCAGCAGGCCAGAACCAGGGCGCGGGCCAGCAGGAGGGCGGCCAGAACCAGGGCGCCGGACAGCAGCCGGACAACGGCCAGAACAACGGCGGCGGCAACAAGAAGGGCGACGGTCAGGGGAACGGGAAGAACAAGCCACCCAAGAACACGTAGGGGCCGCGGTCAGCCGGCGGCGAGCTGCCGTCGAACCTCCGCCGCGATCCGGCCGCCTTCGGCTTGCTGGCCCACCCGGGCGCGCGTGGCGCCGATGACGGCTCCCATGGCCTGCTGTCCCGTCCTGCCCGCGGCGGCCGCCCTGGCCACCTCGTCCCGGACGACGGCGGCCAGCTCGGCGTCGTCCATCTGGGCAGGCAGGTACGCCGCGACGACCGCCTCCTCCGCGCGCTCACGCTCTGCACGGTCGTCCCGCCCCGCCGCGGCGAAGGCTTCCGCGGCCTCGCGTCGCTTCTTCGCCTCGCCCCTCAGCACGGCCAGCACCTCGTCGTCCGTGAGCTGGCGCGCCTGCTTGCCCGAGACCTCCGCCACCTGCACGCCCGTGAGCACCATCCGCAGGGTCGCCGTCCGGAGCTCGTCCCGGTGCCGGATCGCCTCGGTGAGGTCGCTCCGCAGCCGCTCCTTCAGATGTGGTTCGGTGGTGGCCATGCCGCAAGTGTCCCCCACAGCGCCCCGCCCCCGAAGAAGCGCGGGTGCGCGCCTGCTGCGTCGCGCCGGCGCCGCGGCCGTGCTCGCCGGGGCCGGGTCGTTCGCGTGGGCGGCCGGCTACGAGGTGCGGGCCTTCCGCCTGCGGCGCGTGACCGTGCCGGTGCTGCCGACCGGCCAGCCTCCCCTACGGGTGCTGCACCTGTCCGACCTGCACATGGTCCCCGGACAGCGAGCGAAGGCACGGTGGGTGACCGGCCTCGCCGCCCTCGAGCCCGACCTGGTCGTCGACACCGGCGACAACCTCGCCGACGAGAACGCGGTGCCTGCCGCCCTCGGGGCCCTCGGCCCCCTGCTCGAGCTCCCCGGCGCGTTCGTGCTCGGCAGCAACGACTACTTCGGACCGAAGCCGAAGAACCCGCTCGGGTACTTCGCGGGTCCCTCCACGATGAGGGGCGCCGCTCGCCGGCTACCCACGGTCGACCTCGTGAAGGGGTTCGTGGAGGCGGGCTGGGCGGACCTCTCCAACGCCAGGACGTCGCTGCTCGTGGACGGACGACGGATCGACGTGGTGGGGGTCGACGACCCGCACCTGCGGCTCGACCGGTACCTGCGCGTGTCCGAGCCGGCCGACCCGGCAGCGGACGTCACCATCGGCGTCACCCACGCGCCCTATCGCCGGGTCCTCGACGCCATGACCAAGGACGGGGCGGACCTCGTGCTCGCCGGGCACACCCACGGGGGCCAGGTGTGCGTGCCCGGGTTCGGCGCCCTCGTCACGAACTGCGACCTGCCCCGCCGCTACGCGAAGGGCCTGCACCGCTGGGAGGCTCCCGGCCGAGGGGCGCGCTCGCACGGCCTCCGCGCCTGGCTCAACGTGTCGGCGGGGCTCGGCACCTCCCCGTACGCCCCGTTCCGGTTCGCCTGTCCCCCGGAGGCGACGCTCCTGACGCTGACGGCCCGCACCTGATCTGCCGGTCGGGCGACCGGGTTTCGTGTGCGCCCGGCCCCTCCGCTAGGCTGTCTGCGCTCCACGGGGTGTGGCGCAGTTTGGTAGCGCGCTTCGTTCGGGACGAAGAGGTCGTGGGTTCAAATCCCGCCACCCCGACAGATGAAGGCCTCGAGGCCGCATCCGGCAGATGCGGTCTCGCCGGCAGCACCAGCCGACCCGGCACGATCGACGACCGCGCCACGGCGAGCACCGACAGCCGCGTGGGAGGCGAGCCCGCAGTTTCGGAACGTACTCGCGGCGGTACACGTATACAGAGAATGCGCGTGGTTCTCCTGCCAGGAGTCCGGGCCGCGGCGTGTGCTACGGCACGGCCGGTGCAGGGGCGTTGGTGAGGCCGGGCCGCATCCGGGTCCCGCACGTTCGGTGGCTCCTCGAGGGAGCGATGGTGAACCGACGAGTCGGCATCGCAGTGAGCAGGAGCGTCAAGAGGCTGGCCGCACTGCACGGTGGCGGTTCTGCCCTGCCCGGCCTCGTCATCGAAGCCCTGGATCGGACGTTCGTGAGGGACTCGCTGCAGCAGCTGCCGCGCGGCGTGGTCGTGATCTCGGGCACGAACGGCAAGACGACGACCACGAAGGTCGTGGCCGAGCTGCTGACCGGCTGCGGCCTCAGAGTGTTCACCAACAGGACCGGCAGCAACATGACCCGCGGCATCGCCGCCGCCCTGCTGGACGCCGTGTCGAAAGACGGGACGATGGACCATGACATCGCTGTGCTGGAGCTGGACGAAGGCTACGCGGCACGCTTCTCAGGTCAGGTTCAGCCGCGTTACTCCCTGATCCTCAACGTGATGCGCGACCAGCTGGACAGGTTCGGCGAGATCGACCGCACGGCCTCTCTGCTTGCGACCCTGGCGAGAAACACCACCGACGGTGTGGTCCTGAACCGTGACGACCCGCGCGTGGCAGCTATCGCACAGACGTTGCCGCCAGGCCTCGCCGTCCATCATTTCGGCACCGGCCCGAGCCTGCGTTCGGTGTTCGTCAGCGACGACGAGCTGCACGGCCCCTGGGGTGGAGCTGCTGAGGCGAGGACCTCCACCTCCGAGCCCGGTGACGTCGAGCTGAGCTCCTACGACGGGAGCGCCGCGACCTTCAGCATCGACGGGGAGCAGTACGAGGTCGGTCTCCGGCTCCGCGGGGTCTACAACTTCTTGAACGCCGCGAGCGCGCTCGCGCTGTGCAAGATGGTGCTCGGCGGCAGAGCCTCGAACGACGACCTGCTGGCACGGCTGGAGTCGGTCGCTCCTGCCTTCGGTCGGGGGGAGACTCTCACCGTCAACGGCGTCGCCGTGGAGCTGGTGCTGGTCAAGAACCCCTCCGGCTTCAGGCTCGCGCTGCTGTCGTTCGACCCCGCGAACGTCGACGTGATGATCGCGATCAACGACGGTCTCGCGGACGGACGCGACGTCTCCTGGCTCTGGGACGTCGACTTCACGAGCCTCCGGACCAGGGGAGTCCTGTCCGTAACCGGCTCGCGCGCGTACGACATGGCGCTCAGACTTCAGTACGACGACGTTCGAACCGGCTCTGTGGAGCCTGACCTGGACGAAGCGGTGCGTCACCTGGTGACGCGCCCCGAACCAGCACCAGTACGCATCTTCTGCACCTACACCGCCATGCTCGTGATCCGCAGATCCCTGGCACGCTTCACGAAGGTGGAGAGGGCCCTGCGGTGACGGCGGACAGGCAGATCGAGGTCCTCTACCTGTACCCGGACGAGATGAACATCTACGGCGACCGAGGCAACCTGCTGGCTGTCGTGCGCCGCCTGGAGTGGCACGGGTACCGTCCCGCGTTGTCGTACCACCATCCCGGCGAGCCGTTTCCCAAGAACGTGGACGTCGTCGTCGGTGGCGGCGGTCAGGACTCCGGCCAGGTCGACGTCGAGGACGACCTGCAGAGGATCGGCGACGACCTGCATGACCTGGCCGACAAGAACGTCCCCATGTTGGCGGTCTGCGGGATGTACCAGCTGTTCGGCCGTTTCTTTCGAACCCATGACGGCAGGGTGATACGAGGCATCGGCATCTTCGACGCGGAGACGCGCGGCCAGACCAGACGCCTGGTGGGCAACGTCGTCGTGCGAACCCGGCTGGGCGAGGTCGTGGGGTACGAGAACCACAGCGGCCAGACGTTCCTGGGCGCTGATGCCCAGCCTCTCGGAACGGTGGTGAAGGGCTTCGGCAACAACACGACCGACGACACCGAAGGCGCGGTCTACAAGTCGGTGGTCGGCACCTATCTTCACGGCTCGCTGCTGCCGAAGAACCCGGCACTTGCCGACGCCTTGATCGAGCAGGCCGCCAAGAACAGGTTCGGGGAGTTCGTCGGCCGGGCGATAGACGACACGCTGGCGACGAAGGCCCGGGAGGCCGCCAAGCGGCGGCCTCAGTGACACGACAGCCGGCGCAGGCCGGCCTTCTCGAGGAGGCCTGGAAGTCCCGCGGAGTGCCCTATGAGTCCCGGGAACTAGGGGCGTAACGTGCGAAGAGCGGAGACGCGGAAGGGTCGTGCGGGATGACCGAGACACCAGTGCTGCCCCTGCACATGCGGCGGGACGGCTTCGACCCGGTCGAGGAGCTCGGCCGAGTGCGCGACGGCGAAGGCGTACGTCTCGTCGAGACGGCGTTCGGGACCACCGCGTACCTGGTCACCCGCTACGACGACGTTCGCGAGGTGCTGTCCGACGCAGCGCGCTTCAGCAACGTCAACCCGCAGGGCTTCGTGCAGCCGGACGGTCCGCAGCTCAGCGAGGAAGAGCTCGCGCAGATGCGGGCGGGCCAGCTGCTCGTCATGGATCCGCCGGACCACACCCGGATCCGAAGGATGCTGGCCCCCGAGTTCACGGTGCGGAGGATCAAGCACCTGGAGCCCCGGATCGTGCAGATCGTCGAGCAGCACCTGGACGCTCTCGAGGAGGCGGGTCCCCCGGCCGACCTCGTCGCCACCTTCGCCATGCCCATCCCCTCGCTCGTGATCTGCGAGCTCCTCGGCGTCCCGTACGAGGAGCGAGACGGGTTCCAGCAGCGCACCCGCCGGCTGCTCAACCTGTCGATCTCCGTCGAGGAACGGATCGCGCTCGCCCGCGAGTCCCGCGAGTACATGCGCAGCCTGGTCCAGCGGGCCAAGGCCGACCCCCACGACGACATCCTGGGCAGGCTGGTGCTCCAGCACGGCGACGAGCTGACCGACGACGAGCTGACAGGCATCGCCGGTCTGCTGCTCATCGCGGGGCACGAGACCACCTCGAACATGCTGGGCCTCGGGACCCTCGCCCTGCTGCGCCACCCGGAGCAGCTCGCGCTGGTCCGCGACGACCCGGACGTGGCCGAGAACGCGGTCGAGGAGCTTCTCCGCTGGCTGAGCATCGTGCACTCGGGCTTCCCTCGGACGACGACCACCGAGGTCGAGATCGCCGGCCACACCATCCCGTCCGGCTCCCTCATCGTCTTCGCCCTACCCGCCGCGAACCGCGACGACGCGCTCAGTGACCATCCCGACCGGCTGGACGTGACGCGTGGAGCACCCGGGCACGTCGCGTTCGGGCACGGCGTGCACCACTGCCTCGGCGCCCCGCTCGCGAGGATGGAGATGCGGATAGCGTTCCCGGCGCTGCTGCGTCGCTTCCCCCGGCTGGCTCTGGCCGTGCCGTTCGACGAGGTCGACTTCCGCTCGTTCAACCTCATCTACGGTCTTCAGTCTCTACCGGTGACCTGGTGAGGGGCGCCGGTGACCCGGTGAGGCCGGTGACCTGGTGAGCGGGGCCGGTGACGCGGTGACCGGGCGGGTGAGGATCAGTGCCGACCGGGACGTCTGCATCGGCGCCGGGATGTGCGTGATGACCGCGCCCGCGGTCTTCGACCAGGACGACGACGGCATCGTCGTCCTGGTCACGCCCGACATCCCTGCCGAGCAGGCCGCGGCGGCGATCCGGGCGACGCAGCTCTGCCCCTCCGGGGCTCTTCGGCTCGTCCAGGACTGAAGCGGCGGCTACCTGCCCGTCCCTCCGTAGACGACGGCCTCCTGGGTGTCGCTGTCCAGGTCGAAGGCGGTGTGGACGGCCCGGACGGCGTCGTCGAGCGCGTCGGCGCGCGTGACCACCGAGATGCGGATCTCGGAGGTCGAGATCATCTCGATGTTGATGCCGGCGTCGGAGAGGGCCTTGAAGAACTGGGCCGAGACGCCCGGGTTGCTCCGCATCCCCGCGCCGACGAGCGAGAGCTTGCCGATCTGGTCGTCGTACTGGAGAGACTCGAAGCCAACCGCCTGCTGCACCGCGGTCAGCGTCTGAACCGCGGTGACGCCGTCCGCCATCGGCAGTGTGAAGGACACGTCCGTGCGACCGTCCCGAGCCGTGGAGACGTTCTGGACGATCATGTCGATGTTGATGCCGGCCCCGGCGACGGCCTCGAAGATCTGGGCGGCCTTGCCAGGGGTGTCGGGCACGCCGACGACGGTGAGCTTGGCCTCGCCACGGTCGTGGGCGACGCCGCTGATGATGGCCTGCTCCATGGTGAGGTCCTCCATCGAACCGGAGACGATCGTGCCGGGCTTGAGCGAGAACGACGAGCGCACGTGGATGGGGACGCCGGAGCGGCGCCCATACTCGACACAGCGCAGCATCAGCACCTTGGCGCCGCACGCCGCCAGCTCGAGCATCTCCTCGTACGTCAGCGTCTCGAGGCGGCGGGCGGTCGGCACGATGCGCGGGTCTGCGGTGAAGACGCCGTCGACGTCCGTGTAGATCTCGCAGACGTCGGCGTCGAGGGCGGAGGCGAGGGCAACGGCGGTCGTGTCGGAGCCACCGCGGCCGAGGGTCGTGATGTCCTTGCTCTCCTGGCTGACGCCTTGGAAGCCGGCGACGATCGCGATCGCACCGTCCTTGATCGCCTGCGATATACGCCCCGGTGTCACGTCGATGATCCGCGCCCTGCCGTGCACGGAGTCCGTGATCACGCCTGCCTGGCTGCCGGTGAACGAACGTGCCTCGTGGCCCAGGTTCGCGATCGCCATCGCGAGCAGCGCCATGGAGATCCGCTCGCCGGCAGTGAGCAGCATGTCCAGCTCCCGCCCGGGGGGCAGTGGGCTGACCTGCTCGGCCAGGTCGAGGAGCTCGTCGGTCGTGTCGCCCATCGCCGACACCACGACCACCACGTCGTTGCCGGCCTTGCGCGTGTCGACGATCCGCTTGGCGACCCGCTTGATGCCCTCCGCGTCCGAGACCGAGGATCCGCCGTACTTCTGCACGACCAGGCCCACTCCGGCTCCCTCACGTCCTTGCGTCGAGGACGGCGGCAGGGCAGCGCCGTCCGGGCTCACGTCGCCCCGAGCCCGGGAAATCCTAACGAGTCGCGTCGCGGCGGACGCGGGCCCGCCCGGCGAGGGGTTCCCGGGAGGCCAGACGCTACGGGTGCAGCGCCTCGAACTCCGCGTCGGCCACCGTCTCGTCGTCGGCGTCCAGGCGGAGGTGGCTGAGCACGGACTGCAGCACCCGAAGCGCGCTCGCCGCGCGCTCCCCCCACGACGAGAGATAGGAGAACTGCCACCACCAGAGCGCCTCGTCGACACGCCCCACCTCGAAATGGCGGAGCCCGTGCACGAGCGCTGCGGCCACGTCGGACAGGTCGTTGGACAGCGACCCCCGGACCATCTCGCCCGACGTCAGCGGGTCCACGACGTCGACGTACTCGTCGAGGCCCTCGAGGACGTTGGCCAGCCCGGTCCGCACCGGGTCGATGTCGGGGTCCGGTCCCGCGTCGGGCTCGTAGCGCTCCGAGGGGACGACGTCGGTGATCGCCCCGAGCCGGGCGCCGCTGGCGAGCACCTGGGAGACGGCGAGCAGGAGCACCGGGATGGCGGTGTCGGAACCGGTCCCCGACGCTACTTCCGCGACCGCGTCCAGGTAGCCCTTCGCCTCCACCGCCGTTGTCTCGGCGATCGCACGCAGGCCCTCGTCGTTGCTCTCGGCGGTCTCCCCAGGCTCGTCGCTGCCTGCGGCCTCGGGCCGTCGTCCCGTCGGCTCAGACATCCAGCAACCTCCTGCCCTCGAAGGCCCGCCCGAGCGTGACCTCATCGGCATACTCCAGGTCGCCGCCGACAGGCAGACCGGACGCCAGGCGGGTCACCTTCAGCCGCATCGGCTTCAGCAGGCGCGCCAGGTACGTCGCCGTCGCCTCCCCCTCCAGGTTCGGGTCGGTGGCAAGGATGATCTCGGTGACGTCGCCCGAGGCCAGGCGCGTCATCAGCTCCTTCACGCGCAGGTCGTCGGGACCGATGCCCTCTATCGGGCTGATGGCCCCTCCGAGCACGTGGTAGCGGCCACGGAACTCCCGGGTCCGCTCGATCGCGACGACGTCCTTGGACTCCTCGACCACGCAGAGGACGGCCGGGTCGCGGCGTGGGTCCCGGCAGATCCGGCACTGCTCCTCCTCCGCCACGTTGCCGCAGGTGGCGCAGAACCGGACCCTCGCCTTGACCTCGGTGAGCGCGGAGACGAGGCGTCGGACGTCGCCGTCGTCCGCGGCGAGCAGGTGGAACGCGATGCGCTGGGCGCTCTTCGGGCCGACCCCGGGCAACCGCCCGAGCTCGTCGATGAGGTCCTGCACCGCACCCTCGTACACGACAGTGAGCGTACCTACACGTGGAGTGGCCCGCCGGGCGGTCGGGACCGGGCTGCTGGGAGGCGGTTCCTCAGTCCTCCACCGAGATGATCTTGCCGCCCAGCAGCTGCTGGACCACCGCCGCACCCACCAGGCCCGCGTCCTCGGCCTCGGGGTCGTCGAGCTCCGGGGTGTCGTTCTCGGGGTCAGGCGGCCCAGGGGTCGGCGCGGCCTGGCGGGGCGCCGGTGGCGGCTGCGGTGCCGCGTCGGCAGACGGCGACGGGGCGGCAGACGGCGACGGGGCGGCAGACGCCGACGCGTCGGCAGACGGCGACGGGGCGGCCGACGGCGACGGGGCGGCGGACGGCGACGGGGCGGCGTCCTGCCGCTGCGTGGCCTCGACGGCGACGTCCAGCCCCAGCACGTCGATGAGCGCCTGCCTGACGAACTCGGCGTGGGAGCCCCGGCGGAACAGGCTGAGGGCGCCCGCATTGGTGAAGCCGAGCAGGAGCACACCGTTCGACACGTCGAGGATGTTGGCGTGCGTCGTCGTCGACCACGCATTGCGCTTGAGGGACTTGAGCCGCTCGTGCACCTCCGGCCACATCCTCCTGACGGCGTCCAGCTCCGTGCTGGGGGCGGGCACGACGACGGGCTGGCCGGCCTGCGACCTCTCTTCGGCGGGTGCCGGTGCCGGCGTCTCGGGCACCGCTGGGTCGGCAACCTCTGCAGGGGTCGCCGCCTCGGAGCGTGGCGCCACCTGACCGGACGCGCTGCTCGGCCCCTCGGCGGCCGGCATGCCGACCGGGACCTGCACGCGGCGCTCCAGCCGGTCGAGCCGTGCGGTGAGACCCCGCTCGCTGGCATCGGCGGCCGGGAGCAGGAGCCGCGCGCACAAGAGCTCGAGGTGCAGCCGGGGCGAGGTCGCACCGACCATCTCGGTCAGCGCAGCGTTGCTCACATCGGCTGCCCGAGACAGCTCGGCGAACCCGAACCGCTGCGCCTGGCCCGCCATCCGTGCCAGCTGGTCCTCCGGCAGCCCGCGCAGGACGGCCGAGGCCGCCTCCCCCACCGCGCGGATGATGACGAGGTCACGAAGGCGCTCGAGCAGGTCCTCCACGAAGCGACGGGGGTCGTGACCGGAGTCGATCACGCGGTCGACGATGCGGAAGACACTCGCGCCGTCCCCTGCCGCGAGGGCGTCCACGACGTCGTCCAGGAGGGCCGCGTGCGTGTAGCCCAGCAGCGCCACCGCGCGCTCGTAGTCCAGGCCGCCCTCGTCCGCACCCGCGATCAGCTGGTCGAGCACCGAGAGGGAGTCCCGCACCGAGCCCTCGCCGGCCCGGACGACCAGCTCGAGCACGCCCTTGCCCACCTGCACGCCCTCGAGCTCGCAGAGCTGCTGCAGGTAGGCGAGACGCCTTGCCGACGGGACGAGGTGGAACGGGTAGTGGTGCGTCCGTGACCGGATGGTGGGCAGCACCCTCTCGGGTTCGGTGGTCGCGAAGATGAATCGGACGTGCTCCGGCGGCTCCTCGACGATCTTCAGCAGGGCGTTGAAGCCTGCCGTCGTCACCATGTGGGCCTCGTCGATGACGAAGACCTTGTAGTGGTCGCGGGCGGGCGCGAACGCGGCGCGCTCGCGCAGCTCGCGGGCGTCGTCCACGCCGCCATGGCTCGCCGCGTCGATCTCGACGACGTCGAGGCTGCCCGACCCTCCTCGGGACAGCTCGCGGCAGCTGTCGCACTCGCCGCAGGGCGCGTCCGGCCAGACGCCACGGGAGTCGGCCTCTCTGCGCGCGCAGTTGAGGATGCGGGCGAGGATGCGCGCCGACGTGGTCTTGCCGCAGCCCCGCGGGCCGGAGAAGAGGTACGCGTGGTTGACGCGGTTCGTGCGCAGCGCCTGCCGAAGCGGTTCGGTCACGTGCTCCTGGCCGATGACGTCCGCGAACGTCTCAGGCCGGTAGCGGCGGTAGAGCGCGGTGGACACGCCGACGACAGTAACCCGAGGCGCCGACACCCTTCGTCGGCTGCTGTGGGTTCACCACCCGCCCGACTCCGCGAAGAGGGGCTCGGACGCCGCGCGTTCCGCCCAACGGGCTCCGGCGGCAGATTGCCTCTCACACCACCCCGCGCACGGGCAGCAGCGTGCAGGATCGGACGCGGTAGGCCAAGGTAGCGACGAAAGCGGCAGAGCGGGGTCGGTGATGACGAGATTGTCCGGGTACGCCGAGCCGGTGCATGGGCGGGCGGAGCGGAACCGATGAGCGCCGCCGAGTCGACGAGGCACGTCGTCGTGATGGGCGTCTCCGGAAGCGGCAAGACGACCATCGCCCAAGGCATCAGCGCCGTGACCGGGATGCCGTACGGCGAGGCCGACCAGTTCCACCCGCAGGCCAACGTCGACAAGATGGCGGCCGGGATCCCGCTGAACGACGAGGACCGCTGGCCGTGGCTCCGCGACATCGCGGCGTGGATGGCCTCGGAGGCCGCAGATGGGAAGTCGACCGTCGTCGCGTGCTCGGCGCTGAAACGGTCCTACCGGGACCTGCTGCGCGGCGGACCGCCCGCTCTCCAGTTCGTCCAGCTGGACGGCTCGGCGGAGGTGATCCGGGAGCGCATGAGCCACAGGTCGGGGCACTTCATGCCGACCACGCTGCTGGACAGCCAGATCGCGACGCTGGAGCCGCTGCAGCCGGACGAGGACGGCATCGTGCTCGACCTCACGCTGCCGCCGGAGGTCCTCGTCGACGAGGCCGTCCGGCTGCTGCATCTGCCGGTCCGACAGGCAGAGAACCCGTCCAAGGGCTGAACCGGCGTCCCGAGGGCTCCTGCCACGCAGAGCCCGACGCAAGGACCCCCCGCGCACCCGCCAGAGCCCACCTACCCTTGCTGCCTTCCGGCCCTGGGGGAGTTCAGCGGGGGTAACGCCACGCGAGGGGTCGGGGAACACTCTAACAAGGGGCGACAAGGCCCTGCGCGGGCGGTGGCGGTCGGGGACGAGGGGAGGCACCCGACGACCTCGGGTACCCTGCTCTCCGGAGGATTCGCCTAGTGGCCTAGGGCGCACGCTTGGAAAGCGTGTTGGGGAAACCCTCGGGGGTTCGAATCCCCCATCCTCCGCCATCGCCCTCACCACGGGCTCAGTCACTCACCACGTTCCGTGCTGTCCACCACCGGTTCGCGGCTGCCGCGCCTGCCCGGACTCGTGACTACACCTATTGACCCGGTGCCATCACCGGGCCAGGGTCTCCTGTGCACCGCACGCCGGTGTGCGGCGTGGGACCAGGGAGGCGTCCTGATGGCATCACGCGTTCCTCATCACGCACCTCGCACAGGACGGCTCCTCACGCTCGTCACCGGCGTCGCGCTGGCCTGCTCTGCCGTCGGCCTGACGCCGGCGGCGACGGCGACCGCGACGGCCGATGCTGCGAGGCCGAGCGGCGGGAGCTTTCTCGTCGTGGCCCGTGATGCCTCACGTCTGCCGGCACTGCGGAAGGAGGTCGCCGACAGGGGCGGGCGCGTCGTCGACGTCGTGCCCGGGCTGAACCTGCTCGAGGTACGCGGGGATGCGGCCCTGCGCGCATCACTCGCCGCCGACTCCGCCGTCACGGGCATCGGCACCAACGAGGTTCGCACGATCGCTATCGCCGACCCTGCGAACCTCGGTCCGCACGCTCCCGGGCTTCGCTCGGCGCAGACAGTGGCGGTGCCGAAGGCCGCTTCCGGGACCACGGCTGCGGGCGTCCGCCCCGACCCTGGGTTCCACGTCCAAGGCCTGCAGTGGGACTACGGGCGGATGGGCCTGCCCTCGGGATGGGGTACGACGGCGGGTGACCCGGCGGTCACCGTCGGCGTCGCGGACACCGGGCTGGACTTCACCCACCGGGAGCTGGCGTCGCAGGTCGCCCAGGTGCAGGACTTCTCCGACCCCAGCATCTGCAAGGACCAGTTCACCTTCGGCGGGAAGCACGTCTCGGACGCCGACCTCGCGCGCACCTACGGCGGCCCCGCGACGGGCGACTGGAACGGTCACGGCTCCTGGATCGGCGGCAACATCGCCGCGGCCCTGAACGGGACCGGCATCAACGGCATCGCGCCGAACGTGAGGCTGGTTGCGCTGAAGATCGCCGGCTGGTGCGGGGCCGCTGCTGACGTCCAGATCATCAAGGCATTCCTCTACGCCGCCGACCATGGCATCGACGTCGTGAACATCTCGTTCGGCGGGTACGCCGACCGGTCCCAGCCGGCTCAGGACGTCACCTACGGGCTCTATGCAGCGGCCGTGCAGCACGCGCGGGCGCGGGGGACCGTGATCGCGGCCGCCGCGGGGAACGAGGCCGTCCGAGTGGGCGACGGCGGCAGGGTCCTCTCGCACGGGATGCTGACCATCCCTGGCCAGGAGGTGCGGGACCCGTACGGTCTGTTCTACCTTCCCGGCGGCCTGCCGGGTGTGGTCGACGTGTCGGCGACGAACAACCGCGTCGTCGCTGCGTCGTCCACCTGCCTGCCCAGCAAGCTCGGGACGCCCACGAGCCCCGATGCGACGTGCAAGCCCACGAGCGACCCCCACCAGGCCACGGGTGTCGGGAGGACGGACCAGCTCTCGTACTACAGCAACTACGGGCCCCGCATCGACGTCGCGGCGCCAGGCGGCGCCCGCAAGTTCAACCTTCCGGCCTCCGACCGCGGGGGCACGCCGGGTTTCCCCGTGACGAGCGACGACCTGACGAACGTGTGGCAGGACTTCAGCATCACGTCCAACTGGGCCGTGGAGATCCCCTGCTACACGTTCACCGTCGGCTCCGCCTTTCCCCCGAAGCAGTGCTACACGTCGATCCAGGGGACGTCGATGGCCGCGCCCCACGCGGCCGCGGCCCTCGCACTCATCGCGAGCGCAAAGCCGTCCTTGCGCCACGACGTGCCGGCGCTCGTCGCACAGCTCAAGAGCCAGGCGGTGGACCGCGTCAACTACACGCGTGCGGTCTCTGCGACGGACACCTCCCCCGGTGACCTCAGCGGGGTTCCCTGTGCGACCGGCTACTGCCACCTCGGCGGCGACCGGATCCCGAACCGCGAGGCCTACGGCGCGGGGCTCGTGATGGTGAGCAGGCCTTGAGCGGGGGTTGACGGCGGGCGGGACGACCAGCGGCGCGGCTCCACCGAGGTGTCGGTGCCGTCTGCCACCGTGAGGGCCATGGCACGTCGACCGACGATGACGATGTGGGCAGCGCTCGAGACGTGGGACTGCTCGACCTGCGGCGAACCCATGCCGTTCGAGACCCTCCCGTGTGCGGACGGGCACGACGAGGACTGCCCGGACCGCGTCTGCGTCGGGTGCGGGGCGGTGCTGGTCGCGTGGGTGGCTCCGCTGCCCGGACGGCGCTCCGCCTGAGCCGAGCGGCGGCTGCGGTCCGGCGCTGCAGACTCACCCTCCTGTCATCCGTCACACCTAGACTCGACGCGTGATCTTCAAGGCCGTAGGCGACGACCGCCCCTACCCCGAGCACAGCTTGACGGCCAAGCAGTGGGCGGACGTGCCGCCGCGCATGGTCCGCCTCGACGAGCTGATCACCACAAAACGCACCCTCGACCTCGAGGCACTCCTTGCGGACGACTCGACCCTCTTCGGGGACCTGTTCGCCCACGTCGTGCAGTGGCGGGGGGATCTCTACCTGGAGGACGGCCTGCACCGCGCGGTCCGCGCCGCCCTCCAGAAGCGGTCCGTGCTGCATGCCCGCGTCCTGGCCCTGAAGGGCTGAGAGCCGGGCGACGAGGGCCGGACGACGAGGGCGGGACGACGAAGGCTGGACGACGAAGGCCGGCGACGAGGGGAAGGAGGCTGGGATGACGCCTCGACATTCGGACGAGGAGGGCCGCGGCGACGAGTCCAGCCTCCCCGACGACGACTGGGCCTACACCGGCGACGACCGGGGGGACGACGACCGGGGGGACGACGACGTGGCCTTCGACGACGAGCTGGACGACCCGTTCGACGACCTCGACGACGACGTCTGGACCGAGGAGGACGAGCGGCGCTACCAGGCACGACGGCGGCAGGAGCGGCTTCGTGCCAGGCGTCGCCGCCGGCAGGCCACCTCGTTCGGCCTCGTCGTCCTGCTCGTGCTCGCCGCCGGCCTGGGCGCGGTCGGGCTCTACCTCGGGTGGTGGTCGTGGCCGTCGGGCGGGAGCGCAGCGCCGGCAGCGACCCCACAGGTCTGCCCCCAGCCCACGCCGACCGCGGCGGCGGCGAAGGACGTCTCGGTCACCGTGCTCAACTCCACCGACCACAGGGGTCTCGCCGCCTCGGTCGCCCAGCAGCTGTCGGCCAGGGGGTTCGCCATCGCCGGGGTGGGCAACGACCCGGCCCACGGCAGCGTCCAGGAGGCGGCTCAGGTGCGCCACGGCCCCAAGGGGCTGATGGCCGCACGGGCGGTCGCGGCCCAGATCAAGGGCGCGGTGCTCGTGGACGACGGCCGCACCGGCCCGTCCGTCGACGTCTCCATGGGCGCCGGCTTCACCGACATGAACACGATCGAGCAGGCTGCGGCACTGACCGCCCCGCAGCCGGTCCCGTCACCGTCCGGATGCGTGTCCCAGCTCCCGCAGCCGACGTCGTCCTGAGAGCGACGCGCGCGAGACGCGTCGGTTTCGTTGGCGGTGGCGGTGGGATTTGAACCCACGGAGGAGTTGCCCCCTCACACGCTTTCGAGGCGTGCTCCTTAGGCCGCTCGGACACGCCACCGCGGACGAGGGTACCGGGACCGCCACGGCGCACGAAATCCGGGCCGGACGTCGCGCGGCTCACCGGTGGGAGGCGAAGAACTCCTCGAGCAGCGCCGAGCACTCCTCCTCGCGGACGCCCCCGACCACCTCGACGCGATGGTTCAGGCGGCGGTCACGGACTACGTCCCGGAGCGAGCCCGCGGCACCGGCCTTGGGGTCCCACGCGCCCAGCACGAGCCGCGGGACCCGGGCCAGCACGATCGCACCCGCGCACATCGTGCAGGGCTCGAGGGTCACCGCCAGCGTGCAGCCGGCGAGCCGCCACGTCCGCAGGGTCAACGCCGCCTGCCGGATGGCGATCATCTCCGCATGCGCGGTGGGGTCCTCCCACGCCTCCCGCGCGTTGCAGGCCTCGCCGACCACCTCGCCGTCCCGGGTCACCACCACGGCGCCCACGGGGACGTCGTCGGTGAAGGCGGCGAGCCTCGCGCACTCGAGCGCCAGGCCGACCAGCTCGTGGTCCGAGAGCGCCACGGCGCGTCAGCGCAGCGCCTCGAGCAGGTCGGCGAAGCCGGCCTTCTCCCCGATCTCGGCGAGCACGGTCGCCGGGTCGTCGGAGTACTCCTCGCACAGCTCGACCAGCAGCTGCCGGTCCACGCCCAGGTCCGACAGCAGGTCCGCGTGGCCCGCCCAGGCCGGCGGCGGCTCGGGGTCCTCCTGGTCCAGGTCCCCCAGGTCGTCGTCGAGGCCCTCGTCGAGGTCGACGTCCAGGTCCGCGTCGCCGTCCTCCTCGTCGTCCGCCACCTCCGGCCCCTCGTCGAGGTCCTCGACGTCCTGACGCTCGCCCGCACCCGTCGACGCCCACGACGTGTCGACGTCGGCCGCCGGGGCGAGCAGCTCCGCGAAGATGCTGCGGGACGCCGCCGCGAGGTCTGAGACGAAGACGCGCGCCTCGTCGTCCCCGTCGACCCGTACCAGCGCGAACCACTCGTCCTCGCGCTCGATCACAGCCAGGACCGGCTCACCGTCGCGACCCAGGCCGCGCAGGGTGTCAGCGAGGTCCTCGAGGCTGGCCGCGTCCTCGACGTCGACGTCCCGGGTCCGCCACCCACGACCATCGGAGGCCATCACGGCAGTGAAGTACGACACGCGCTCATGGTGGCCCAGACCTGCCCGGCGCGCAGCCCCCTCCGGCTGCTCGACCCGGCTGGCGGCGCGTGCGACGGCGTAGGTTGCGGGCCATGCGCCTGCACGTCGCCGACCACCCGCTGGTCGCTCACAAGCTGACCACGCTCCGCGACGAACGGACGGACTCGCCGACGTTCCGGCGGCTCGCGGACGAGCTCGTGACGCTGCTCGCGTACGAGGCGACCCGGGAGGTGCGGACCGAGGCGGTGGAGATCACCACACCGGTGGCGCCGACGACCGGCGTCAAGCTCAGCGCACCCAAGCCGCTCGTCGTCCCCATCCTCCGCGCCGGGCTCGGCATGCTCGACGGCATGGTGCGCCTGCTTCCGACCGCCGAGGTCGGCTTCCTCGGGATGATCCGCGACGAGCAGACCCTGCAGGCGACGACCTACGCGACGCGGCTGCCGGAGGACCTGTCGGCACGGCAGTGCTACGTGCTCGACCCGATGCTCGCGACGGGCGGCACGCTCGCCACCGCCGTCCAGTTCCTGCTCGACCGGGGCGCGGACGACGTCACCGCGATCTGCCTGCTGGCGGCGCCTGAGGGGGTGGCCGTGATGGAGGGGGCGTTCGGCGGCCGGGCTCCGGTGACGGTGGTGACGGCGTCGGTCGACCAGTGCCTCAACGACCTGGGCTACATCGTGCCCGGCCTCGGCGACGCCGGTGACAGGCTGTACGGAGTAGTTTGACAGGGCGGGCACGCGTGGGGTGACGGCCCGGACGGCGTGCCTGCTGTCGCGACAGTCTCGTGCGCGGCATGCTGGCCGCGCGCGGACCCTCCCCGTGCACTGCTGACCGGAAGGAGGCAACCCGTGTTCCGCGCCCGCAGACTGATCCTGCTGATCCTCGTCGCCTTCGCCATCTACGCGATACTGCGGAGCCCCGACCAGGCGGCGAGCATCGTCCGTAGCGCCATCGACGGGATCAGGGAAGCACTCTCGGCGATCGGACGGTTCTTCGACGCGCTTCTGAAGGGCTGACCCCCATGCCTGCCGGACGACGCCTGCCGCACCAGCGAGCGCCGGCTCGGATCAGTGGCTACCTGCTGGACTCCGAGACGCTCGTCCTCGCGGTGCGTCGGCACCCGGCCCAGGTGGCTGAGCCGGTGCTGAGCACTGTCGCCGGCCTGGTCGTCGCCCTGTGGATCACCTGGTCCCTGCCACGCGACGTCCCGGTGCTCGCCGACGTCGTCTGGTGGGCCTGGTTCGTGCTCGCCGCCCGCGCCGTGTGGAAGCTGCTCGAGTGGCGGACCGAGTGGTTCGTCGCGACCGACCGACGGCTGCTGCTCACGTGGGGCCTGCTCACCCGGAAGGTCGCCATGATGCCGCTGATCAAGGTGACCGACCTGTCCTACAACCGCTCCCTGCTCGGTCGGCTGCTCGGGTTCGGCGAGTTCGTGCTCGAGTCAGCGGGGCAGGACCAGGCCCTTCACGACGTCAACTGGCTGCCCTGCCCGGACGAGCTCTACCGCCGGATCTGCGCCCAGATGTTCGACCCCCTCGGGCGGAACCGGGTCGGCGCCTCGGCCAGCCCGCTGCCCCCCGCCGCTCTCGTCACCGGCACGGTTCCCGGCCTGAAGAGCGCCCGCGTCGGGTCCCAGGGCCAGCAGACGACGGAGGAGGTGCCAGGGCCGGACGACGACGACAGGCGGCGGGACCCGGGCGACGACTGAGCAGACGGACGACTGAGCAGACGAGCGAGCAGGCGGTCAAGACACAACTCGAGCAGACGAGTCGGCACCCGTCAGCTCAGTCGGCCGACCGTGCCGCGCGGTCCGCCGCGTCCATCGCCTGCGCCTCCTCGGGTGTGGGCGCGGTCCCTCCGAGGTGGGCCGGCAGCCACCAGGCGTCCGGGCCGGGAGCCGCGGTCGCCGGATGAGCCGCCTGGACGTCGTCCAGCAGCTCTTGCAGACGCGCGCGCAGGGCGGCGCTCGCCGCCTCCATGTCGTCGCGCGTCGTGACCGTCATCGGCTCCCCCACGGCGATGGAGATCGTCTGGCCGCGGATGATCCGCTTGGGCCGGCCCTTCGTCCAGATCCGCTGGCCACCCCACACGGCCACGGGCACGATCGGCACCTTCGCGACGGCCGCCATGCGGACGGCGCCCGACTTGATCTCCTTGAC
>JBKHWX010000231.1:0-5096 GCA_046566325.1 Actinomycetes bacterium | reverse complement strand
CATTCTCGCTTTGCGCGGGCACGCCAGCATCCAGGGCTCGACCGACATCCAGACCCTGTTCAACCTGCTGCCCGGCTACCTGCCGATGCCGCACGCGGACCAGCACCCGGACTTCGACTCGTGGGTCGGGTCGGTCACGCACCCGGACCAGAAAGGCTTCTGGGGCAACGCGAAGGCGTACGCGGTGAGCCTGCTCAAGGCATACTGGGGGGACGCCGCCACGGCCGAGAACGGCTACTGCTTCGACTACCTGCCCCGGATGACCGGCGACCATGGCACGTACCAGCAGGTGCTGGACATGCTGGACGGGAAGATCAAGGGCTACTTCCTGCTCGGGCAGAACCCGGCGGTCGGCTCCGCGCACGGCCGCGCACAGCGGCTCGGCATGGCCAACCTCGACTGGCTCGTCGTCCGCGACCTCTACGAGATCGAGAGCGCCACGTTCTGGAAGGACAGCCCCGAGGTCGAGACCGGCGAGATCGTGCCCGAGGAGTGCGCGACCGAGGTCTTCATGATGCCGGCCGCGTCGCACGTCGAGAAGGAGGGCACCTTCACCCAGACGCAGCGGTTGCTGCAGTGGCGCGAGAAGGCCCTCGACCCCGTCGGCGACCGGCGCTCCGAGCTGTGGTTCTTCTTCCACCTCGGCCGGCTGATCCGAGAACGGCTGAAGGACTCCCCGAACCCCCGCGACCGCGCCGTCCTCGACCTCGCGTGGGACTACCCCATGCACGGGGAGCAGGGCGAGCGCGGTCAGTTCGGAGAACCGAGCGCGCCCCACGTCCTGATGGAGATCAACGGCTACGAGGTGGCCACGCGCCGTCCGCTCTCGGCCTTCACCGAGATGAAGGACGACGGCACGACGGTCGGCGGCTGCTGGATCTACACGGGCGTCTACGCGGACGGCGTCAACCAGGCAGCGCGCCGAAAGCCCGGCCGCGAGCAGAGCTGGGTCGCGCCGGAGTGGGGCTGGGCGTGGCCGGCGAACCGCCGCATCCTCTACAACCGCGCCTCGGCCGACCCCGACGGCAGGCCGTGGAGCGAGCGCAAGGCGTACGTCTGGTGGGACGACGACCAGGGTCGGTGGACGGGACACGACGTCCCGGGCTTCCAGGTCACCAAGCCGCCTTCCTACGACCCACCGGAGGGCTCGAGCGGGCCGGACGCCCTCACTGGTCAGGACGCCTTCGTGATGCAGAGCGACGGCAAGGGCTGGCTCTACGTGCCGAGCGGCCTGATCGACGGCCCCATGCCGACGCACTACGAGCCCGCCGAGACGCCGGTCCCGAACGCGCTGTACGCGCAGCAGAGCAACCCGACGCGTGTGGTGTACGAGCGGGCGATCAACCCGCCCAACCCCTCACCGCGCACGGTCGCCCCGCAGCACACCGACGTCTTCCCCTACGTCTTCACGACCAGCCGGCTGACCGAACACCACACGGCGGGCGGAATGAGCCGGACGCTTCCGTACCTGTCCGAGCTGCAACCCGCGATGTTTATCGAGGTGTCGCCGGAGCTGGCCGCCGGGCGAGGCCTGAAGCACATGGGCTGGGCGCACGTCGTCACCTCGCGGTCCGCCATCGAGGCGCGGGTCCTGGTCACCGAGCGTCTGCGCCCGCTGCGCGTCGAAGGGCATGTGCTGCACCAGGTCTGGCTGCCCTACCACTGGGGCACGGGTGGTGCCGGTGTCACGAAGGGCGACTCGACGAACGACCTGTTCGGCGTCTCGCTCGACCCCAACGTCCTCATCCAGGACAGCAAGGTGGGAACCTGCGACGTCCAGCCGGGGCGTCGTCCGCGCGGAAAGGCTTTGCTGGAGTACGTCGAGGGCTACCGACGTCGCGCCGGCGTCACGGGCGTCGTCCAGGAGGACGTCGTCACCGCCGACCCCGTGGACGAGGAGGACAGCTGACGTGGTGGGCCGCAACAGCCTCTTCGGGCCGCTCGACCCGGCGCCGGACGCCGGCTACGAGGACGCACCGCCCAGAATGGGCTTCTTCACGGACACCAGCGTCTGCATCGGCTGCAAGGCGTGCGAGGTCGCCTGCAAGGAGTGGAACCTCGTCCCCGAGGACGGCATCAACCTGACGGGGATGTCGTACGACAACACCGGCGAGCTGTCCGCCGACACGTGGAGGCATGTCGCGTTCATCGAGCAGCGCAGAAGTCCGAGCGACGGTGCACGCGCTCAGGGCGAGCCACAGTTCCTCGGGATGCCGTCGTTCAACCTGCCGGGCGCAGACCGTGATCCGGAGGACGCCACAGATTTCCGCTGGCTGATGTCCTCGGACGTCTGCAAGCACTGCACGCACGCGGCATGCCTCGACGTGTGCCCGACCGGCGCGTTGTTCCGCACCGAGTTCGGGACGGTCGTCGTCCAGGAGGACATCTGCAACGGCTGCGGGTACTGCATTCCTGCGTGCCCCTTCGGCGTCATCGACCAGCGCAAGGGGGACGGCCGCGCCTGGAAGTGCACGCTCTGCTACGACCGGATCGGGGCCGGTCTCGAGCCGGCGTGTGCGAAGGCGTGTCCGACGGACTCCATCCAGTACGGGCCTCTGGATGAGCTGCAGGAGAAGGCCTCTGCCCGGCTCGACCAGCTGCACGAGCGTGGCGAGAGCAGTGCTCGCCTGTACGGTCACGACGAGACGGACGGCGTCGGCGGCATGGGAGCGTTCTTCCTCCTCCTCGACGAGCCCGAGGTGTACGGACTGCCACCCGATCCGGTCGTGACGACGCGCGACGTCCCGAGGATGTGGAAGAAGGCCTTTCTGGCGGGCGTCACGATGGTCGGCGCGGTCGTGGTCGCCTTTCTGGGGAGCGGCTCGTGAGCCCGGGCAAGCACCAGCGGGACGACAGCCTCGCCGTGTCGCCGGCCGACTTCCGCTCGTACTACGGGCGTCCGGTCATCAAGCCCCCACGCTGGCGCAACGACATCCCTAGCTACCTGTTCACCGGCGGAGTGTCCGCCGGAGCGTCCCTGCTCGCTGCGGGGGCGGACGTGACAGGTCGCCCGCACCTGCGAAGGTCTGCGCGGTGGACAGCGCTCGCCGGCATCGGTCTCAGCAGCTACTTTCTGGTGAACGACCTGGGGAAGCCGTCCCGGTTCCTGAACATGCTGCGCGTCGCGAAACCCACGTCCCCGATGTCGATGGGCACGTGGATCCTGGCCACGTTCGGCCCGGCCATCGGCGCTGCCGCGGTCTCCGAGCTCTCGGGCGTGCTGCCGCAGAAGGGACTGCTCGGCGTCGTCCGCCGGGTGCTCCCCACGGTCGGGCGCGTCGGCGGCTGGTCGGCGGCCTTCGTCGCCCCGCACCTGGCGACGTACACGGCCGTGCTGCTCGCCGACACCGCCGTCCCGGCCTGGCACGAGTCCTACCGACCCCTGCCGTTCGTGTTCGCAGGTAGCGCGCTCGCCAGCTCGGCCGGTGCTGCGTTGCTCACCACACCCGTGCACGAGGCAGGGCCGGTTCGCCGGACCGCCGTGCTCGGCGCCGCCCTCGACCTGGCCGCCGGGCACCTCGTCGAGAACCGGCTGGGTCTGGCGAGCGAGGCCTTCTCCGAGCCGGGCCCCCGCAGGCTGCTCCGCGCGGCCAAGGCCCTCACCGCAGTCGGTGCCGTCGGCGCCGTCGTGGGACGACGCAGCCGCCTGCTCTCCGGCGTCTCCGGTGCGGCGCTGCTGGTGGGCTCCGCCTGCACGAGGTTCGGTATCTTCCAAGGCGGTGTCGTGTCCGCGAAGGACCCGAAGTACACGGTGGTCCCTCAAAGGGAGCGCCTCACACAGCGTCACGCACCTTCGTGAGCCGAGCCGGGCTCATCACCCCCCTCGTGCCCAACCCCGTGTTGATCACGGGGTCGTGCCACCCGGTGATGGCAGCGGCGATGGTTGCAGCGTTGGCGTCGTGCTCACAGCACCGGCGCTGCAACCACACCTGTAGCCAGGCGCGGAAGGATCACCGGCAGCGCCGAGCCCCTCTTCTCCCGTTGCGTGAGGGAAGAACGCGCAGCTCCGCCGTGTTGGGAGGCCATCGATCTTCCGCAGCT
Source organism: Actinomycetes bacterium (assembly GCA_046566325.1). GTDB lineage: Bacteria > Actinomycetota > Actinomycetes > Actinomycetales > BWSM-131 > BWSM-131. Next base: position 1,055 of record JBKHWX010000231.1, on the reverse strand, counting down.
CGTGAGCACCGGCACGGTCGGGAAGGCGCATGGCCAGGGGGAGGCGTTCCGACCTCACCCTGCCAGCGCCCGTACCGGGATTGGAGATGCCATGTCGCCCGCCGACCGGACCTCGACAACGACGCCAGCCGCGCGGATCGGCTTGTGGGCGCTGCCGCTGGACGGCGTCCTCCTCGGGCTGAGCACGCTCACCCACCAGCCCGCAGTGGAGGACTTCGACGCGTACGCCCGCTACGTCACGACCCCCGTGTTCCTCGCGAGCCATCTCGGTGCCAGCATCCTCGGGTCCGCACTGGCGATCCTGGGCGCGATGTCTGTGACCGCCGTCCTCGGTCGCGGTCGGGCCGCGGGGACGGCGATCGTGGGTCTCGTCATGACGACACTGTCCAACGTCTTCCTTGCCGCAGCCTTCGGCAGCGCCGCGTTCGTGCAGCCCGGCATTGGCCGCGCCCATCTGCCCGGCGTCCCCGGAATGCCGACGTTGAACGGCGACACCGCGTACGGGCCCGCACTCTTCGCCGCAGCCCTCGCGGCGACGTCCGTCTTCGTCGTCGCGGCCGTGGTGCTCGGCGTCGCGATCGCCCGGACGAGCCGCCGCCTGCGCTCGTATGGGGCCCGCCTATGCGGCGCTTCTTCCAGCCGTCGCGCTGTCCGGGTACCTTCTGCAGGCTATGCAGCCGTACACAGGCTTCGCGCGCTCGCCGCGGCGACGGTGGGACTGGCCCTCCGTCTGCCGGCCGTGATGGACGACGGCACGCTCGCCCCAGGGCGGTCGCCGGCTGTGGCACCTGCCTGACCACCTCGGATGTCAGTGGGCGGTTCTAGCATCGTTCCCGGCTGACAGGTGATCGTCCCGGGAGGCGCCATGACCACTCTCTCCAACCGACCGAACACGGCCCTGCTCGTCATCGACGTCCAGAAGGGCGTGGTCGGGGAGGCCTACGAAAGGGACAAGGTGGTGGCGAACATCGCCACCCTCGTCGAGAAGGCCCGGGCCGCGAACGTCGACGTCGTCTGGGTCCAGCACAACGACGAGGGGCTGCCCAAGGGCAGCG
>JBKHWX010000230.1:0-10993 GCA_046566325.1 Actinomycetes bacterium | reverse complement strand
CCAGCAACCCCAACCCCCACCACCCCAACCCGAGGTTCGCTGACGAAGTGGCTGTTCAAAGCCGGCAATTCGGGCGGGATTACGACCACTTCGTCAGCGAACCCGGCGCGGGGGTGGAGCCCGTCGGCCGCTTCGGCGTCGGCTTCTCCGCCGTGCTCGCGGTCACGGACTGCCCCAGCCTCCTCTCCCGCAGCGGTGGCGTCCGGTTCTCCAGCTCGGAGACCCGCGCGCTGGTGCAGCAGGCGGCGGCCAGGTCGCCGGGGCTCGCTGCCGAGCTGGAGCGACGGCGCGGGCACGTCCCGGTGCTGCGCCTGCCGTTCCCCGCCGAGGGCGAGCCGCCGTCCGGGTTCGACTCGGCGGTGCTGCTTCCGCTGCGGGACGGCGCGGCCCGCGACCTCGTGCTGGCCCTGCTCGAGCAGGTGGACGACGCCCTGCTGCTCGCACTGCCGGCGCTCGCCGAGATCGTGGTCGAGCTGCCGAGCCGGCCACCCCGCAGGCTCGCCGACGTCGAGGACCGCTGGTTCCGGCTCACCCGCTCCGGCACCCACGCCCCGGAGGCGCTCGCCGACCGCCCGACCGAGGAGCGCGAGCGGCTGGCCTGGTCGGTCACGTGGGCGGTCCCGCGGGGCGCGGGTGGCGGGACGGACGTCTCCGGCCGCGTCCTGCACGCCCCGACGCCGACCGACGAGCCGCTGCCGTGGCCCGGTCTGCTCGTCGCCACGTTTCCGCTCGAGTCCACCCGGCGCGCCGTCGCCGACGGGCCTGCCACCGACGCCCTCGTCGGCGTGGCGGCGGAGACGTACGTCGCCCTGCTCGTCGAGCGTGCCCGGGACGGCGCCGACGTCCTGCCGCTGCTGCCGCTCGGCCTTCCCGCAGGCTCCCTCGATGCGCACCTCCGCCAGGCGCTGCTGCCGCTGCTGGCCGGCTCACCGATCCTGCCGGCGCTGGACGACGGCGCGCGGCTCCGCCCGCGAGAGGCCGTCGCGCTGGGCTCTGGTCCCTGGGCGGGGGACGAGCAGGTGCTCCGCCCGCTCGCCAGCGTGCTCGCCGGCCTCACGCCTGCCCCGACCACCGCGGAGCCGGCGCTGCGGCTGCTCGGCGTCCGGCGGCTGCCGCTCGCGGACCTGGTCGACCAGCTGCCGGTCCAGCCGGATCCCCAGTCCTGGGTCCGCCTCTACCGCGCCCTGGCGCCGGTGGCCGCGGAGCCCCTGGCGCGCGAGGCCCTGTCCGCGCTCCCCGTCCCCCTGCTCGACGGCAGAGTCGTCCGCGGGCCGCGAGGCGCCGTCCTCGTCCGGGACGACGTGCCGCCGCAGGCCGTGGACGTCCTGGCCCGAACGGGGCAGCGCGTCGTCCACCCGGAGGTCGCGGCCGACCCGTCATGCGCCCGCCTGCTCGAACGGCTCGGCGCCGCGTCGGCCGGACCGGCCGAGCTGCTCGCCTCTCCGGAGCTTCGCGAGGCCGTGACGAGGGCGGCCGACGGCGACACTGACGAGCAGACGTGGTCCGCTCTTCCGCAGGCGGTGCTGGCGTTGCTCGCGGCCTGCGCGGACGCCGGTACGCAGGCCTACCCGCGCCTGCCGTGGCTGGCCGAGCTTCTGCTCCCGGACGCCGACGGCGACCTCGTGCCCGCCGATCTGCTCGTGCAGCCCGGGTCCGTCGCCGCAGAGCTGCTCGACCCCGACGCCGTCGGGACGCTCGCGCCAGACCTCTTCGCCGCCTGGCCCGGCGCCGTGTGGGAGGCGGTCGGCGTCGCCGGCTCGCTCGTGCCTCGGACGTGGCGCGACGTCGACACGTCCGACCTGCCCGACGACCTGGCCGAGATGGACGGCGCCGGCGAGTGGGCCGAGCAGCTGGGACCGAGCAGCGTCGCGGAGCTGGTCGCCGTCCGGGACCTGGACCTGGTGCGAACCGACGCATGGCCTGCCGCCCTCGAGCTGATCGGCAGTGACCCGGCGCTCCGGCCGGCCCTGCTCGACCCCGTCCGCGTGGTAGGCCTGGACGGCGTGGCTCGGTCCGCGACCGGCTACACCGCCTGGTGGCTCCGCGGCCGACTGGGGCTCGCCGGTCGGCCCGGGGCCGGCGCCGACCCCCTGCTTCTCGACCTGCTGCCCGCAGCGCCAAGCTGGGCGGCGTCGCTCGAACCGGCCCTCGCAGCCACGATCGGGCTGGTGACCGGGTGGGACGACCTCGACGCCGACACCTGGGACGACGTCCTCCGCGCCGTGCACGCGCTCGACCAGGCGCCCCCGCTTCCCGCACTGCTCGCCATGTGGGCGGCCCTGGGCCGGGCAGCGCCGGACCTGGCGTCGCCGCCGTCCTCGCTGTGGGCGCTGAGGGGAGGTGAGGTGTTGCTCGTGGACGGCGAGGACGTCGTCGCCGTCGACGACCCCATGTGGCTGCAGCGGGACGACCTGGCCGCCGTCGTCGTCCAGCCCGAGCACGCAGGCCGGCTGGCCGACGTCCTCGACGTCGACCTGGCCTCCGAGCGTGCGCCGGGCCGTGTCGAGAGCCGGGGCGAGCGCGCCCAGGTACCGGCCGTCGTCCGCGCGCTGCTCGGCGAGGCCCCCGAGTACTGGTACGAGCACGAGCGCCTCGTCGTGGACGCGGTCGAAGCCGACTGGTGGGTCGAGCCGACGGAGCCCGAGCCGCTGCTGCACGCCGCCACGCTCTCGGGCCTGGCGCGGGCGCTCGCGCAGGCCTCCGGTCGCTGGGACCTGCGGTTCGCGCTCGAGTACGTCCTGACGTCACCCGACGAAGCGCGCACCCTGCTCGTGGAGGAGGCGGTCAGCGGGCGTTGCTCGCCGAATGGCCCCTCAGAGCCGCCCCGAGGGGCGATTCCGCGAGCAAGGTGACGGCAGGTAGCGGCCTCGGGGGCAAGCCGGCGGGCTAGCGACGGCTCCGCACCCCGCGCCGGTGCACGTAGACGAGGCCTGCCAGCCCGAGCCCGATCCCCCACGCGCAGCACCAGAGCCACCAACCGTTCCCGGCCGCGACGACGTCGTGTCGCCGCACGAGCAGCACGGCGCCGACGACGACCCACACGGCGATGCCGACGAGCACGGCCTTGCGGTCGTCGGTGCGGAGTGGCTCGGGGTCGGGCCGCCGCTCGGACGGGCGTAGCAGGATCCGCACGCTCTCAGAGTAGGGCGAGCCGTTGCGGTCAGCTGGGGCCGCCCAGGGGCGCGGCCGGGTCGGCTGAGCAGGCGCGTCACCCGGCGGAGCCCGTCTCAAGTCGTGGGATGAACAGGAGGCCCGATATCGTTAGCAAAGGTAATGACCTACGCTAACCGTATGCCCTCACCGCCCCACTCCGAGACGGCCACCTCCACGAGCGGCCGCCCGGCCGCCGTCCCCATCGCTGACATGCGTCCGGCGGCGCTCGCCGCCGAGCTGCGCGTCGCGTTGATGAGGTCTGTCCGCAAGATCCGCCAGCAGCGCAGCAGCGACGTGATCACGGACGCGCAGTACTCGGTCCTCGCGTGGCTGGACAAGCGAGGGCCGCTGACGCCGCGCGAGCTCGCGGACTTCGACCACGTGCAGCCTCCCTCGATGACGCGCACGGTGAACTGTCTCGCCCAGGCAGGGCTCGTCGAGCGTGCCGGCCATCCGGACGACGGCCGCCAGGTCCTCGTCTCGCTGACCGAGGCAGGTGCGCAGGAGGTCAAGGAGACCCGGCGCCGGCGCGACGCGTGGCTGGCCCGACAGCTCGCGGAGCTGGAGCCCAGGGAGCGAGAGGTCCTCGCGGAGGCGGCGCAGATCCTGCGTCGCGTGATCGCCTCATGAGCCCGACCTTCGCCTCCCTCAAGGTCTTCAACTACCGGCTGTGGGCGATGGGTGCGCTGGTGTCGAACACCGGCACCTGGATGCAGCGCGTGGCGCAGGACTGGCTCGTGCTGACCCAGCTCACGGCGAACTCCGGTATCGCCGTCGGCGTCACGACGGGGCTGCAGTTCGGGCCCATGCTCTTCCTCGGACCGGTGGCCGGCGTGCTCGCCGACCGGCTCCCTCGGCGCCGGCTGCTGATGGCGACCCAGGGCCTGATGGGTGTCTGGGGCGTGCTGCTCGGCGTGCTCGTCGTGATGGACGTCGTCCGGCTCTGGCACGTCTTCCTGCTCGCCCTGCTGCAGGGCTGTACGGCGGCGATCGACGCACCGGCCCGGCAGACGTTCGTCGCCGACATGGTCCCCGCCGACAAGCTCTCGAACGCCGTCGGCCTCAACAGCGCGTCCTTCCACCTCGGCCGGATGATCGGTCCCGCTCTTGCGGGTCTGCTGATCTCCGGCGCCGGCACGGGTCCGGTGTTCCTCATCAACGGGGTCACCTTCGTCGCGACCGTGTTCTCCCTCACGCAGATGCGCCTGCGCGAGCTGAACGTCATCCCTCGGGCGGAGCGGGCGAAGGGGCAGATCCGTGAAGGGCTGCGCTACGTGCGCGGTCGGCCGGACATCGTCCTGATCATGGTGATCATCGGTCTCGTCGGCACGTTCGGGATGAACTTCCAGATGACCACGGCGCTGATGGCGCGCGTGGAGTTCCACAAGGGAGCGGGCGAGTACGGACTGCTCGGCTCGGTGATGGCGATCGGGTCCCTGGCCGGCGCCCTGCTCGCCGCACGCCGGGAGAAGCCACGGCTGCGGCTCGTCGTGGGGGCGACCGCCGCGTTCGGGGTGTTCGCCGTCGTCGCCGCTTTCATGCCGACGTACGAGCTCTTCGCCGTCGCGCTGATCCCGGTCGGGTTGTCGTCGCTGACGCTGATGACCGCGGCCAACAGCACGGTGCAGACCACCACCGACCCCGCGATGCGTGGCCGGGTCATGGCGCTGTACATGACGATCTTCATGGGTGGGACGCCGCTGGGTGCACCCGTCGTCGGCTGGATCGGCGAGACCTTCGGAGCGCCGTGGTCCATCGCGGTCGGCGGCATCGTCGCGCTGCCCGCAGCGCTCGCCGCGACGTGGTACGTGGCGCGGCGGAACGACGTGAAGGTCCGGTACCGCCTGCACGCCCGGCCGCACCTGCTGGTCCAGGTGCAGCCCCTGCAGACGGTGGACTCCGGTGCCACGGCCGCCGCCAGCGAGGCCGAGCGCCGCGAGGACGCCCGCCGCAAGCTCGCTGCGCGCCAGGCGCAGGACACGGCCTCCGCCGCCTGAGGCCCACCTGCCGTTCGCCCGCGCGTTGATCTGGCGGTACCTCCCCCGTGATCATGCAGTCCCGCCACCCGGTCTGGGCGTGATCATGCGGGCCCGCCACCCCCTGGGGGAATGCGGGTGGCGGAACTGCATGATCACGAAGGGGGGGAGTGGCGGAACTGCATGATCACGAAAGGGGGGGCGGGGGGACGCCCTGCATGGGCGACCATGGGAGCCATGCCCGTCCCGATCGAGTCCGGCCTCGAGGCCGTCCGGCAGGCCCTGCTGGACGCCGACCAGCTGGTTCGCGCGGTCGGGTCCGGACGGCGGCGCGGCGAGCAGCCGGACCCCCAGCGGGTCGAGGTGCGGGCCGTGGACCTGAAGAGCGGTCGCCGCCTGCAGGTCGTCGCGCGAAGCGGCGCGCGGGTGACGACCACGAACGTCGAGGCCGGGAAGGCGCCGAGCGTCGTCGACGAGCTGCTCGCCGTCCCCTTCGGCAGCTGGCACGTCGAGACCGCGGCCGAGACGATCCAGCTGCGCGTCACCAAGCGCGGCGAGGCCCAGGTACATCGGTCGGCCACGAGCAGGCGGGACGTCGTCCCGCGCTCGCACGACAGGGTCAAACACAGGCTGGTCGACCCCGACGACCCCTTGTTCGCCGTGCTCGGCGCCGACGCCGACAAGCGCCGGCAGGTCGACGCCTTCCTCCGGCTGCTCGACCCGGTCGTGCGCAAGGCGCTGCCCGGGAACCGGCCGCTGCGCGTCGTGGACCTCGGCTGCGGCAACGCTTACCTGACCTTCGCCGCGCAGCGGTTCCTCTCGGACGCGCGGCCGGGCACACGCACGACCGGGGTCGAGCTCCGCGACGACCTGGTGGCGCAGTCCGCGAGCCGGGCGGTCGAGGCCGGCCTGGGAGGACTGTCGTTCGTCGGGGGCAGCATCGCCGGCGCCGAGGTGGACGGCGAGGTGGACGTCGCCCTCGCCCTGCACGCCTGCGACACGGCGACGGACGAGGCGCTCGCCCGCGCCGTGCGCTGGGAGGCGCCGGTGGTGCTCGCCGCGCCGTGCTGCCACCACGACGTCCAGCGCCAGCTCGCCGAGCAGCCCGGCGCGCCGGGCCCGTTCCCGTACCAGGCCGTGACGCGGCACCCCATCCTGAAGGAGCGGTTCGCGGACGTGCTCACGGACGCCCTGCGGGCGGCGCTGCTGCGGCTGCTCGGCTACCGCGTCGATGTCGTCGAGTTCGTCGACTCCCGGCACACGCCGCGCAACGCGATGATCCGCGCCGTCCGGACCGGTGCACGGCCGACGATCCAGCAGGTCGAGGAGTACCGCGCGCTGGTCGAGCAGTGGCAGGTAACCCCGGCCCTGGCCCGCCTGCTCGATCTGTCAGACCCTCGTAGGCTGCCGCCGCACGAGGGTCTGACAGATGGGCGCGAGCCTCAGGCCAGCCGGTCCACCACGTAGTCGACGCAGGCCGTCAGGGCCTCGACGTCGTCCGGCTCGACAGCCGGGAACATGCCCACGCGCAGCTGGTTTCGGCCCAGCTTGCGGTACGGCTCGACGTCCACGACGCCGTTCCGGCGCAGCATCTCGGCGACGGCCACCGCGTCGACGCTGTCGGCGAAGTCGATGGTGCCGACCACGTTCGACCGAGCCGACACATCGCTCACGAAGGGCGTCGTGTAGTCGGTCTTCTCGGCCCAGCGGTAGAGCCGGGACGCCGAGTCGGCCGTGCGTGCCGTCGTCCAGTCGAGCCCGCCGTTCGACAGCATCCAGTCCACCTGCTCGGCCAGCAGCGCCAGGGTGACCAGCGCCGGCGTGTTGTAGGTCTGGTCCTTCCGGGAGTTGTCGATCGCGACCGGCAGGCTGAGGAAGTCCGGAACCCAGCGGCCGGAACGGCTGAGCTCGTCGACCCTCGCGAGCGCGGCCGGGCTCATGACGGCCAGCCACAGGCCGCCGTCCGAGGCGAAGCACTTCTGGGGGGCGAAGTAGTAGACGTCGGCCTCGCGCAGGTCGACGGGCAGTCCACCCGCGCCGGACGTCGCGTCCACGAGCACGAGCGCATCCTCGGCACGGGTGCCCTCGACACGGCGCACGGGTGCCATCACGCCGGTCGACGTCTCGTTCTGGGGCCAGGCGTAGACGTCCACGTCGCGCTCGGCACGAGGCGAGACGAGCGACCCTGGCTCCGCGGTCAGCACGGTGGGCTCGTCGAGGAACGGCGCAGCCGCGGTCACGGCGGCGAACTTCGCCGAGAACTCGCCGAAGGACAGGTGCTGCGCCTTGCGCCGCACGAGCCCGAACGCCGCGACGTCCCAGAACGCGGTCGACCCGCCGTTGCCCAGCACGACCTCGTAGCCGTCCGGTGCCTGCAGCAGCTCGGCCAGGCCCTGCCGGACGCGCCTCACCAGCCCGCGGACGGGGGCCTGCCGGTGGGAGGTCCCGAGGAGCGTCCGGGCGAGCGGAAGGAGGGCCTCGACCTGCTCCGGTCGCACCTTGCTCGGCCCTGACCCGAACCGCCCGTCGGACGGCAACAGGTGACCGGGGATCGTCAGCTGCGCAGCCTTCGTCACGGGGCGAGTCTGTCAGCCGCCCCGTGACGAACCCGCGCTCGCCCCCTCGGCGTCAGATGTCGTGGTCGGGCCGCTTCGCGCCGTCCCATCCCTCGACGTCCTCGGGCTGGCGAGGGCCTGGGCCCACGTACCTGGCGCTGGGCCGCACCAGCCGGCCCGTCGACTTCTGCTCGAGGATGTGCGCCGCCCAGCCAGCCGTGCGGGCGCAGGTGAACATCGGCGTGAACATGGTCGCCGGCACCTGGGCGAAGTCGAGGACGACGGCCGCCCAGAACTCGACGTTCGTCGCCAGCACCCGGTCCGGACGACGCGCGTGCAGCTCCTCGAGCGCGGCCTTCTCGAGGGCCTCGGCGACCTGGAACCGAGGTGTGCCGAGCCGGCGGCACGTCTCGCGCAGGACCCGCGCCCGCGGGTCCTCGGCTCGGTAGACGCGGTGCCCGAAGCCCATCAGCCGCTCACCGCGGTCCAGCACGCCGCGCACGTACGCGCCCGCGTCGCCGTCCCCCCTCTCGACCGCGTCGAGCATGTGCAGCACCCGGGACGGCGCCCCGCCGTGCAGCGGCCCGCTCATCGCGCCGACGGCGCCCGACAGGCAGGCGGCCACGTCGGCACCCGTCGAGGCGATCACGCGGGCGGTGAACGTGGAGGCATTCATGCCGTGCTCCGCGGCGGAGACCCAGTACGCGTCGACGGCCTCGATGTGGCGTGGGTCCGGCTCGCCGCGCCAGCGGATCATGAACCGCTCGACGATCGTGCGTGCCTTGTCGACCTCCTGCTGGGGCACCATCGGCTGGTCCTGCCCACGAGCGGACTGGGCGATGAAGCTGAGCGCCATCACCGAGGCACGGGCCAGGTCGTCGCGAGCCTGCTCCGCGTCGATGTCCAGCAGCGGCCGGAAGCCCCAGATCGGCGCGAGCTGCGCGAGCGCGCTCTGCACGTCGACCCGCACGTCCCCGGTGTGCACGGGCAAGGGGAAGGGCTCGGCCGGCGGCAGACCGGGGTTGAAGCGGTTGTCGACCAACAGGCCCCACACGTTTCCGAACGAGACCCTGCCGACCAGGTTGGTGATGTCGACGCCGCGGTACCGCAGCGCGCCTCCTTCCTTGTCGGGCTCCGCGATCCGGGTCTCGAAGGCGATCACGCCTTCCAGTCCGGGGACGAAGCTGGGGTCGGCCGTGCTGGTCTCGCTCATCCGGTCGCTCCTCGGGAAGTGCGCGGGTGTTGCCCGGGTATGCGCCTGGCCCCTGAGTGCAGCCCGGTTCGCGGCTGCCCTGGCCCACGGGCTGGTCTGCTGAGTGCGGGTCATTCTGCCCCCGGCGTCCGACCGTAGAGTGCCGGGGTATGGAGCTGTCGAGCGAGCCGTCGTCCGTCGATCCCTCGCTGCTCGAGCCGATCGTCGACGCGCACACCCGCGTTACGTACCGGGGCGGCCCGATACCGGTCGACCAGGCGCCGCCCGAGCCGCTCGAGATCCTGCGACGGTGGTACGCGGAGGCGGTCGACGACCCGCGCATTCCCGAACCCAACGCGATGGTCGTCGCCACCGTCGACCCGAGCGGCCTGCCGAACGCGCGGACCGTGCTCCTCAAGGTGCTCGACGCGGAGGGCTTCACGTTCTACACGAGCCTGGTCTCGACGAAGGCGGCCGAGCTCGCCACAGCCCCTCGGGCCGCCCTGGTCCTGCTCTGGCACCCGATGTACCGGCAGGTGCGGGTCCGCGGCGTCGTCGAGCAGGTCAGCGACGAGGAGGCCGCCGCCTACTTCGCCCACCGGCCGCGTGACTCCCAGATCGGAGCCTGGGCGTCGCAGCAGTCGCAGCCCGTGGCGGCCCGCGCCGACGTCGAGCGCGCGTTCGCCGAGGCGGAGGAGCGCTGGCGGACGGTCCCGAGGATTCCGAAGCCGCCGTTCTGGAGCGGCTACCGCGTGCGTCCGGTGGAGATCGAGTTCTGGGTGGGGCAGGCCTCCCGGCTGCACGACCGGCTCGCCTACACCAGCCTGGACGGCGGTCCGCGCCGCCTCGACGACCGTGCCGCGTGGACGTCGTCCCGACTGCAGCCCTGACAGTCAGACTCTTGTAGGCCCACAGGGCACCAGGGTCTGACAGAGACGTGGCCCGCCCATGTGTCAGACCGAGGTAAGCCCACACCGCATGTGGGTCTGACACTGCGCTGGGGGGAGGCGACAGTCAGACCGAGGTAGGCCCGCACCGCACGAGGGTCTGACACGGCTGGGGTAGGACAGGACAAAGCCCGTGGGTCGCCGGTCCCGAACCTCGAAGGAGGTCCGTCGGCTGCCGCGCTGGACGACTGCGCGGCCCCACGGGCTGCGGTGACTGCCTGGGTCTCGCCGGCCGCTGCTGAGCGGGCCGTCGGGAACTGCGAACAGTCCGTCCGATCTGCTCGGGCGGCTAGCGGGCAGCCACCTCACGCGTCCGATGTTCACTCACGAACCGGACCACCTCCCTTCCCGTGTAGCAGCACGGTACGTCGCCCGCGCGACCGATGCCAGCCCATTTCGGCCTTCTCGCTACCGTGCCCGCCGTGCCCCGCCTGCTCGCCGACCTGACGCCGCTGCGGGTCAGCCCGGAGTACCGGCGGCTGTGGGTGGGCCTCAGCCTCGCGAACGTCGGTTCGCAGCTCGCTGTCGTGGCGATCGGGCTGCAGGTGTACGACCTCACCGGGTCGAGCTTCTCGGTGGGGCTCGTCGGGTTGTTCGCGCTGGTTCCCCTGGTCGTGCTCGGGCTCTACGGGGGCTCCGTCCTGGACGCCCACGACCGGCGCCGCGTGGCCCTGATGGCGTCCGTCGGCCTCTGGGTCGTCGCGGTGCTCATCGCCGGACAGGCCTGGCTCGACATCGGCTCGGTCTGGCTGCTCTACGTCCTCGTCGCGGTGCAGTCCGCGTTCTTCGCGATCAACAACCCCGCTCGCTCGGCGATCCTGCCGCGGCTGCTCCCGAACCACCTGCTGCCGGCGGCGAACGCCCTGCAGTCCCTGTCGTGGAACCTCGGGTTCACCGTCGGCCCGCTCCTCGCCGGCCTCCTCATCGGCCGCTACGGCTACGGCGTGGCCTACACGGTGGACGCCGTAGGGCTTGGCATCGCGATCTGGACCCTGTTCCACCTGCCTCCACTGCCCCCCGAGGGGCCGGTCCGTCGCGCGGGCGTGCGGTCGGTGCTGGAGGGGCTGTCCTTCCTCAGTACCCGCCCCAACGTGCGGATGACCTTCGCTGTGGACCTGTGCGCGATGGTCCTCGCGCAGCCGCGGGCGCTGTTCCCGGCCGTCGGCGCGG
>JBKHWX010000229.1:0-28194 GCA_046566325.1 Actinomycetes bacterium | reverse complement strand
TACGACACGCTGGCCAAGGGCCAGCCGACGGCGGCGGTCCGGTACTCGGCTGGGCAGGCGTACACGCAGGCGGTGACCGGGTACGACGACGGGTATCGGCCGACGTCGTCGGCGGTGACCATCCCGGCCTCCGAGGGCGGGTTGGCCGACACGTACACCAGCTTGTACGCGTACAACCTGTAGTCCACGTGCCCCACTGCGTGTAGCCGAGCTTGGGTTCGACGTGAGGCAGGAGAACAGACCAGGCCGACAGTGCCAGCCAACCGAGGCGCCGTCCGGCCGCCTGAGCAGCAACCGCAGTTCGTCAAGACCGCATACCCAAGAAGAGGAGCCAGCCGCGTTGGACGTTGAGAACAGCGCCGCCTCGCAGCTCGACGATGCCGCCGATGAGCAGCCCATCGACGCCCAGCCCGTCGATGCCGGGGGCGTCGCCTTCGTGAACGGCACGTTCGTCCCGCTCACCGACGCGAAGATTTCGGTCGTCGACTTGGGCGTGACGCGGTCGGACTCCACCTACGACGTGGCCCACGTGTGGAAGGGGCGGTTCTTCCGGCTCGACGCGCACCTCGACCGCTTTCTGGCCAACGTCGAGGCGTTGCGCCTGAGCACGGGGTACACGCGTGAGCAGCTGGAGGAGATCCTGCATGAGTGCGTACGCCGATCCACGCTGACTGATGCCTACGTCTCCATGACGTGCACGCGGGGGCGCCTGCCGCAAGGCAGCAGGGACCTGCGCCAAGCGGTGAACACCTTCTACTGCTTCGCCGTGCCCTTCGTCTGGGTCCAGACGCCTGAGCAGCAGTTGAGGGGCGCTCGCCTCTGGATCAGCCCGAGGCCTCGCATTCCGGAGAGCTCGGTCGACTCCTCGGTCAAGAACTACCACTGGCTGGACCTCGACCTTGCGCAGCTAGCCGCCTACGACCACGGCGCCGAGCTCGTCGTACTGAGTGACGTGAACGGTGGGGTGAGCGAGGGACCCGGCTACAACGTGTTCGCCCGGGTCGGTGACCGTTGGGTCACCCCACGGACGAACGTGCTTCCCGGCGTCACGCGCCGAACGGTCATCGAGATCATGACGGAGACCGGGATGGGTGTCGAGGAAGGCAGGCTCGACCCCGACGAGCTCCGGGCAGCCTCCGAGGTTCTGGTCACCTCGACGGCCGGCGGCGTGATGCCGGTGACCGAGGTCGACGGGCAAGCGGTGGGGACGGGGGAGCCAGGGCCCCTCACACGTGAGGTCCACCGCCGCTACTGGGCTCGGCACAGCGAGCCCCGCTGGTCGACGCCCGTGTCCAGCTCCCCGTCTCGTCCTGCCCCCAGAGACCTCTGAAGTCGCCGCGTCGCGCCCGCTCTAGCTGCGCCCGCTCCTTCTCAGTCAGCGGGTTGGCCCGCGCGAGAGCGATTCCCCACCAGCGGGCAAGCACCGCCTCGGCAGGCGCCAGATCGAAGTCCTGCGCGGCGCGCGCAACCGGCGTTGAACTCTGTCTCGAACTGCCCCAGCTCCATCGGGCGACCTCAGCCAGTGCGGCGCGGATCACAGGGCCAGAACGATCGATCTTCGTCGTGGTCACGGCCATGCGGGCCAGCATTGGCGGGCCCTGGCTGTCGCGGGGGAGTGGCTGGGATGGTCAGGCCGACGTGTCGGGGCAGGTCGACCGCCCTGCGCCGTGGCGGCACGCGCCAGCAAGCACCTCCCTCCGGCACGCCATAGCCTCTCGCGTATGACGGGGGCCGAGGCCAGACCGAGCAGCTACCCGGCGCACTGGGAGGCGGACGTCGTCCTGCGTGACGGCGGGACCGCGCACCTGCGCCCGATCACCCCCGAGGACGCGGAGGCGCTGCAGCGCTTCCACATGGCCCAGTCGCCCGAGTCGATCTACTTCCGGTTCTTCGCGCCGCTGCCGCGGCTCACGCCGGCCGAGCTCGAACGGTTCACGAACGTCGACCACCACGACCGTGTCGCCCTCGTCGCCACCGTCGGCGACCAGATCATCGGCGTGGGCCGCTACGACCGCATCGACGAACGCCAGGCCGAGGTCGCGTTCAACATCTCCGACGCCCACCAGGGCCGCGGGCTCGGCTCCGTCCTGCTCGAGCACCTCGCGGCCGCCGCGCGCGAGGGGGGCATCCACCGCTTCGTCGCCGAGGTGCTGCCGCAGAACCGCAGGATGGTCGGCGTCTTCCGCGACGCGGGCTACGAGGTCACCCACCACTACGAGGAGGGCGTGATCTCGCTGGCGTTCGACATCGACCCGACCGAGCGGTCGCAGGAGGTGATGGCGTCCCGCGAGCACCGCTCAGAGGCCAACAGCATCCGCGGGCTCATGCACCCGAAGTCGGTGATGGTCGTCGGCGCGAGCCGCGAACCCGGGACGATCGGCGCCGTCCTGCTGGAGAACCTGCGCGCCGGCGGCTTCACCGGGCCGGTCTACGCAGTCAACCCCCAGGTCTTCGAGCTGCAGGGCGTCACCGTCTACCCCCGCGTGGAGGACGTCCCACCGCCCGTCGACCTGGCGGTCGTCGCGGTCAAGGCCGAGATCGCCGTGGACGTCGTCAGCGCGTGCGCGCAGGTCGGCGTCCGTGGGCTCGTGGTCGTCTCGAGCGGCTTCGCCGAGGTGGGGGAGGAGGGTCTCGCCCGCCAGCGGGAGCTCGTGCGGCTCGCCCGAGCCAACGGGATGCGCGTCGTCGGCCCGAACTCGTTCGGGATGCTCAACACCGACCCCGAGATCGCGCTCAACGCCTCCCTCGCGCCGCGCATGCCGACGCCCGGCGGCCTCGGCCTCTTCAGCCAGTCGGGGGCGCTCGGCGTCGCCGTCCTGGCCTCCGCGGAGCGCCGGCGCCTCGGGCTCTCGGGCTTCGTCTCGTCCGGGAACCGCGCGGACGTCTCCGGCAACGACCTGATGCAGTACTGGGAGGAGGACCCTCGCACCGCCGCCGTCGGCCTCTACCTCGAGAGCGTCAGCAACCCGCGCAAGTTCTCCCGAGTCGCGCGCCGGCTCGCCCGGCACAAGCCGGTCGTCGTCGTGAAGTCGGGGATGTCGGGCTACGGCGTCCCGCCCGGCCACGCCGTCCGCACGAGCCGCGTACCGCGCGAGGCCTTCGACTCCATGCTGCGGCAGGCGGGCGTCATCCGGGCCGAGAACATCCACCAGCTGTTCGACGTCGCGCAGGTGCTGGTCGCGCAGCCGCTGCCGGAGGGCCAGCGCGTCGGCGTGGTCGGGAACTCCGGCGCGCTCGTCGCCCTGGTCGCCGACGCCGCCATCAGCTGGGGGCTGGAGGTGGCGGCGCCGCCCGTCACCGTGCCGTCGGAGACCGGGCCCGACGAGAGCCGGGCTGCCCTGCGGCAGGTCTTCGCCGACGAGCGTGTCGACTCCGTGGTCGCCTGCTTCATCCCGCCGGTCGGCGCCCTCGACGAGGACGTGGCCCGCGCGGTCGTCGAGGTCGCGGCGGCGTCGGACAAGACGTGCGTGGCGTGCTTCCTCGGGATGCGAGGCGTCGCCGGTCCCGGCGTCGCCGCCGAGGGCCTCGTCGTGCCGGCCTTCCCAAGCCCCGAGGACGCCGTCCGCGCCCTCGCCGCGGTCACGCGCCACGCGCAGTGGCGCAGCCGAGACCGAGGCACGCTCGTCAAGCCGGCGGGCACGGACCGGTTCGCCGCGGAGGTGCTCGTCGAGCAGGTGCTCGCGGGGACGACGGCCGGCGACGCGGGCGTCCCTCTGACCGACGAGCAGGCGGTCGAGCTGCTCCGTTGCTACGGCATCGAGGTGTGGCCCGTCGTCCCCGTGGACGACGCGGACTCGGCGGTGGCGGCCGCCGAGAAGGTCGGCTGGCCGGTCGCGCTCAAGGCCGCCAAGCCGAGCCTGCGGCACCGCACGGACCTCGGCAGCGTCCGCCTCGACATCGGTCGCGAGAGCGAGCTGCGCCGCGACCTGGCGGCGATGGTCGCCGAGCTGGGCCACCTGCGCGAGGGGTTCCTCGTGCAGCACATGGCGTCTCCCGGCGTCAGCGTGGTGGTCCGCTCGCTCGAGGACCCCCTGTTCGGGCCCGTCGTGTCGTTCGGTCTCGCCGGCGACGCCAGCGAGCTGCTCGGGGACGTGGCCCACCGCATCCCCCCGCTTACCGACGTCGACGTCGCCGACCTCGTCCGCTCGGTGCGCGCCTCGCCCCGCCTCTTCGGCTACCGCGGCGCACCCGAGCTCGACGTCCCGGCCCTCGAGGACCTGCTCGGCCGCGTCTCCCGGCTCGCCGACGAGCTGCCGGAGGTCGCCTCCCTCGAGCTCAACCCCGTGCTCGTGAGCCAGAAGGGCGTGGCGGTGCTCGGAGCGAGCATCCGCGTGGCGAGGGCGCCGGAGCGCACCGACCCCGGGATCCGGCGGGCGCCGAGCGCGTAGCCACGGGTGCGTCAGGAGGGCACGTCACAGGCGCGTCCCGTCGCAGTCTGCGGGTGGCTTCGAGGTCAGCCACCACGCAGGTGCCAGGATGGTGCCCATGGTGTCCCGCCGAACCTCCGTGACCACCGAAGGCCTGCCGTCGTCCCTCAGGGTCGACGTCGAGCGCGCGGGCTACTACCCGCAGCTGGTCGCGGACGTCGTCGCGACGGCCCTCGCCGGCGAGCAGGTGCAGTCGCACCTCGTGCACCAGGAGACCACGTTCGACACGAACGAGGTACGCCGTCACGTCACGGTGCTCGTGCTGACCGCCACCAGGCTCGTCGTCGCGCACGCCGACGACCACGGCCCGGACGCCGCCGTGCCCACCACCTACGCGGCCGCGTCGACCGAGTCCGTCCCTCTCGACCACGTCCGGTCCGTCTGGCTGTCGTCGGTCGTCGCCCGTCCGGAGGAGTACACGGCGGGGACGGCGCCGCGCGAGGTGACGGTGACCATCTGCTGGGGCTCCGTGCAGCGCCTCGACCTCGAGCCCGCGACGTGCGGCGACCCCGAGTGCGAGGCCGACCACGGCTACACCGGGACGACGACCGCCGACGACATCGTCGTCCGCATCAGCGCCGAGGCCGAGGGGGACGACGCGGTGCAGGCTGCCGTGGCGTTCGCCAGTGCCCTGTCGGTCGCGACCGGTCCGGGCCGGCTGCGGGTGTCATGACCCCCACGGACGGCCTTCTCGCCGATGTCCTGCCCGCGGCGGCCGCCTGCCTCGGCGTGCGCGGAGGTGTCCCTAGCCCGCCTTCCTGGGACCTGCCGGCCGCGCCCCGCGTCTGCGTCCTGCTCGTCGACGGCCTCGGTCACCGGCTGCTCGCCGAGCGGGGAGGCCACGCACCCTACCTTCGGGAGCTGCTGCAGCAGGGGCGAGTGCTCGAGTCCGGGTTCCCCTCGACGACCGCGACCTCGCTGGGCTCCTTCGGTACGGGGACGCCGTCGGGCACCCACGGCATGGTCGGCTACCAGGTGCTCGACCCGGCCCGCGACGTGCTCCTCAACGAGCTGTCGTGGGACCCGGAGGTCGACCCCGTCGTGTGGCAGCCCCGGCAGACCGTGTTCGAGCGGGTCGCCGCCGCAGGAGTCGCGACCGTCCAGGTCGGCCCGTCGTTCTTCGCCGGCTCGGGCCTCACGCAGGCCGCGCTGCGCGGCGCGCGGTTCGTGGCGGCGTCCTCCCTGAAGGAGCGGGTGGACGCCGCGGTGGCGGCCGTGCGGTCGGCTCCCCGCACGCTCGTGTACGTGTACTGGGGGGACGTCGACAAGGTCGGCCACGTGCACGGCTGCGGCTCGTGGCAGTGGGGCGAGGAGGTGGCCCAGGTCGACCTCGCCGTCCGCGAGCTCGCCGCGCGGCTGCCGGCCGACGCCTTGCTCCTCGTGACCGCCGCCCACGGCATGGTGGACGTGCCCAAGGACGCGCGGCTCGACGTCGCGGAGGTCCCCGAGCTCGCGAAGGGGGTCCGGTTGACCGGAGGTGAGCCGAGGGCGCCGCTGCTCTACTGCGAGCCGGGCCAGGCTGCAGCGGTGGTCGGCCGGTGGCGCGAGCGCCTCGGGGACGCCGCGGAGGTGCTGACGGGCGACGAGGCGGTCGAGGCCGGATGGTTCGGCTCCGTCGCGGACGACGTCCGCCCTCGGATCGGGGACGTGGTGGTCGCCGTCCGCGACCTCGTATCCGTGCACGACTCCCGGTTCCAGCGACCGGAGCTGATGGGCCTCGTCGGGATGCACGGCGCCCGGACGGACGCCGAGACCCGCGTACCGCTGCTGGCCGTCGCTGGCGCGGCGCTCCGCTGACGACTGCGCCGGCGCTCCCCTTCGCTTCGCTACTCCTTCTTCGCGCCGAACACGATCTCGTCCCAGCTCGGGACGCTCGCACGCCCCGGCTTGCCCTTCGTCCCTCCGCGGCGGCCGCCCCGGGGCCGAGGTGGCTTCGACGCGGGCTGACGGCCGCCTGCCGGCTTCTCCTGGCGGGCGGCACCGACGGCGGTCAGCTCCGCGTCGGGCTCGACGCTAGCCGGCTCGGCGGCGGAAGCAGGCGGCTCGGGTGCAGGGGCGTCGGAAGCCGGCTCTGGCTCGGAGCCGCTGCGCCCCGCCTCGTGTGGCGTCTCGGCGTCGCCGTCCGGACGAGGAGCGGACGCCTCGGCTGCCACGTCGCGGTCGTCCTCGGGTGACGGCATCGCGGCAGCTGCAGCCGGCTTCTCAGGCGCCCCGCTCTCACCCTCCCGCGGCGTCTCCTCGTCCCCGGCACGAGACGAGGCTTCGCTGGGCTCCTCGCCGCTCGCCTCCGGCGCCTCCGGAAGCGCGAGGATCTCCGCGTCGACGGCGTCGAACGGGACGCCCGGCTCGGCGCCGGGAGGGGCGCCCTCGCCGTCCAGCTGGGCGAGCTCGGTGGCGGTGAGGACGGGCTGGCGTCGTCCGCGCCGCCCACGCAGCTCCTCGAGCAGCTCGGCCGTGACGCTCTCGCCGCCCTGCTCTCCCCGGCCGGCCTGGGTCCGCTCCTCCGGCCGCCGACGTGCCGCGGGTCGCTGCGCCTCCCGCACGCCCCCGTCCGCCTCGACGTCGTACACCTTCTCCCGGACCGCCGAGAGGCGGCGGCCGGGCACGGGCTCGTCCTCGGGCGGCGGCTGGGCGGCGGAGAGCCAGCGCGACTCGTCGTCGACCGGCTCGAGCACCCCGCTCGCGAGGTCGTACGACCAGCGCGCCCGCCGGTCCTTCGAGCCGGCGCGGAACTCGACCTGGACGGTCCAGGCGCCGTCCTCACGGCGCCATGCGTCCCAGGTCCCCTCGTTCACGCCGCGCGCAGCCAGCCTCGCCGCCACCAGAGCCGCGAGCTCTGTGCCACGGTCGGGGCCGGACGTCCGGACCACCTGCCCGCCGGCGCGCTCCACGACGTGCGCACGCTCCGCCAGCACCGGCCCCTCGTACCGGCGCACGTGCTCGACCGGCACGTCCGCCGACAGCGCGATGTCCTCCGCGGTCTCGCCAGCACGGATGCGGGCCTGGATCTCCCGCGGTCGGAGCTTGCCCTGGACCGAGATCTGCAGCTGCCCCAGGCGTGCCCGGTCACGTCGGACGGCGGCCCGCAGCGGCTCGTCGATCGACAGCCGGAAGCGCTGCCCGTCCGGGCCCTGGAGCAGCACGTGCTCGCCGTCCTCGTCCACTCCGACGAGCTGCAGCTCCTGCATCGCTCGGCCTCCGTCGTCCGCGGCCGGCCCGCCCGGGATGCCGCTGTCGTGCCTGCCGTTGGTCAGTCCTGCTGACGGTGTCGGTCCCAAGGTGGCGAGGGCCCAGCCCCGCCACCCGAACCCCGCCACCCCGACTCTGCCATCTCCGGCGCGGGCAGGAGAAGCAAGCCCCCGGCGTGCCGAGGATGAGCCGAAGGAGGTTCGCCGGAGCGGCCCGAGCCTCGGCGGCCTCCCCTGACACGATGGGCCCCGTGAGTGTTGACTCCGTCCTCCACGGTGACCGCGCCGCCGAGCCTTTCGACGCCGTCGTCCTGCTGTCGTTCGGCGGCCCCGAGGCGCCGGAGGAGGTGATGCCGTTCCTCGAGAACGTGACCCGGGGAAGGGGCATCCCGGCGGCGCGGCTCGCCGAGGTGGCGGAGCACTATCTCGAACGGGGCGGGCGCAGCCCCATCAACGACCGCAACCGCGAGCTGCTGACGGCGCTGCGGAGCCGGTTGGCCGACCGGGGTATCGACGTCCCCGTCTACTGGGGCAACCGGAACTGGGCCCCCTACCTCACCGACGTCCTGCGCGAGGCGCACGACGACGGGTGCCGGAGGGTCCTCGTGCTGGCGACGAGCGCGTACTCCTCCTACTCCGGCTGCCGCCAGTACCGCGAGGACGTCGCGGCGGCTCTGCTGACGCTCGCGGGCGAGGGGCGGACGCTGCACGTCGACAAGGCCCGCAGCTACTTCAACCACCCCGGCTTCGTCACGGCCTCGGTCGATGCCGTCCTGCGCTCGCTCGACGAGCTCGGCCGGCAGGAGCAGGCCCCCCGGCTCGTGTTCGTCACGCACTCCATCCCCACGGCGATGGCGGACACGTCGGGCCCGGACGGCGGCGCCTACGTCGCCCAGCACCAGGACATCGCCGCGGTCGTGACCCGAATGGTCGGCGAGCGGACCGGGCAGCTCCTGGAGTGGGACCTGGTGTACTGCTCGCGCTCCGGGCCGCCGTCGCAGCCGTGGCTGGAGCCGGACGTCAACGACCATCTCGAGGCTCTGGCAGATGCGGGGACGACGGCCGTCGTCCTGGTGCCGATCGGGTTCGTCAGCGACCACATGGAGGTGGTCCACGACCTCGACACAGAGGCCGCCGAGACCGCCGCCCGTCGAGGGCTTCGGATGGCGCGAGCGGCGACGGCCGGTGTGCACCCGGCGTTCGTCGACTGCCTGGTCGACCTGGTCGTCGAGCGCGCCGCGGCCGAGCGGGGCGAGGTGGTACGCCAGGACGCCGTCGGCTCGCTGCGGGCTTCGCACGGCGTGTGCCCCGTGGGCTGCTGCCCCAACCTGCGCACCCCCGGGAAGGCGGCGGCCTGCGGTGCCGACTGGACGGACGTCGTCCCCACAGTGGTGGCACCGTGACGCCGCTACCCGAGCTCTCCTCCCTCGCGGCCCTGGCGGAGCATGCCGCGAGGTCGGCGGGCGACCTGATCCGCGACGAGCGTCCCCCCCACCTCGGGGTGAGCCGGACCAAGACGAGCGCGACGGACGTCGTCACGGTCATGGACACCGCTGCTGAGGCCCTCGTGGTGAAGACCCTGTTCGCCGAGCGACCGGAAGACGGCCTGCTCGGCGAGGAGGGCGGGCTGCGACCGGGTACGAGCGGTCTGACCTGGGTGGTCGACCCCATCGACGGCACGGTGAACTACCTCTACGGGATCCCGGACTACGCCGTCAGCATCGCCGTCGTCTCGGGTGAGCCGGAGCCGTCCGGCTGGACGCTGCTCGCGGGGTGCGTGCACAACCCGGTCAGCGGGGAGACCTGGACCGCGACGCGCGGCGGGGGCGCCTACCTCGACGGACACCGGCTCGACGGGCCGGCCGACGTGCCCCTGTCCGCTGCGCTGGTCGGCACGGGCTTCGGGTACACGGCGGCTCGGCGTCGGCGCCAGGCCTCCGTCGTGGCGGCGATGATCCCTCAGGTGCGGGACATCCGGCGTGCCGGTGTCGCCTCCCTGGACCTCTGCGCCGTCGCCACGGGCAGGCCGGACGCCTACTACGAGCGCGGGCTGCGCCCCTGGGACATGGCGGCCGGGACGCTCGTCGCGCGGGAGGCCGGCGCGACGGTCACCGGGCTCGCTGGTCTTGACCCGGGAGAGGCGATGCTCATCGCCGCTGCGCCGAGGCTGTCCCGCGAGCTCTCCCGCGCGCTTGCCGTGCTCGACCCGCTGGACGACGGCATGCCGCCGTGAGTGCGCCGGGCCGGCCCCCGAAGGGGTCGGCCCGGCGTCTCGGTTCTGGCTGTGCTCAGTTGTGGCTGTGCTCGGTTCTGGCTGTGCCTGTGCTCAGTTCTGGCGACTCTGGGCGTCGGCCGGCAGCACGATGTCGATCGGCCCGGTGTGGGCGGCGATCGTCTCCCGCAGCCCGGGAACCTGGATGTCGTGGCTCTCGGCGACGCGGGCCAGCTCCTCCAGCTCGCCCACCCGGACGTCTGCCAGGTAGTCGTCGCCCGCGTCATGGGCGTCCCGCAAGGACGTGCTGGCCTGCGCCACGCGCTCCGTGATCTCACTGACGAACTCGCTCATGACACCTCCACCTCGTGGGTTCTCTCTCGTCGGCGGCTCTCCGGCCGGGCTGGCCGGGCGGCTCTGTCTCCCCGAGCGCTGGTGAGGCTTGTCGGGGTCGTACCTGGCACGCGGCGGTCCCGCATCCCCCGAGATGCTGGCGAGACAGTACGTGGTGAAGGGCGCCGGTGGCGAATCTCCGCCCGAACGGCGGAAAGACGCCTGGTGAACAGGGCTCTGACACCTGCCGGCGTCGGGGCGGTTCGCCGACCTTGTACCCAGTAGGGCACAATCCCTGCGCTCGGGCACAAACCTGGCGTCCGCAGCGTTACCACGACGCCGCGAGAGCGACAACCCTTCCAGCCACATCTCTCGGAGCGTGACCACCCGATGGCGACCGACTACGACGCCCCGCGCAAGACCGACGACGAGCTCAACGAGGACTCGATCGAGGAGCTGAAGGCCCGCCGTACCGACAAGAACTCCGGCAAGGTCGACGAGGACGAGGCCGAGGCTGCCGAAGGCTTCGAGCTTCCCGGCGCCGACCTGTCCAACGAGGAGCTCTCGGTGCGCGTGCTGCCGCGCCAGGCGGACGAGTTCACGTGCTCGCGGTGCTTCCTCGTCCACCACCGCAGCCAGCTCGCGAGCGACGCCGGCGGCGCGCTCGTGTGCAAGGAGTGCGCGGCCTGACGGCCCGCCCCAGACGCGCGTACAGCCTGAACGGGCCACGGCGGCGGCGCTCATCCTGGCGCCGCGGTCGTGGCCCGTGCTCTGAGGCGGCAGCTAGGCCTTGTGTGCCCGGTCGAGCGCGGCCACCAGCTCCTCCGGACGGCGCGTGGAGATCAGCCAGTACGGCGTGGGGTCCGCCGGGTCGGTCAGCTCGACGCGGACGACGGGATCGACCCACCCTCGGATCGACAGGTACGCGCGGGGGTCGAGGGCCGGTCCGCGCTGCTGGCGAGCCTCCGTGCCCCGCCACGCGGTCGCCGACCCCAGCAGCGAGACCGGCACCCGCGCCGGGCCCGCCACCAGCTCCCCGTCCCGGACGGCGACGACGGGCGCCGAGCGGACGGCCCAGAGCACGAGCGCCGTGGCCAGTGCGACGCAACCGACGACGGCGGGCAGCACGCCGACCGGCAGCAGGGACAACAGCAGAAGGCCGGGTGGCAGCGGCACCAGCAGCCATACGCCGGCCGAGGGCCAGACGCGCTCGACGAACAGCCCGTGCCGGCCGTCGTCCACCTCGTGGATTGCCTCGTCTCCCAAGGCCGCCCGTCCCTGACCACCGCGATCGCCGACCTGCACCGGGCCAGCCTCGCACGCCCGCGGCCCGCCACTACAGTCGCCTCCCGTGACCGCTTCGCCTCCGGCCGGGCAGTCCTCGCCGGGCAGCGACGTCGAGGTGCTGCTGCGGCGGCTGGACGAGGACCTCCCACCGCCCACCTACGCCCACCTCGGGGATGCGGGAGCGGACCTGTTCGCCCGCCACGACGTGACCCTGGCCCCCGGCGGGCGCGCGAGCGTCCCCACTGGGATCGCGATCGCGCTCCCCGAGGGCTACGCGGCCTTCGTGCACCCGCGGTCGGGCCTCGCGGCCCGGCTCGGTGTCACCGTGCTCAACGGGCCGGGGACCGTCGACGCGGGCTACCGTGGCGAGGTCGTCGTGACGCTGCTGAACACCGACGCGCGGGAGACCGTCGTCGTCCGCCGCGGCGACCGCATCGCGCAGCTCGTCGTCCAGCCCGTGAGCACGGCTCGCTTCGTCCCCGTGGCGGAGCTGCCGGCGTCGCCTCGGGGGGACGGCGGCCACGGGTCCACGGGGGGCTTCGTCGGTGCCGCCGCGGCGGCCCGGGAGGGAGAGGTGACGTGAGGACGCTCGGGGAGACGCGGTGAGCTGGTTCCGCCGAAGCAGACAGGACCCGGACGAGGACCAGGAGCCGTCCGAGGGCGGGCTGGACGAGGCGGCTGGGTCGGGCGGGTCGGACGTCGCCGCAGCAGGGGGCGACGAGGAGCAGTCGGACGAGTCCGCCCACGACGAGGACGCAGCCGCCGAGACGGCCGGGATCGACCTGCGCCGGTCCGAGCAGGGGCCGTTCGACGAGTCCGAGGCGGACGACGACGTGCCCCGCGTGGACCTCGGCGCGCTCCGCCTCGCCGTCCGGGAGGGCATGGAGCTGCGTCTGGAGCTCGAGGAGCAGACCCAGCGCGTGATGGCGGCGACGGTGAGCCTCGCCGGCTCCAGCGTCCAGCTGCAGGCGTTCGCGGCCCCCCGCACCGAGGGCGTCTGGGACGACATCCGGACGGAGATCGCGGCCTCGGTGAGCCGCCAGGGCGGGAGCGCGGACGACCTCCTGGGGTCCCTCGGCCGCGAGCTGCTCGCCCGGATCCCCGCGCGGATGCCGGACGGCCGGAGCGGACACCAGGTGGTGCGCTTCACCGGCGTCGACGGGCCTCGCTGGTTCCTGCGAGCCGTGTTCCACGGACCCGCCGCAGTCGACGACCGGGCCGCCAAGGAGCTCGAGGAGGTCGTCCGGGCAACCGTGGTCGTGCGTGGCAAGGAGGCCATGGCGCCGCGCGACCTGCTTCCCCTGACGCTGCCGGCGACCCAGCCCCCGGCCGCTGCCGAGGGCCAAGCCGGCGACGGGGAGGCCGGCGCAGGGCAGGCCGGCGACGGGCAGGGCGGCGACGAAGGCGACGGCGAGGCGAGCCGCCGTCGGCTGCCCGACCCGCTGCAGCGAGGGCCGGAGATCACCGAGATCGGCTGAGCGGACCGGGGCGAGCGCTCTGCAGCCGGAGCAGGTCCAGGAGGTTCCGCTGTTCGGGGCCGGCCGGACGCGGTCGACCGGGCTACCGGGCCGGTCGGGCCTAGTCTGGAGGGATGCAGGTGCGTAGCCGTGCTCTGGGGACCCGCGGTGGCCGTCTCGTCGGAAGTGCGGTGACCGCGGGTCATCAGCAGAGCGAGGCGCCACGTGGCCGCTTCCGCGCGATGCTGGACCGGTGGACGGCGTCCCTGGACGACGTCCACGCGGCCGAGGAGCAGGAGCGGTCCAGCAAGCTCGGCGCGACCCCGTGCCGGATGCTGCACGACCGCGAGCGCGTCTGCCTCGCCGGCTCCCTCCGCAGCGTCACCCTGCGGCCGCGGGCAGGAGTGCCGGCGCTCGAGGCGGAGCTGTTCGACGGGTCGGGGACCGTGACGGTGATCTGGCTCGGCAGGCGCGAGATCGCGGGCATCTCCGCGGGGCGACGGATCAAGGTCGAGGGCCTGGTCGCCGTCCGCGACGGTGAGGCGGTCATGTACAACCCGAAGTACGAGCTGCTCACCGGTCAGCCGGGGTGAGCCCTCACCGCGACGAGGAGCGGGACAGCGAGCGGCCCGCGACCTCGGGGGGCGAGGCTGCGCAGGGCCTCGCGGGGTCGGGCCCGCGGCCAGGGCCGGACCTGCCGGGGACACGACGGTCGGGTCTCGCGGCCGCGGCCGCCAGCGACTTCTCCCTCGCCACCGCGGTCGGCGGCCCGCGGGGGGTGGTGGAGGCGGTCGCTCCCACCCTGCTCTTCATCCTCTGCTTCAGCCTGACCCGGAACCTGCAGACATCGCTGGTCGTCGCGGTCGGGGCCTCGGCGCTCGCACTGCTGGCCCGGGTCGTCACCCGCAGCTCGCCGAGCCAGGCGCTCGGAGGGCTGCTGGGGGTCGGCGTGTGCGCGCTGTTCGCGATGCGCTCGGGGGAGGCCCGGAACTTCTACCTGCCCGGGCTGCTGCTGAACGCCGGCTACGCGGTCGTCCTGGCCGCGTCGACCCTGCCCACGCCGTCCTTCCGGCTCGCCGGGCGCGTGGTCCCCCGAGGGCCGTTCCCGGCGCTCGGCCTGCTCCTGGGGCCGATGCTGGGCGAGGGGCTGTCGTGGCGTCACGACCCGCGCCGCCTGCGGGCATACCGCGCCGCGACGCTGCTGTTCGCCGGGCTCTTCGCGCTGCGCCTCGTCGTCCAGCTGCCGCTCTACCTGACCGGCGCCGTCGACGCGCTCGGCATCGCCCGGCTCGTGATGGGCGTACCGGCGTTCGCCCTCACGGTGTGGCTCGTGTGGCGGCTGCTCAGAGCCGTGCCGGTGGCGAAGGGGGCTGGCCATCGCTAGGAGCGAGGCCCCTCAGCCGCGGGGCGGGGCCAGCAGCTCGCGCAGCGCCTCCTCGCTCTCGCTGACCGAGATGAACAGGAGCTCGTCGTGCGCCTCGAGGGCGTCGTCCTGGGACGGCGCGATCGGCCGTTCCTCCCGGATGATGCCCACGAGCGTGGTGTCGGAGGGCCACCGGACGTCGCCGACCGTCGTCCCGACGAGACGGGAGTCGTTCGGCAGCGTGAACTCGAGCATGCTCGCGTGACCCTGCTGGAAGGTGAAGATCCGCACGAGGTCACCGATGGAGACGGCCTCCTCCACCAGCGCGGTCATCAGCCGAGGGGTGGAGACGGCGACGTCGACGCCCCACGCCTCGTCGAACATCCACTCGTTCTTCGGGTTGTTCACGCGGGCGACGGTGCGAGGCACCCCGTACTCGGTCTTCGCGAGCAGCGACGTGACGAGGTTGGCCTTGTCGTCCCCGGTCGCTGCGACGACGACGTCCGCGTTGTCGAGGCCGGCCTCGGCGAGGCTCGTCACCTCGCAGGAGTCGGCCAGCAGCCACTCCGCGTCCGGGACCGACTGGATCTTCATGGCCTCGGGTGCCTTGTCGACGAGCAGCACCTGGTGACCGCTCACCAGCAGCTCGCGGGCGATGGACCTCCCCACGCTGCCGGCGCCGGCGATGACGACTCTCATTCAGCCACCTCCGGAGCAGACGCGGCCACCCGCTCCACGTGGTGCGCCTGGTCACCCCGCATCAGCATGTGCACGAGGTCGCCCTCCTGCAGCACGGTGGTCGGGCCGGGCAGGTAGCCGTCGCCGAGCCGGGTGAGGAACGCGATCCGGCCTCCTGTCGCGTCCTCCAGGTCGGTGACCGGCCTGCCCACCCAGCCGACGTGCACGTTGACCTCCGCCAGGTGGATCACGCCGCTGGCGTCGGTGAACTCCGGCGCGGCCCCCTGGGGGAGCAGGCGCCGGAGCATCTGGTCGGCGGTCCAGCGGACGGTCGCCACCGTCGGGATGCCGAGCCGCTGGTACACCTCCGCCCGGCCCGGATCGTAGATCCGGGCGACCACGTTGCTCACGCCGAACGTCTCCCTAGCGACCCGGGCGGCGAGGATGTTGGAGTTGTCGCCGCTGCTCACCGCCGCGAAGGCGTACGCGTCCTCGATCCCCGCCTCGCGCAGCGTGTCGCGGTCGAAGCCCACGCCCTCGACCGTCTTGCCCTCGAAGGAGGCGCCGAGGCGACGGAACGCCTCGGCGTTCTGGTCGATGATCGACACGGCGTGGCCGTGCCGTTCCAGGTTGTTCGCCAGCGCCGACCCGACCCGACCGCAGCCCATGATCACGAAGTGCACGGCCGGTGGCCCTTCCTTCTCCGTGCGACGCCTGCATCCGTCGCCGTCCGCCGCCGTCCCGACGGTCCTCCGCACGCTACACGCACGAGCGGTGACCGTCGGACCACGCGCCTAGCATGGTCCCTCGTGCTGACCTTCGCGGACGCCGTCAAGCGCGTTCTGGTCGGGCGGCCCTTCCGGAGCGAGCGGCTGCACGAGACGCTGCTCCCCAAGCGCATCGCCCTGCCTGTCTTCGCCTCCGACGCGCTGTCGTCCGTGGCGTACGCCCCCAACGAGATCTTCCTGACGCTGGCCGCCGCGGGGCTGGGCGCCTACGTGTTCTCGTGGCAGATCGGCATCGCCGTCGCGGTCGTGATGATCGTCGTCGTCCTGTCGTACCGGCAGAACGTGCACGCCTACCCGTCCGGGGGTGGTGACTACGAGGTCGCCACGGTCAACCTCGGGGCGAGTGCCGGCCTGACCGTCGCCAGCGCCCTGCTCGTCGACTACGTCCTCACGGTCGCGGTGTCCATCTCGTCGGCGGCGCAGTACGCGTCGTCGGCGATCCCCGCGCTCAGGGGCCACGAGGCGACGGCGGCGGTGATCGCCGTCCTCGTCCTCACCACCTTGAACCTCCGGGGAGTCCGCGAGTCGGGGACGCTGTTCGCGGTCCCGACCTACGTGTTCATGTTCTCGATCCTCGGGATGGGCGCGGTCGGCGCCTTCCGGCTGCTGTTCGGGGACCTGCCGGTCGCTGACAGCGCGAGGTTCGACGTCGTGGCCGCGAGCAAGTACCAGGGGGGCCTCGCGACGCTCGCGGGGTTCTTCCTGATCCTTCGCGCCTTCTCGTCCGGGTGTGCGGCGCTCACCGGGGTCGAGGCCATCAGCAACGGCGTGCCGGCGTTCAAGAAGCCGAAGAGCCGCAACGCAGCCACGACGCTCGCGCTGCTCGGCGCGCTGGCTGTCGCGATGATGATGTCGATCCTGCTGCTCGCGCGGGCGACGGGGGTGCGGTACGTCGACGAGACCGCTCCGTGGAACCGGCTGCTGCTGGACGGGCAGCGCGGCGCCCCGGGCCCCGGCGGCAGCGTGGTGTTCCCGGACGGGACCACCTACCACCAGCTGCCGATCATCGGCCAGCTCGCTGCGGACATCTTCAGCGGGTTCACACCCGCGTTCCTGCTCGTCACGGCGGCCACCGGCGTCATCCTCGTCCTGGCCGCGAACACCGCGTTCAACGGCTTCCCGGTCCTCGGCTCCATCCTCGCTCGCGACGGCTACCTGCCGCGCCAGCTGCACACACGCGGGGACCGGCTCGCGTTCAGCAACGGGATCATCATGCTGGCGGGGGCCGCCGTCGTCCTGATCGTGGCGTTCGACGCCCAGGTGACCCGGCTGATCCAGCTCTACATCGTCGGCGTCTTCGTGTCCTTCACGATGAGCCAGACGGGGATGGTCCGGCACTGGACGCGGCTGCTGCGCACCGAGACCAACCGTCAACGCCGCCTGCAGATGATGCGTTCTCGGGTCATCAACTCGGTCGGCCTGGGACTGACCGGCCTGGTGCTGGTCGTCGTCCTGATCACGAAGTTCATCCACGGCGCCTGGATCGCGATCCTCGCCATGGTCGCCATCTTCGTGCTGATGCGGCTCATCAGGGCCCACTACGACCACGTCGCCCGCGAGCTCGCCGTGGCGGAGAAGTCGAGCGAGGTGCGCGTGCTGCCGTCCCGGGTGCACGCCGTCGTCCTCATCTCGAAGATCCACCTGCCCGCGCTGCGGGCGCTCGCCTACGCACGGGCGAGCCGCCCGTCGGTGCTCGAGGCGGTGACCGTGACCGTCGACCCGGACGACGCACGGGCACTTCAGCGGCAGTGGAGCGAGCTCGGCATCCCGGTCCCGCTCAAGTCGCTCGACTCCCCGTACCGGGAGATCAGCCGGCCGATCGTCGAGTACGTGAAGAACATCCGGCGGGAGAGTCCTCGCGACCTGGTCGTCGTGTACGTGCCGGAGTACGTCGTCGGCCACTGGTGGGAGCAGGTGCTGCACAACCAGAGCGCGCTGCGGCTGAAGTCGAGGCTCCACTTCACCCCCGGTGTGGTCATCGCCAGCGTGGCGTGGCAGCTGCGGTCCTCCCGTGGTGCCGAGGCGCGGATGGACGGGTCCGGGCCGGGGCAGGTGCGGATGGGGTCGCCGGCGGCGTCCGGGGCACAGCCTCTGGACTCCGCACCCGTCGAGCAGGCCCCGGACGAGCCCGACGGCGCGGACAGAGACGCCGTGTCCGGCGGTACACGAGGCCGGGCGCGACCCTGAGCGAGAACGAGCCGGGCCGGCGGGCATCGCGCAGCGCCTGTGATGTCGAGGTCGAGCAGCCGCTCGAGGTGGAGCTGGAGGTCGGCGCCGTCGCGCACGGCGGCCACTGCGTCGCGCGCCACGAGGGCCGCGTGGTGTTCGTGCGGCACACGCTGCCGGGCGAGCGCATCGTCGCCCGTCAGACGGGGACGGGCGGGGGCGGCCGGTTCTGGCGGGCGGACGCCGTCCGCGTGCTGGAGCCGTCGCCCGACCGGGTGCCCTCGGTGTGGCCGGAGGCGGGCCCGGGAGGCGTCGGCGGCGGCGAGCTCGCGCACGTGGACCTGCCGGCGCAGCGGCGGTGGAAGGCCACGGTCCTCGCCGAGCAGCTGCGGCGGCTCGCCGGGCTCGACCGGCCGGTTCGGGTCGAGCCTGCCCCGGGGGACGACGAGCGAGGCGGCCTGCGCTGGCGCACGCGGATCGACCTGGTCGCCGACGAGGCCGGGCGCGCTGGGATGTTCCGTCACCGCTCGCACGAGGTGGTCGCGCTCGAGGCCATGCCGCTCGCGTCCGAGGAGATCGAGGGCCTGCGGCTGTTCGAGCGTCGCTGGCCTCCGGGGGCGCGGATCGAGGCCGTTGCACCGGCGTCGGGCGACCGTCCCGTCGTCCTCGTGGACGGCGCGCCGTGGTGGCGCGACCGGCCGGACGCGCGCCCCAACGCACGTACGTCGGTGCGGGAGCGGGTGCGTGTGGGGGACCGGGAGTGGACCTACCGCGTGGCGGCGAACGGGTTCTGGCAGGTGCACCGGGAGGCGCCGAGCGTCCTCGTCGAAGCGGTGCTCGACATGCTTGACCCCGGCGGCCCTGGTGAGGCCTGGCAAGGGGCGCGAGTTCTCGACCTCTACGCCGGCGCGGGCCTGTTCGCGCAGCCCCTGGCCGAGCTCGTGGGAAAGCGCGGCGAGGTCGTGGCCGTCGAGGGGGACGCACGGGCGGTCCGCGACGCGCGACGGAACCTGCACGCACTACCCCAGGTGACCCTGGCACCGGGTGAGGTGACGCGTGTCCTGGCGGGTTCGCCGTCGTCCGGGGTCGATGCCGTCGTGCTCGACCCGCCCCGAGCCGGTGCCGGACGCCGCGTGGTCGAGCAGGTGGGCGCGCTGACGCCGCGCGCCGTCGTCTACGTGGCGTGCGACCCGGCGGCGCTCGCCCGGGACGTGCGCTACTTCGCAGAGCGGGGCTACGACCTGGCGCGGCTTCGGGCGTTCGACCTCTTCCCGCACACGCACCATGTGGAGTCTGTCGCGCTGTTCGCTCGGAGCTGATGCAGCAAGCGCGCCTGTCGTCGTCCGAGGGGAACCCCTCCGGCAGAGTGCCGTGGCCTTACTGACCATCCCTTCCAGCATCCGCTCCGCCAGTTCGCGCTGGCTTGGCGCCGGGGACGTCGCTCCGGGCTGCGGCGCGCAGATCGGCCGCCCACCGTGTGCAGCGGTCCTTGACCGCCTCCAGCTGGTCAGGAGTCAGCCCGTATCGGGCGACATCGGTCCAGGTGATGCGGCGGGCTCCATCGAGCTGCTGGGCGAACATGACGACCTCGAACCCGGCGTCGCGCTCCGCGGCAGCCGCGATCAGCTGGTCGTCCGTGAACCGGCCGGAGGTGCGGATCGCGTCCACGTCGAGGTAGTCGCGCGGCTCGCCCCGGCTGTAGAGAGCAGAGACCTGCAGCCCGTCGTCGGCAGTGATGTGCAGCCGAGCGAACTGCGCTGCTCGACGGGTCTCCTCGACCCGATAGCCACGCTGTCGCAGGTCGCCGCCACGTGGTCGACGCTCGCGCCGAACGCCGTCACGTCTTGGCTCGTGGTGAACAGGTCGACGTCCTCCGTCGGCCGTTCGATCACGCCGTGCTCGCGAATCGCACCTGATCCGGCGAGGGCGAACCCGTGGAGGCCGGCCAGCGCGATCCGGGCGACCTGACGCTGAACTGCGACCGCTCGGTCCTGCACCGGAGTCGGTCGACTCACGCCGTGGCGACGCGACGTAGCTCGGGGAACCGCGACTCCCACATGTCGCGAACTCTCCGCGGCAGCATCAGCTCCGGCCAGACCTCGATCAGCCGGTCCCGGTTGAGCACGTGCACCAAGTCGTCGATGCTCCCTTCGGCCAACACCGCCCGGTAGGCCAGACCGACACCGCCAGGCTCGTCGAGGTCGACCCGCCCGCCCCCGGGCGCCCACAGCACCGAGTGGGAGAGCTCGACCACGCCGCCGGAGGGTCCGCGCAGCTGGTCCAGGCTGTCGACGACCTCGTACGGCTTGACATCCCGGAAGTAGACCCGGCCCTCGGTGGGACTGCCGCGCTGGCCGGCCATCGGGGACCTCCTCCATGCTCGTCAGGACCTCAATGCACATCAGGAACCGTATAGCCACGCTGGGGTGAGAAGCTTCGGCGATGCGTTCCGGTGACGCGTTGAACCCTTCCCGCGCGCCTCGATGGAACGCGACTGGCCCAGATCACAGGTCCGCCGGCGAGTTCGGGCAGTGGGCCGAGAGGCTTCGTAGACCGCTGAGGGAGCGCTGAGGGAGCCGCATCTCCCCTTGAAGCTGGGGAAGCCGGGGGCGGGGGTGACCAAAGGGCGGTCCGCTGCCAGGATGGCTGGACCGGGCCTGACACCGCCGCGACGAAGGAGCTCAAGCGTGAACGCCAGCAGCCAGGACAGCTTCGGCGCCAAGGGGACCCTGCAGGTCGGCGACAAGTCCTACGAGATCTACCGGCTCGCCGCAGTCGACGGCGCCGACCGCCTGCCGTTCAGCCTCAAGGTGCTGCTCGAGAACCTGCTGCGCAACGAGGACGGCGCGAACATCACCGCCGACCACGTGAGGGCGCTCGGCGGGTGGGACCGGAACGCGCAACCGGATACCGAGATCCAGTTCACACCCGCGCGCGTGATCATGCAGGACTTCACCGGCGTCCCGTGCATCGTCGACCTGGCCACGATGCGCGAGGCGGTGGCCGACCTCGGCGGGGATCCCAGCAAGATCAACCCGTTGGCCCCCGCGGAGCTCGTCATCGACCACTCCGTCATCGCCGACGTGTTCGCGCGGCCCGACGCGTTCGAGCGCAACGTCGAGCTGGAGTACCAGCGCAACGGTGAGCGGTACCAGTTCCTGCGTTGGGGGCAGACGGCGTTCGAGGACTTCAAGGTGGTGCCGCCGGGCACAGGCATCGTCCACCAGGTCAACATCGAGTACCTCGCCCGCGTCGTCTTCGACCGCGACGGGGTCGCGTACCCGGACACCCTCGTGGGGACCGACTCGCACACCACGATGGTGAACGGCCTCGGTGTGCTCGGCTGGGGCGTCGGCGGCATCGAGGCCGAGGCCGCCATGCTGGGCCAGCCGGTCTCGATGCTGATCCCACGCGTGGTCGGGTTCAAGCTGCGAGGTCAGGTCCCGCCCGGCGTGACGGCGACGGACGTCGTCCTCACGATCACCGAGATGCTGCGCGAGCACGGTGTCGTGGGCAAGTTCGTCGAGTTCTACGGCGAGGGCGTGGCCGCCGTCCCGCTCGCCAACCGCGCCACGATCGGCAACATGAGCCCGGAGTTCGGCTCGACGGCGGCGATCTTCCCCATCGACGACGTCACGCTCGAGTACCTGCGCCTGACCGGCCGCAGCGAGGAGCTGATCGCGCTCGTCGAGGCGTACACCAAGGAGCAGGGCCTCTGGCACGACGCGTCGCGGGAGCCGGACTTCTCCGAGTACATGGAGCTGGACCTGTCGACCGTCGTCCCGAGCATCGCCGGACCCAAGCGGCCGCAGGACCGGGTGCCGCTGGACGAGGCGAAGTCCTGCTTCCGGCAGGCGCTGACGGAGTACGTGGACGACGACTACGTCATCTCGAAGGGCCGCGTCGACGAGTCGTCGCGGGAGTCGTTCCCGGCGAGTGACTCGCCCGCGGTCTTCAACGGGGTGCTGGGCGGGGAGGACGAGGCCGACCGGCCGCACCCGCACGACCACACGCCGATGCCGGACCGCGCGAGCATGGTGGTGCCCGTGACGATGGGCGACGGCACCGAGACCCAGGTCGACCACGGCCATGTCGCGATCGCGTCGATCACGTCGTGCACGAACACGTCCAACCCCTCGGTGATGGTCGCCGCCGGGATGCTGGCCAAGAAGGCGGTCGAGCGCGGGCTGTCGGCCAAGCCGTGGGTCAAGACCTCGCTGGCCCCGGGCTCGAAGGTCGTCATGGGGTACTACGAGAGGGCCGGGCTCATCCCGTACCTCGAGAAGCTCGGCTTCCACCTCGTCGGCTACGGCTGCACGACGTGCATCGGGAACTCGGGTCCGCTGCTCGAAGAGGTGTCGGCGGCCGTGAACGAGCACGACCTCGCCGTCGTGTCCGTGCTGTCCGGCAACCGCAACTTCGAGGGCCGGATCAACCCGGACATCAAGATGAACTACCTGGCTTCCCCGCCGCTCGTGATCGCCTACGCGCTCGCCGGCACGATGGACTGGGACCCCGACAGCGAGCCGATCGGCAAGGGCGACGACGGCTCCGACGTCTACCTGCGCGACATCTGGCCGGACGCCGCCGAGGTCGCCCACGTCGTCGAGGCCTCCATCAGCAAGGACATGTTCACCGAGGACTACTCGGACGTGTTCAAGGGCGACGAGCGGTGGCGCTCGCTGCCGACTCCTGCAGGCGACACCTTCGAGTGGGACCCGGAGTCGACGTACGTGCGCAAGCCCCCGTACTTCGAGGGGATGGAGCGGGAGCCGGCTGCCCTGCAGGACATCTCGGGTGCCCGCGTGTTGGCCAAGCTCGGTGACTCGGTCACGACCGACCACATCAGCCCGGCGGGCGCCATCAAGGCGGACAGCCCCGCCGGGAAGTACCTCACGGAGCATGGCGTCGAGCGCAAGGACTTCAACTCCTACGGCTCACGTCGAGGTAACCACGAGGTGATGATCCGTGGCACCTTCGCCAACATCCGGCTGCGCAACCAGCTGCTGGACAATGTCCAAGGCGGGTTCACGCGCGACTTCACGAAGGGCGGGGAGCAGACCAGCATCTACGACGCCGCGCAGTCCTACGCCGCGGCGGGGGTGCCGCTCGTGGTGCTGGCCGGGAAGGAGTACGGGTCAGGCTCCAGCCGCGACTGGGCCGCGAAGGGCACCGGTCTGCTCGGTGTCCGCGCGGTCATCGCCACGAGCTACGAGCGGATCCACCGTTCCAACCTGATCGGGATGGGCGTGCTGCCGCTGCAGTTCCCAGACGGCGAGAACGCCGACTCGCTCGGCCTGGACGGCACCGAGACCTTCGACATCTCCGGTATCAGCGAGATGAGCTCGGGGACGACGCCCCACTCCGTCAAGGTGACGGTCACGAAGGAGTCGGGCGACACGAGCGAGTTCGACGCGATCGTGCGCATCGACACCCCTGGGGAGGCCGAGTACTTCCGCAACGGTGGCATCCTGCAGTACGTGCTGCGCTCGTTGCTGACGCCGGCCTGACCCCGCGTGCTCGCTGGATGCAGCGTTGCTCACCGAGGGATCGGTTACCCGCGAGTAGGCCGGGCATTCGGTGAGTAACGCTGCCTTCGGTGAGCACGGGAGGACCGGCGCGAGGAGCCCAGGCCTCCCCCCGGGGTGGCCGCGGGCGGTCCCGCCGCCCGGGGCGCCCGGATGGCAGCGGCGGGCCGTCGGCTGGCTGCTCGACCTCTGCCCGGCGGACTACCGGGGCCACGCCGTCCTCGCCCGGCAGCCGCACGTGCTCGCCTACCTGGCCGCCGAGCACGTGCGCTCGTCCCTCGAGGGCGTTGCCCGGGCCCGTGCCGGTCTGCGCGCCGAGCTGTCGGCCCTCGTGCCGCCGCAGGTCGTCGAGGCCGCGCTCGAGGTGCTGGACGCCGAGGAGGCCCGGCTGCGGGCCGCGCAGCATGCCGTCGTCCTCGTCACGAACGCACTACGCGGGATCGCCTACGTGCCTCGGCTGTAGTCAGTGCGGGCAACCAGGCCGATGCGTCCCATATGCGCCGCCCGGGTGAGCCTGGCCACCATCCCTGCGGCTCGAGCCCGCTCCCGCAGGACCCGGCGCAGGCCGGCACCTAGACTCGGCCTGTGATGAACGAGCTGGCCGGTGTCCGCAGCCCCCGAGACCTCCGGGGGCTTACTTCTGCCCAGCTCACCGTCCTCGCCGCCGACATCCGGGAGCACCTGGTCACCTCCGTGTCGCGCACGGGCGGGCACCTGGGCCCGAACCTGGGTGTCGTGGAGCTCACCATCGCGCTCCACCGGACCTTCGAATCGCCCCGCGACACGATCGTCTTCGATACCGGCCATCAGTCCTACGTCCACAAGCTGCTGACGGGACGGCAGGACCTCTCCCGGCTGCGGATGCGCGACGGGGTCGCGGGCTACCCGTGCCGCGCCGAGTCCGAGCACGACGTGGTCGAGAACTCGCACGCGTCGGCGTCCCTCTCGTGGGCCGACGGGATCGCGAAGGCGCACCAGCTGCGAGGCGAGTCGGACCGTTACACGGTGGCAGTCATCGGTGACGGCGCCCTCACCGGCGGGATGGCCTGGGAGGCGCTCAACAACATCGCCGCGGACCACAACCGCAAGCTCGTGATCGTCGTCAACGACAACGAGCGGTCGTACGCGCCGACCATCGGCGGCCTCGCCCACCACCTGTCGACGCTGCGGACGACGCGTGGCTACGAGCGGTTCCTGCAGTGGGGCAAGCAGGCGCTGCGCCGTGGAGGAGCGCCCGGACGCCTCGCGTACGGCACCCTGCACGGCATGAAGAAGGGCCTCAAGGACATGGTGGCCCCGCAGGGGATGTTCGAGGACCTGGGCCTGAAGTACGTCGGACCCGTCGACGGCCACGACATCGAGGCCCTCGAGCACGCGCTGCAGCGGGCGAAGGCGTTTCGCGGCCCGGTGATCGTCCACGCCATCACCCGCAAGGGCAACGGCTACGCGCCGGCGATGAACGACGCGGCCGACCAGTTCCACGCCGTCGGGGTGATCGACCCGGGCACCGGCTGCCCCGTGGCTCCCGCCGGACGGCAGTGGACGACGATCTTCGCCGAGGAGATGGCGGACCTGGGCCGTGAGCGCAGCGACATCGTCGGCGTCACGGCCGCGATGCTGATCCCGGTCGGCCTGCAGAAGTTCGCCGCCGAGTTCCCCGAGCGGGTCTTCGACGTGGGCATCGCCGAGCAGCACGCGGTGGCGAGCGCCGCGGGAATGGCCTTCGGTGGCCTG
Organism: Actinomycetes bacterium; assembly: GCA_046566325.1. GTDB lineage: Bacteria > Actinomycetota > Actinomycetes > Actinomycetales > BWSM-131 > BWSM-131. The sequence goes on along the minus strand of JBKHWX010000229.1, from coordinate 3,033 downwards.
CACCCGGTCGTCGCGATCTATGCCACCTTCCTGAACCGGGCCTTCGACCAGGTGCTCATGGACGTCGCGCTGCACAAGGCTGGGGTCACGTTCGTCCTCGACCGCGCGGGGATCACCGGCCCGGACGGCGCGAGCCACCACGGCATCTGGGACCTCGCCGTCCTGCAGGCGGTACCCGGGATCCGGATCGCCGCCCCACGGGACGCCGTCACCCTCGCCGAGGAGCTGCGGGAGGCCGTCGTGGTGGACGACGGCCCCACGGTCCTCCGGTTCGCGAAGGACCGCGTGCCGGACCCGATCCCGCCGTCGAGAGGCTGGCGACCGTCGACGTGCTGCGCCGCGGCGAGCGGGCCGACGTCCTGCTGGTCGCCGTGGGCACGCTCGCAACGCTGGCGCTGGACGCCGCCGAGCGGCTCTCCGCGCAGGGCATCGACGCCACTGTGGTCGACCCGCGGTGGGTGGTCCCTGTGGCTCCGGAGCTGCTCGAGCTGGCCCGCGAGCACCGCTTCGTCGCGACCGTCGAGGACGGGCTGCGGGTCGGCGGGATCGGCGCGCGCATCACGCAGGAGCTGAGGGACGTCGCCGTCGACACCCCCGTGCAGGAGTTCGGCCTCCCGTCGGGGTTCGTCGAGCACGGGACCCGGCAGGAGCTGCTCGGCCGGCTCGGCGTCACCGCGCAGGACGTGGCACGCGCGGTCGCGGAGCGGGTCTCGGGTCTGGACGGGGCCGAGGGGCTGGACGGCGCCGACCGCTACCCGCTTCGGTCCGCGGACGAGCGCGAGAGCGCCTGACCGTCACAGCCGTTCTGACCGTCACAGCCGTTCTGATCGTCACAGCCGTTCTGGGCGTCGTCCTTCTGGCGCCTCGTCCGGGGGCGGCAGCGCCACCCCGAAGCCTCCGACGGCGAGCCGCAGGACGACCTGCCCCGGTGCCAACAGGTCCGCCACCTTGGCCGCGCTGAGCAGCTCCAGCTCGGCCAGCCGCTCGCGGTAGCCCTCGTGCCCGGCGAGCCGGGCCCGCTGCAGCTCGGCGGTGTTGTGCCACACCTTCTGGCGGGCCTCCTTCAGGAAGCGCTTGGACGCCGTCCGGTTCAGGGGCGTGAGCAGCCGGTCGAACGGCGTCCGCTCGGCACCCGGCCCCAGCTGCTCGTCCTCGGCCGCGACGCGGGACGAGAGGACGGCGTCGATCCGCTCGTGGTCGCGGCGACGTCGGTCGAGCAGCACCGGGTCCGCGAACTCCTCGTCGGAGATGACCGCGAGCAGCGCCTGCGGCAGGTCGCAGTTGATGTGCGCGTTGATGCCGAGCAGCACGTGGCGCAGGGCAGGCAGCTCGGGTGGTGCCGCGAACGCGAGCCGCCAGGGTCGGGCGACACGCGCGGGCTCGCCCGCCAGGTCGCCGTCGTGCGCGACCAGGTAGAGGTCGGCGAACGCGACGTCCCAGCGCTCCACCCAGTCCGGGTCCTCGAAGCCGGCCTGCTCGATCGCGCGGCCGACGGCGCTCGTCGTCCGCTGGTAGGTCGACAGGAAGAGGCGCCGGTGCGCACGGTCGGGCGGCAGGGCGTCCAGCCTGCGCTGCATCTGCTCGACGACCCCGGCAAGTGCCTGCGACGGAGGTTCCTGCGCAGTAGCGTCGTCCATCGCCACGACTCCTCGGTTCGGCCCGCGGGCACTGTGCCGCGGGAATTGTGGTCCCCGGAAGCCGTCGTGTCGTACTCCGTGTTGCGCTGCCCGAGCCGTCACCCGTGAGCTCCTCCTGTTGCGGACGGCGTGAGCCTGCCTGAGTGTGGGACGACCCGTCCGCCCGCTGCCCCGGGAGCGTCCATGTCGGTTCTGTACCAGCTCGTCGTGGGACTCGAGAAGACGAAGGCGCTCGACGTCGTCGCCAAGCCCCTGGCCGCCGGGGTCAGCAAGGTGGTCCGCTCGAACCGGACCGTGCGCAACTGGCTCAGCGGGACGCCGACGGGTCACCCGGCGCACCCCGCGCTCACCGACGTCACGCTCGGGGCCCTCGGGATGTCGACGCTGCTCGACGTCGTCGGTGGCCGGTCCGCCGAGCGGTCCGCGGACCTGCTGCTGCGGGTCGGCGTCGGGTCCGTCGTCCCCACCGCCGCGACCGGTCTCAACGACTGGTCGGACCTCATGGGTGGTGCCTCGCGCGTCGGCCTGGTGCACGCGAGCAGCAACACGACGGCGCTCGGTCTGTACCTGGCATCGCTGGCGGCCCGGCGCCGGGGCGACCGCGGGGCGGGCAAGGCGCTCGCCGTCGCAGGTCTCGGCGTGCTCACGGTCGGCGGCTATCTCGGGGGCCACCTCGCGTTCGCCAGGACGTCCGGGGTCAACCACACGGCCCTGGAGAACCCTCCGACGGACTGGACGCCTGTGCTGTCGGATGCCGCACTCACCCGGGGCGCGCACCGCCTGGTCCACGCCGCCGGAGTGCTGGTGCTACTCGTGCAGGACGACAGCGGGATCAGTGCAATCGCGAACACGTGCAGCCATCTCGGCGGACCCTTGAACGAGGGTGAGTTCCGCGACCGGTGCGTGACATGTCCCTGGCACGGCAGCACCTTCCGGCTCGAGGACGGCGAGGTCGTCCAGGGACCTGCGACGGTGCCTCAGCCGGTCTACGCCACCCGCGTCCGCGACGGGCAGGTCGAGGTGCGGCTGCAGTCCTGACGGCTGTCCTCGGCGTCGGCGGCGCCCGTTGTCGGACTGTCGGGCGGTGTGAGCAACGGAGGTCTGACACAGCGTCGGCCGACCCCGTTGTCAGACTGTCGTGCGGTGTGAGCCTACGGAGGCCTGACACAGCGTTGGGGTCACGAGGTCGTGCGGCGCCGGGGAGGGGCGGTGACCTCGTCCGCCGTCACCAGCAGCGGACCCGGGAAGGCTCGCTGTGGCTCCTCGGTCGCCGTCCACGCCGCGCCGACGAAGACGGGGTCGATCCGGGCGAGGTCGAACCAGCCACGGGACCGCATCGGGACGGCGAGGGCGCGCATCCCCGAACCGTCCTGGGCAGCGAGGTAGCCGCGCAGCG
>JBKHWX010000228.1:0-3389 GCA_046566325.1 Actinomycetes bacterium | reverse complement strand
CGCCGTCGTCGACGAGTCGCTGCGTCTGTTCCCGCCGGCCTGGGTCCTCTCGCGTCGGGTGGTGCGCGGCGACGTGCTGGACGGGGTGCCCGTGCCGCCGGGAACACTGGTGATCCTCAGCCCCTGGTTGCTGCAGCGTCGCGGGGGCGCGTTCCCCGAGCCGGAGGCGTTCCTGCCCGAGCGGTGGCTGGAGCCCGGCACGGACGCGCTCGCGCGGTCGCAGCGGGGCGAGTACCTGCCGTTCGGGCTGGGTCCGCGGCTCTGCATCGGGCGGGACGTCGCGCTGGTTGAGCTGGTCCTGCTGCTGGCGGAGCTGCTGCGGGACCACGCCGTGGCGTCAGTACCGGGGACGACCGTCGAGGTCGAGGCCCTCGTGACGCTTCGGCCACGGGCGGGCATCCCGCTGCGCCTGACCGACCGGCACCCCTGACGCCGCCTCAGGGATATACGCTGTAAGCGACGGAACAGTGACCGAGGGGACGACGGATGGCGAAGCCGGCCGACAGGCTGAGGCAGGTGGCGCGCAAGGCCTTCGGATGGGAGTCCCTGCGGCCAGGGCAGCTCGAGGCGATGGAGAGCGTCCTCGAGGGCCGCGACACGCTCGCCGTGATGCCGACCGGCCACGGCAAGTCGGCGATCTACCAGGTGACGGCACTGCTCGTCGACGGCCCCACGCTGGTGGTCTCGCCGCTCATCGCGCCGCAGCGGGACCAGGTCGCCGGCATCGACAACGCGGTCGACGCTCCTGAGGCGGTGGCGATCAACTCCTCCCAGCGCAAGTCGGAGAGCGACGACGCCTGGGAGGCGGTGTCCGCCGAGGACGCGGAGTACCTGTTCCTCTCCGCCGAGCAGCTCGCGAAGGACGAGGTGGTGGACCAGCTGCGCGAGCTGGGCATCTCGCTGTTCGTCGTCGACGAGGCCCACTGCGTCTCCGCGTGGGGTCACGACTTCCGCCCCGACTACCTACGGCTCGGGGACGTCGTCGAGCGTCTCGGCCACCCGACCGTCGTGGCGCTCACTGCGACCGCGTCACCGCCCGTTCGCGACGAGATCGTCGAGCGGCTGTCGATGCGGGACCCGTTGGTCGTCGTCCGCGGGTTCGACCGTCCGAACCTTCGGCTCGAGGTGGTGCGCCACGTCGAGGACGACGACAAGCGGCGGGCCGTTGTCGAGCAGGTTGTCGAGTTGACGGCGGCGCCGTCCCCACCGGCCCCGCGGTTGACGGCGGCGCCCGAAGGCGGCCGAGGTCTGCTCTACGTCGCCACCCGCAAGGACACCGAGGCCTACGCGGCACAGCTCGTCGAGCGAGGCCTGCGCGCGGCGGCCTACCACGCCGGACTCAAGTCCGCGGAGCGCAAGCGCGTGCACGCGGCGTTCAGCGACGACGAGCTGGACGTCGTGGTGGCGACGTCGGCCTTCGGGATGGGCATCGACAAGCCGAACGTGCGGTTCGTCGTCCACGCGGCGGTCACGGACTCGCCGGACAGCTACTACCAGGAGATCGGGCGGGCCGGTCGTGACGGGGAGCCGGCACTCGCCGTCCTGCACTACCGGCCGGAGGACCTCGGCCTACGCCGGTTCTTCACGGCCAAGCACCCGGACGCGGCGGGGCTGAAGACGGTGCTCTCGACGCTTCGTGCCGCGTCCGGCCCGCTGCGGATGAAGGACCTGCGGGCGTTGAGCGACCTGTCGCCTCGCAAGGTCACGAACCTGGTGAACCTGCTGGAGCAGGCGGGGCTGGTCTCGTCCGGCAAGCGGGGGCTGTCGGCTCCCGGAACGGTCGAGGAGGCCGAGGGCGTGGAGCGTGCCGTCGCGGTGGCGGAGGCGCGGGAGCGCGTCGACCGTTCGCGGCTGGAGATGATGCGCGGGTACGCGGAGACGACCGGGTGCCGACGGCAGTTCCTGCTCGGGTACTTCGGCGAGGAGCTGGAGCAGCCCTGCGGAAACTGCGACACGTGTGCCACCGGCAGCGCGCTCGAGGCCCAGCGGGACACCGAGCACGCCGCAGAGGCGGCGGGTGACGAGTCCTATGGCATGCAGGCGCACGTCCGGCACGCCGAGTGGGGCGACGGCGTCGTGATGCGCCGCGATGCTGACCGGATCACGGTGCTGTTCGAGCAGGAGGGCTACAAGACGTTGTCCCTCGAGCTCGTCGACGAGAACGACCTGCTCGAGGTCGTGGATGCGGCAGCGTCCGCCGACGCCTGACGCGCGGGGCATAGCGCCCTCGTCTCGGGGCAGAGAGCAGGCATGGACCCCGTTGACATCCGGCACCGTGTCCGCGAGGCGCTGAACAGCGTCGACTTCCCCGCGAGCAAGGAGCAGCTCGTGGACTGCGTGCAGGGACACGCCGACGAGGACGTCGTCCGCGCCGTCCGCGGCCTGCCTCTCGCCGAGTACGCGAACTACGACGAGGTGCTGCGCTCCGTGCACACGCCGGGTCGCAGCGCAGACCGGCCCGAGGACGACGCCGGCTGAGCTTCGCGGCCACCTCTGGACGCGTGATGTTTGGTGTGCTCGGACCGCCTGTTCCGCCGGTATCACGGCCCCGCCCAGCGGCATCCTGACCCGAGGGAGGCGTCCAGGGTCGGGAGCCTGGCATGTCGCTGGTCGAGCGAGGAGTGGCGATGCCGAAGACAGTGCCGCCCGGGACGGTCACGTCCGCCGGGCAGAAGTTCCGCGTCAACGCCGTCCCCGACGTCTTCGACGAGCGGGACCTGTTGTATCGACCTCGGTTGCTCCCGCTGCCGCCGTCCCTGGATGCCAGGCCTGACACGCGCTATGTGATGACCCAGATCGGCAACTCGTGCACCGGGCACGCCCTCGCCTGCATGATCAACACCATTCTCGGGGATGGACCGGGTCGGCCGCGCAGCCGTCGCGCACGCCCGGTGCACGTCAGCCCCTACATGCTCTACCGGATGGCCCGTCGCTACGACGAGTTCCAGGGCGACGAGGACGAGGGCTCGTCGCTCCGCGGTGCGCTGAAGGGGTGGTTCTACCAGGGAGTGCTCCCGCTGGAGGACTGGCCTCGCCTCGACATGGACCCCGAGCCCGACGTCGACCACGACGAGGAGCTGTTCCGGCTCGCGATGCAGCGCCCTCTCGGAGCGTTCTACCGCGTCAACCCGTTCCGGCTCGACGACGTCCAGTCGGCGGTCGCCGAGCTCAGCTGCATCGTCGCCTCAGCGCTCGTGCACTCAGGCTGGGAGCAGCCCTCTGAGGTCGAGCACCGCGGCGGGAGGTTGCACGTCATCGAACGGCCGGACGGCGCCACGGCGCTGGGCGGCCACGCCTTCGCGGTCGTCGGCTACAACGACGTCGGGCTGCTGATCCAGAACAGCTGGGGGGAGGGCTGGGGCGCGAAGGGCTTCGCCACGCTGCCGTAC
>JBKHWX010000227.1:0-3206 GCA_046566325.1 Actinomycetes bacterium | reverse complement strand
ATCAAGGAGTACCTCTCCCGCGGCACCTACGTGTTCCCTCCGGCCCACTCGCTGCGCCTGACCGCGGACGTCATCGCCTCCACCGTGCGGCACCTGCCGAGCTGGACCCCGGTGAACATCTGCAGCTACCACCTCCAGGAGGCCGGCGCCACCCCGACGCAGGAGGTGGCGTACGCGCTGTGCACGGCCATCGAGGTCCTCGACACCGTCCGGGACTCGGGCCAGGTCGCGCCGGAGGACTTCGAGAAGGTCGTCGGTCGCATCTCGTTCTTCGTCAACGCCGGGGTCCGGTTTGTGGAGGAGATGTGCAAGATCCGCGCGTTCGCCGCCCTCTGGGACGAGGTCACCCGGGAGCGCTACGGCGTGCGTGACGAGGCGATGCGCCGGTTCCGGTACGGCGTCCAGGTCAACTCCCTCGGCCTGACCGAGGCGCAGCCCGAGAACAACGTGGCGCGCATCGTGCTCGAGATGCTCGGCGTCACGCTGTCCAAGAACGCCCGCGCCCGCGCCGTACAGCTGCCGGCGTGGAACGAGGCGCTCGGCCTGCCCCGGCCGTGGGACCAGCAGTGGTCGCTGCGGATGCAGCAGGTGCTCGCCTTCGAGTCCGACCTGCTCGAGTACGGCGACCTGTTCGAGGGGTCGCGGGTCGTCGAGGCCAAGGTGGCGGAGCTCGTCGAGGGGGCACGCGCGGAGATGGACCGGGTGCAGGCCATGGGCGGCGCGGTGGCCGCCGTCGAGACCGGCTACATGAAGCAGGCCCTGGTCTGCTCGCACGCGGCCCGGCGCAGCCGCATGGAGTCCGGCGAGGACGCGGTGGTGGGGGTGAACTGCTTCCAGGCGACCGAGCCGTCGCCGTTGACCGCGGACCTGGCGACCGCGGTCCAGAAGTCCGACTCCGAGGCGGGGCGGACAGCGGTGGAGAGCCTGCGGCACTGGCGTGAGGAGCGCGACGACGCCGCTGTGGCGGACGCGCTCGGACAGCTGAGGGGGACTGCGAGGAGCGCGGCCAACCTCATGGAGGCGACGGTGGTCGCTGCCCGGGCCGGGGCGACGACGGGGGAGTGGGCGGGCACCCTGCGGGAGGTGTTCGGCGAGTTCCGCGCCCCGACGGGCGTCTCCGGGGCTCTCGGCCCGCGCGAGTGTGGGACCGGCCTGGCCCGCGTTCGCGAGGACGTACGACGGACCGGCGAGCAGCTCGGGACCAGGCTGCGGCTGCTGGTGGGCAAGCCCGGGCTGGACGGGCACTCCAACGGCGCCGAGCAGATCGCCGTGCGGGCTCGGGACGCGGGCTTCGAGGTGGTCTACCAGGGCATCCGGCTGACCCCCGAGGAGATCGTGCACGCGGCGGTCGCCGAGGACGTGCACTGCGTGGGGCTGTCCATTCTTTCCGGCTCGCACATGGAGCTGGTGCCGGAGGTGTTGCGCGGCCTGCACGCCCACGGCCTCGACGACGTACCGGTGGTCGTCGGCGGGATCGTGCCCTCGGGCGACGCGGCCCGGCTCACCGACCTCGGTGTGGCGGCGGTGTTCACCTCCAAGGACTTCGGACTGAGCGAGATCCTCGGTGGCGTCGTCGCGGTGATCAGGCGGGCGCACGGGCTGGCTGACGGGCCGGCCGAGGGAGTCCCTCACGGGGTTGCTGACGGGGTTGCTGACGGGGTTGCTGACGGGGTTGCCTGACGGGTCGCTCACCGGCGGGAACGACCCTGCGTGACTCCGGGGCCCGGAAGGGGCGAGAATGCCTGGACGGCGTGGCGAGTCCTCCGTCGCCGCCGCCAACCGGGGGAACGGAGTCTGAGCAGGTGGGTCCGACATCGGGAACGGCCGAGCAGCTCGACGAGATCCGTGTGCACCTCGCCCCGGAGCCGGCCAGCGTCGCCCGCGCGCGACGAGCGGTCCGTGACCTGCTCGAGGACGGCGGCCGACCCGATCTGGTGGAACGGGCGGTCCTCCTCGTCAGCGAGCTGGTCACCAACGCGCTCCTGCATGCCGGCACCCCTTTCGTGGTGACCGCCCGGCTCGGCGCGTGCGGCATCCGTGTGGAGGTGGTCGACGGCAGCCCGCACCTGCCGTCGAGACGCCGCTACGCTGCCACGGCCGGCACCGGACGCGGGCTGATGATGCTCGAGTCGATGGCCGCCGACTGGGGCGTCAGCCGCCGACTCGACGGCAAGACCGTGTGGTTCGAGGTCGCGCAGGACGACGACGGCGGGACCAGCGCGGTCGGATCCGGGGAGAGCCGACCGGAGGTGACCGTCGCCGAGCCGGGGGCGGCCGCCGCCGAGCCGCTGGGGTCGGGGGACACCGTCCGCGTGGAGCTGCTCAATCTGCCGCTGCTGCTGCACGCCGCCTGACAGGAGCACGCCGAGGCATTGCTGCGCGAGTATCTCCTGGCCAACCTGGACGAGGACAGCCAGAGCTCCATCAAGGTGCACGCCGAGGCGACCGACGCGATCGCGGTGCTCGAGGAGCACGTGCCACGGAGCACGGTCGCGATGGCCGCTGAGCAGCTGATGCAGGACGCAGTGGAGCCTTACGTATCCGCTGCCCGGGTCGAGGTACCTGTGCCACGTGGCTCACTGCCTCACTTCCAGACCCTGGACCGGGCCATCGAGTCGGCTCTCGCTCTCGCCGCCGACGGCCTGGTGCTCGCGCCGCCCACGCAGCCGGAGGTGCAGACGTTCCGCCGGTGGCTGTGCGGCGAGGTGCGCAGACAGGCCGACGGCGCCGCGCCCGAGCCGTGGGCGGTGACCGACGAGGGGCGTGTGCCGTTCGTCCCCGGCGTCCGCGGACTGCTTCCCACGGACTCGGCGTCGGGAAAGGCGCTCGTGGCCGCCGACGAGTCCAGCTCGATCCTCGCCGTCAGCCCGGAGGCCGCCGAGCTGCTCGGTTACGCCGATCCCGCGGAGCTCGTCGGCAGGCGCATCGTCGCGATCATCCCGCAGCGTTACCGGCAGGCGCACGTGGCCGGCTTCACGATGTACCTCCTCGTCGGTCGTCGACCCCTGCTCGACCAGGTCGTGAAGGTGCCGGCGCTGCGCCGGGACGGCAGCGAGGTCACCGTCGGTCTCCTGGTGCGCGAGCACCAGGACGAGCAGGGACGACCGCTCCTGCTCGCCGAGCTGCTGCCGGCGGGGTGAGCACGGCTATCGTCGTTCCCGGGCGAAGAGCGAGCGGGAGGTGGAGTGCGCACTCGGGCCACGGTT
>JBKHWX010000226.1:0-4942 GCA_046566325.1 Actinomycetes bacterium | reverse complement strand
CTCGCCCGCCGAGCTGGCCGCCGTCGTCCGGTTCCTGGCGAGCGACGCTTCCTCGTACGTCACCGGTCAGGTGCTCGCGGTGGACGGAGGCTGGACGGCGTTCTGAGGCCTGGGCCCCTTCGGGTGCTGTCGGCGCTGGCGTAGGCCGGATCACGACCTCGCCGCAACCGGCTGCGCGTCGACGCGCGCGCGACGAGCTCGGGCTGGAACACGACGTGCTGGTGCTCGTGCTCGGGGTTGCTGGCCTCGTCGAGGACGAGCTCCGCCGCCGTCCGGCCGAGCTGGCGTCGCGGCTGGCGGACCGACGTCAGAGGGACCGCCGCGGCCGCCGCGAACGCGATGTCGTCGTAGCCGACGATCGCGAGGTCGGCGGGAACGCGAAGACCCAGCGCCATGCACCCCTGCAGCAGCCCGAGCGCGAGCAGGTCGTTTGCGCAGAAGGCAGCCGTGGGGCGGGAGGCCGCGCCCATCCCGGCCAGGCGCTCCGCGGCCCGGATCCCTTCCTCCACGGTGAGCGCCTCGGTCGCCACGTCGACCAGGCTCGACTCGGGGTGGCCTGCGTCGCGCAGTGCCTGCGCCGCCCCCTGACGCCGGTCCCGCACCTGGCCGATCCGCTCCGGCCCGCCGACGAAAGCCACCCGCTCGTGGCCGACGTCCAGCAGGTGCTCGACGGCGACGCGACCGCCCTGGACGTCGTCCACCGCGACCGTGCAGTGGTTTCCGTCGCGCCGGGCGCGGTCGACGATGACCACCGGCGTCCCCCTCGCCTGCAGCTGGTCGAGGAGGCGGCTGTCGGGGTCGACCGGCGTGATGAGGACTCCCTGCACGCGCTGCTGCTCCAGCCGGGAGAGGTAGGCGCGCTCGCGCTCTCCTCTCTGGTCGCTGTTGCAGAGGAAGAGGGAGACGCCGGCCTCCTCGGCCGCTCCCTCCATCCCGGCCGCGACGTCGGTGAAGAAGGGGTTGGTGGCGTCGAGCATGATGTAGGCCAGAGTCCGGCTCCGGCCGGCGCGCAGCTGCCGCGCCGACTCGTTGCGGACGAACCCGAGCTCCCGCATGGCCCGCTCCACCCGCTCGCGGGTCGGTGCGCTCACCTTCTCGGGGCGGTTCAGGACGTTCGAGACCGTGCCCAGCGAGACACCGGCGGTGTGCGCGACGTCCTTGACGCTGACCGCCATGCGCCGCTCCCCTCCTGCCCGGACCTCCCGAGCCTAGCGGCGCGTAGTGAAACGTTCTAGCGGCTGAACGGGCTGGAGTTCGTGCGAAAGCCTTGACGGCGAGCCGTAGGCGGCTCTAGCGTCCTCACACTCGGTAAAACGATTCAATTCTCCTGTCCGAGGAGCACCCTTTGACGACACAGCCGCAGGAGCCGGTCCTCGTCCTGGACGGCGTCCGCAAGTACTTCGGGCCTGTCGCCGCCCTGCGCTCCGGCAGCCTGACGGTGTACCCAGGCTCGATCCACGCCCTGGTCGGTGAGAACGGCGCCGGCAAGTCGACGCTCGTCAAGATCGTGGCCGGCGTCCACCGACGCGACGCGGGCGAGTTCCTCCTCGAGGGCAAGCCTGTCGACTTCTCCTCCACCGCGGAGTCCAAAGCGGCGGGTGTGGCGGTGATCTACCAGGAGCCGACCCTGTTCCCGGACCTGTCCGTCACGGAGAACATCTTCATGGGCCGGCAGCCGCTCACCACCGGCCGTCGCATCGACCGCGGGGCGATGTACGCCGAGACCGACGCCCTGTTCTCGCGGCTCGGCGTCTCCATCGACCCGCGCCGGCCGGCCCGGGGGCTCTCGATCGCGGACCAGCAGATCATCGAGATCGCCAAGGCCATCTCCCTCGACGCCAGCCTCCTGATCATGGACGAGCCCACCGCCGCGCTGAGCGGTGTCGAGGTGGACCGCCTCTTCGCGGTCGCCCGCAGCCTCCGGGACGAGGGGCGGGGCCTGGTGTTCATCTCGCACCGGTTCGACGAGGTCTTCGACCTCTGCGACACGGTCACCGTCATGAGGGACGGCGAGTACGTCTCCACCTCCGCGGTCGCGGACACGACCGTCGACGAGATCGTCGCCCAGATGGTGGGGCGGGAGGTGGCGGAGCTCTTCCCCAAGACGCCGGCGCCGATCGGGGCGCCCGTGCTGGAGGTGGAGGGGCTCACGCGGTCGGGGGTCTTCCACGACGTGTCGTTCACCGTCCGAGCCGGCGAGATCGTCGGGCTGGCTGGCCTCGTCGGTGCCGGCCGCAGCGAGATCGCGCGGGCGGTGTTCGGCGTCGACCCCTACGACTCCGGGAGCGTGCGGCTGAACGGACGACGGGTCCCGGCTCGCAACCCCCGCGCGGCGATCCGCGCCGGGATGGCGTTCATCCCCGAGGACCGTCGCAAGCAGGGCCTCGTCGTCGACGCCTCCGTCGCCCGCAACGTCGCGGGCGTGATCCGCTCCCGGCTGGCGAAGGCCGGCCTGCTGACCGGAAGGGCCGAGAACAGCGCCGCGGCCCGCTGGGCGTCCCGGCTCGAGGTCAAGACCAGCGCCCTGGACATGCAGGCGACGACGATGAGCGGCGGAAACCAGCAGAAGGTCGTCATCGCCAAGTGGCTCGCGACGTCCCCCTCGCTGCTCGTCATCGACGAGCCCACACGTGGCATCGACGTCGGCACGAAGGCCGAGGTACACCGGCTGCTGTCCACGCTCGCGGGCAAGGGCGTCGCCGTCCTGATGATCAGCTCGGAGCTGCCCGAGGTCCTCGGGATGGCCGACCGCGTCCTGGTCGTCTGCGAGGGCCGGATCACCGCCGACCTGGCGCGCGACGACGCCACGCCCGAGTCGGTTCTGCACGCCGCCACGCGCACCACCCTGGAGCCGCAGGCATGAGCACCTCTGTGCACCGCGCCGACGAGGCGCACGAGGCCGCGCCGTCGGCGGCGGAGTCGCTTCTCGTCCAGCCCAGCCGGCTGTCGCCCGGACGGCGCATGGTCACCACCGTGCTCCGCTCGCGCGAGCTGTCCATCGCCATCGTGCTGGTCGCCGTCGTCGTGACGGCAACGCTGAAGACGGACAGCTTCGTGCTGAGCACGGACGGCTGGCGCAACCTCCTGCTCAACCCGTCGATCCTCGTGCTGCTCGCGGTCGGTCAGGCGGTCGTGGTGATCACCCGCAACGTCGACCTCTCCGTGGGGTCGGTGCTGGGCCTGACGGCCTACCTGACGGGCCGGCTGTTCGTCGACTTCCCGAGCCTGCCCGTCGTCGCCGTCATCGCGATCGGCGTCCTCGTCGGCGGGGTGCTCGGGCTGGTCAACGGAGCCGTGGTCGCGCTCGGCCGCGTCCCGTCGCTCGTCATCACGCTGGGCACCTTGTACATCTACCGCGGGGTCGTGCTCACCTGGGCCGGGAGCAACCGGATCAACGCCTCCGACATGCCGCCGGGCTTCCTGCGGCTCGGGACGCTGTCCGTGCTCACGATCCCGGTGCTGACGCTCGTCGCCCTGCTCGTGCTCGCCGTCGTCGGCTACTACCTCTACACCGCACGAGCAGGCAGGGAGCTCTACGCGATCGGCTCCGACCCCGACGCGGCGGTGCTCTACGGCCTGCCGGTGCGCCGACGCGTGATGGCCGCGTTCGTCCTGAGCGGTGCTCTCGCGGGTCTCGCCGGCGTCTTGTTCGCCGCCCGGTACGGCACGGTGAGCTCCAACGCCGGCACGGGTATCGAGCTGCAGGCGGTCGCGGCCGTGGTGATCGGCGGCGTCGCGATCTTCGGCGGCAGCGGCACGGTCTGGGGTGCGGCGATCGGCGCCGTCCTGCTCACGACCATCAACGCGGCACTGCCCATCCTCGGCATCCCCGACTTCTGGCAGCGCGCCGTCGTCGGCGCACTGATCCTCGGGGCCATCGTCCTCGACCGTGTCCTGGCCGCTCGCCAGGCCTCCAGGCTCGCCGAAGCGAGGGAGCACTCCGCATGAGCAGCGCACTCACCGCCGACCGGCCATCCGACACGCGGACCTATCCCGCCTTCTCCCAGCCGCTCTGGCGACGCATCCTGGGGAACCGCGAGGCGGCTGTGATCGGCCTGCTGGTTCTCGTCGTCGCGTACTCCCTGGTGAACGTGCCCAACTTCGACGGACCTCTCACGTCGTACTTCCTGTTCCTCGACATCGCGCCGATCCTGCTCATCGCGCTCCCGATGACCATGGTCATCATCACGGGCGAGATCGACCTCTCCGTGGCGAGCATCGTGGGCCTGAGCAGCGTGCTGGTCGGCGTTCTCCACCAGGACGTCGGCCTGTCCGTGCCGCTAGCGGGTCTCCTCGCGCTCGTGGCCGGGGTCGCGTGTGGCCTGTTGAACGGCTTCCTCGTCGCCTACGTCGGGGTGCCGTCGCTGGCCGTCACGATCGGCACGCTGGCCCTGTTCCGCGGGCTGGCGGTCGGCCTGCTCGGCACCCGGGCGGTCACCGACTTTCCCGAGACGTGGACGAGCCTCGCGAAGGCGAAGCTCGACCTCGGGACGATGCAGGCGCCCGTCATCATGGTCCCGTTCCTCGTGCTGCTCGTCGTCTTCGTCGTCCTCCTGCACTTCTCGGTGTTCGGCCGCGGGGTGTACGACATCGGGCTCGGCAGCGAGGCCGCGCACTTCACCGGCGTGAACGTCGAACGCACCAAGCTCGTCCTGTTCGTGCTGTCGGGCGTGGTGTCCGCGTTCGCGGGGATCTTCTTCACGCTGAGGTTCGGCAGCGCCCGCGGCGACAACGCGACGGGCCTCGAGCTGCAGGTCATCGCGGCCGTGCTCCTCGGCGGGGTCTCCATCTTCGGGGGCCGCGGCAGGCTGCACGGCGTCATCGCCGGCGTCGTCCTCATCGGCGTCATCTCCAGCGCGCTGCGCCTGGAGAACGTCACCGTGAACGTCATCAACATCATCATCGGCCTCCTCCTGGTCGCGTCGGTGCTCTCCTCGAGCCT
>JBKHWX010000225.1:0-24167 GCA_046566325.1 Actinomycetes bacterium | reverse complement strand
TCCGCGGCCTCGCGGACGACGTCCGACGGGTCGCGCCCCGGGTAGTTGGCGTCGTAGTAGGCCACGGCCCACGACTCGCCGACCGCGGTGCGCCACGCCGTGACCAGATGCAGCTCCGCGCCCGTGTCCGCGGCCCTGTCGGCGGCGAGGTCGAGAGCCGCCTCCCCCTGGCTGGAGCCGTCCACCCCGACGACGACCGGGCGCCCGGGGCCCACCGGTTTGCTCGAGTCGCCGCGGACGACCACGACGGGGCACACGGCGGAAGCGGACACCGCGAACGCGACCGAGCCGAGCAGCGCGCCCGCGACGGTGCCGTGACCGCGCGTCCCGACCACCACGAGAGCGGCCGTCTCCGACGCCGCCCTGAGCACGGCGGCCGGGGAGTGGATCCGGGCCAGCGCGCTGACCTCGACGTCGCCGGCGACCTTCCGGGCTCGCTGTGCGCCCTCCTCGGCGATCTGCTCTGCGGCCTGCTGGGCCGGCTCCGGGAACCAGCTGCCCATGCCGCCGACGCCGATCAGCATCCCCGAGTAGTCGGCGCCGTACGCCACCACGAGCGGCTTGCCCAGCCGTGACGCCTCCGCAGCCGCCCAGTCCACCGCGGCCTCGGCCTCCGACGAGCCGTCGAAGCCCACCACAACCGAGCCGGCTACCTCATCCATCGTCGCCTCCCGTTCGCCTGCGGGACGACCTGCACGTCCCCTGGTACCTCGACCATCTCTCGGCAGGCGACGCCGAGACAAGGCCGAACGTCCTCTCACTGGGGGTCGAACTGCTCACCAAGGAGGGAGAAGGAGGCGGGGCCGGCTCACGCGCCGTGGGCCTTCTTCGGTGTGGCGTAAGAATGCCCGGCTGTGCTTGCTCCCGCGACTGGACTCGAACCAGTAACCGTCCGATTAACAGTCGGATGCTCTGCCAATTGAGCTACGCGGGACCGCTGGCGCCGGAGCGCCTCGGGAATCGTAGCAAAGCGTCCCCGTCTTCCCCTCGCGACGTGCGCACCGGGCATCTCCCTTGGGACGACAGTCGCGCCCCCTCGCCCCGGGGTGGCGGAACTGCATGATCAACGACGTTTGGGGACGCGGAAGGGGTGGCGGAACTGCATGATCAACGACGAAGGGGGGACGCCAGGGGCAGGGTGGCGGGATCGCATGATCAACGACTTTGGGGGTGACGACGAGGCGTGAACGACGTCAGGGGTCGAGGCCGCCCACCATGTCGGTGATCTCCGCTCGGCCCTCGCGCAGAGCCTCGGCGACCTCGGGGTCCGTCGGGTCCGTGCCGGGGTCCAGCACCGTCTGTAGGACGAGCCGGCCCTCGACCCGGCGGACGACGAGCCGTGCTCCCCCACGTCCGCGCACCCGCACCTCGTGCCGCGCCACAACGGACGACTCGACCCGCTCGCGGAGCAGGGTCGGCAGCCGCACGTCCCTGCCCTCCGCGAGGGTGAGCCAGGTGCTGTCGCCCGTGACGAAGAAGATCGAGAGGACGCGCTCCTCGCCGTCCCAGGACGCCGTGTCCACCTCGTACCACCCCCTGTCGACGCGGACGCCCGCATCGTCCACCACGAGCAGGCGACGGTCCGTGCCCACGGCCCACGCGCCGTCCACCAGCTCGGCCGAGGCGAGCACGCGCTCGCGCCTCTCGAGGGACAGCCGCGACCGGACGTCCTCGGGCAGCTCACCGGTCCGTCGAAGGGGCATCCCTCGATCCTTCCTGACAGCCCTCCGGCTCGCCTCACTGGTGGCGCAGCGCGCGCCGCTCCTGCTCCAGTGCCTGCAGCTTCCCGAGCAGGGTGGCCTGCTCGGACGGCTCCGCCCGTTGCAGGCGCGAGTGCAGGTCCGCCGTCGCCCGGCCGATCTGGACCTCCCGCAGGCTGAGCACGATCGACTGCGCGTACCGCGCGACGCCGTCCTCGGAGGAGGGCGCGGGCAGCGGCGTCACGGCCAGCTCCGTGACGAACCCGGCGAGGGCGGACGGCGCGCACGCCCGCACGTGCTCGGCCCACCCCGGCTCCGCGCTCGCGGCGAGCCCGCCGGCTGCGACCACCGCGTCGTGGACGGCTCGGTGCGCGGGCGCTGAGAAAGCCTCTCGGCCGAGGTTCTCGAACTCCTCGGCGGGCACCAGCGGCGGCACCTGCAGCACCACCTCGAGCACGTGCCTCTCCACGCGGACGACCGGGTCGCGCAGGTCGGGTCGGGGGATCACGAGCGGTGGGGACGACGCGACGTCGGCCGCGCCGTCCCGCCTCGGCTGGTCTGCGCGAGCGTCGGGACTCGAACCGTCGCCCCACTGCCGGCCGACCTCGCCGCCGGCAGGCGTTGCCACCGGAGGGTGCGGCTGTGGCCGGCCGTTCTGCGCCGGTCGGTGCTGCCGGCCCGCACGCCGGGCGCGCCCGACGGCGGCCCGCACCTCGTCGACGTCCATGCCGAGCCACCCGGCGAGCTGGCGGGCGTACTCGGGCCGGAGTGCGGCGTCCTTGATGGCCGCGACGACCGGCGCCGAGGCGCGCAGTGCCTGCACCCGGCCCTCCGCCGTGTCGAGGTCGAAGGCCGCGAGCGTGCTGCGGATCGCGAACTCGAACAAGGGCTGCCGGCTCTCGACGAGCGACTGCACGGCCTGGGCTCCCCTGGCCAGCCGGAGGTCGCAGGGGTCCATCCCGGAGGGCTCGACCGCGACATAGGTCTGCGCGACGAAGCGCTGGTCCTCCTCGAAGGCCCGAAGCGCGGCCTTCTGCCCGGCCTCGTCGCCGTCGAAGGTGAAGACGACCTCGCCGGCTCGCGCGTCGTCGTCCACGAGCAGGCGGCGGACGATCTTGACGTGCTCGGCACCGAAGGCCGTCCCGCACGTCGCCACCGCGGTCGGCACGCCGGACAGGTGGCAGGCCATCACGTCGGTGTAGCCCTCGACGACGACCGCCTGCTTACGGCGGGCGATGTCCCGCTTGGCAAGGTCGATGCCGTAGAGCACCTGGGACTTGCGGTAGACCGGCGTCTCGGGCGTGTTCAGGTACTTGGGTCCCTGGTCGTCCTCCAGCAGGCGGCGTGCACCGAACCCCACCGTGGCGCCCGTGATGTCGCGGATCGGCCAGACGAGCCGTCCGCGGAAGCGGTCGTAGGGACCCCGGCCGCTCCCTGCGCTCAGCAGTCCCGCCGTCACGAGCTCGGTGTCGGTGAACCGGCGGCCCCGCAGGTGCCTGAGCAGCGCGTCCCACCCGGGCGGGGCGAAGCCGACGCCGAACTGCTCGGCGGCGGACCGGTCGAAACCTCGGTCCGCGAGGAACCGCCTGCCGACCTGCCCGTCGGGAGCCGTCAGCTGCTCGGCGAAGAACTCCTCCGCCGCGCGGTTGGCGTCGAGCAGGCGCTGGCGACGGCCCGTCTCCTCCGGGCGGCTGCCCGCGCCCTCCTCGTAGCGCAGCTGGATGCCGGCGCGCCCGGCCAGTCGCTCGACGGCCTCGGTGAAGGTGAGGTGCTCGATCTTCTGGAGGAAGCTGATGACGTCGCCGCCCTCGCCGCAGCCGAAGCAGTGGAAGAAGCCGACCTGCGGCCGGACGTGGAACGAGGGGGTGCGCTCGTCGTGGAAGGGGCAGAGGCCCTTCATCGACCCGACGCCGGCTGTCCGCAGGGTCACGTGCTCCCCCACGACCTCCTCGATGCGGCTGCGCTCCCGGACGGCGTCGACGTCCTCGCGTCGGATCCGGCCAGCCACGACCGGAGTCTAGGTCGTGTGGGCCGGACGCCTCTCGGCTCTCCCACAGGCTGCCTCTCCCTTCGCGGTTCGCTGACAAAGTGGCGGTTTAGAAGGGGCATTTCGGGCGCGAAAACAACCACTTCGTCAGCGAACCCCGTGGGGGGTGCACAGCCGACGGTGCCACTCGACGGCACTGGCGTCGGTGAGAGCCGCGACCTGGTCGATGACGCAGCGGAGGCGGGTGGTGTCGTCCTCGGCGGCCCGGTAGTCGGCGGCGTAGACGGGCTCGAGCGCGGACGGCGCGGCGTCGACCAACGCTTGGGTCAGCTCGCTGACCACCTGTCGCTGGCGCTGGTAGATGCGGCGCCGGCCGGTGGCGGACATGACGAACACCGACGCGAGGCCCTTGAGGACGGCGATCTCGTGCACGGTGCCCGACGGCACGACCACGTCCGCGTCGTACCGCGTCAGCCGGCCCTCGCCGAACTGTGCTCGGGTGGCCTGCTCGGCTGCGGCACAGAACCGGCCGATCAGCTGGCTGGTCATGTCCTTCAACGCCGCGAGCCCTGCTCGGCTGCCGTCGAAGCTGCTCACCCAGTAGGGCGCCGAGCGCAGCCGGGCGAGCGCGTTTCCGACGTCGCGCTCGGCGGCGCCAGGACAGTACTTGCCCAGCGCCGTCGCCACGACGTCCCCCTCGTACCGGCCGTCGAGCAGCGCCGGGTCCAGCCAGCCGCCCACGACCGCGTCCTCCACGTCGTGGACGCTGTAGGCGATGTCGTCGGCGAGGTCCATGACCTGCGCCTCCAGGCAGCGCCGCCGGTCCGGAGCCGGCCCCCGCAGCCACTCGAAGACCTGGAGGTCGTCCGCGTACACCCCGAACTTCCCGCCGCCGTCCGGCGCCTCGCCGCGCCGCCACGGGTACTTCGTGGCGGCGTCCAGGCTGGCCCTCGTCAGGTTGAGGCCCGCGGCGCGTCCGCTCTCCCTGTCCGCAGCCGGCACGAGGACCTTCGGCTCGAGCCGCGTGAGCAGGCGAAGGGTCTGGGCGTTGCCCTCGAACCCGCCGATCCCGGACGCGATCTCGTCGAGCACGCGCTCGCCCTGGTGCCCGAACGGCGGGTGCCCGAGGTCGTGGGCGAGGCACGCGGCGTCGACCACGTCGGGGTCGCACCCGAGCGACGCCGCCAGCTCGCGGCCGACCTGCGCCACCTCGAGGCTGTGGGTCAGGCGGGTGCGGGCGAAGTCGTCGGTGCCGGGACCGACCACCTGGGTCTTCGCGCCCAGCCGCCGCAGCGCGGAGGAGTGCAGCACCCTCGCCCGGTCGCGGGCGAAGTCGCCGCGTCCGGGGCGCTTGGACGGCTCGGGGACCCAGCGCTCCCGGTCCTTCGACGAGTAGCCGGCACCGGCCGCCGTGCTCACGTCGTGACCCTCTGCCACAGCCAGTACAGGTACGCCACGGTCTCGCGGGCCGTGTACTTGGCCGCGGCGAGGAAGCCGGCGTTCGACGGACCGGTGGTCGTGTGCGACGCCACCGCGTCGATCCCCTGGTGCTCGAGCATGCTCGAGGCACGCAGGGAGTGCCACGGGTCGGTGACGACGACCGCGCTGTGCCAGCCGCGGCGCTTCATCGCCGCGGCGGTCGCCTCCGTGCTCCCCCGGGTGTCGCCGCCCTCCGGGACCGCGAGGACCGCCGTGCTGGGGACGCCGTGCCGCACCAGCCAGTCGCGGCCGGCCTGGGCCTCGGTGTACCCCTCGGTGGGCTGTCCTCCGCCGGTCGTGATGACGACCGGGGCGACGCCCTCGGAGTACAGCTCGGCAGCGTGCTCGAGGCGCGGCTGCAGGTACGGGCCGGGCCGACCGTTGTACTGGGCCGCACCGAGGACGACGATCGCGTCGCTCCGGCGGCGGTCGTCGTGCTCGCCGGCGGCGACGATCCGAACGGCGGTGACCACGACGAGCACGAGCAGCAGCGCGACGACGAGGGCCACCAGCCGGCCGACGGCCCGCAGGACCAGACGCACGCGTCAGCCTCCGCTGACCGAGAGCTCGGCCTCCCGGATCGCGTCGAGCGACGGCCCCGAGAGCTCACGGGCATCCAGCCACCCGTCGGGCAGCGCTACCCTCTTCGCCGCCGCGGTCCGCCCGCGCGGCCCCTCCGCCGGCGCGCCCGGATACGCGACGTCCAGGTCCAGCCGCGCCAGCAGCTCGTCCAGCTGCGCGAGGCTCTCCACCAGCGCCAGCGCCGTCCGGACGCCGTGCCCCACCGGGTAGCCCTTGAGGTACCACGCGACGTGCTTTCGGATGTCGCGGCAGGCCCGCAGCTCGTCCCCGTAGTGCAGGGTCAGAAGCTCCGCGTGCCGGCGCAGCACCTGCGCGACCGTGCGCAGGCCGGGCCTGACGCGTTCGGGCCGGCCCGAGAAGGCCGCGGCGAGGTCCGCGAAAAGCCACGGCCGGCCGAGGCACCCCCTGCCGACCACGACCCCGTCGCATCCGGTCTTCTCCACCATGGCGACGGCGTCCTCGGCCGACCAGATGTCGCCGTTGCCGAGGACGGGCAGCGCCGAGGGCAGCGCGTCGCGCAGCCGGGCGACCGCGTCCCAGTCCGCCGTCCCCGAGTAGAAGTTCGCCGCCGTCCGCGCGTGCAGGGCGACCGCGGCGACACCCTCGTCGGCCGCGGCGCGGCCCGCGTCGAGATAGGTGAGGTGGTCGTCGTCCACGCCCTTGCGCATCTTGACGGTCACGGGGACGCCGGCCGGCTCTGCCGCGCGGACGGCGCCGCGGACGATGCCCGTGAACAGCCCTGTCTTCCACGGCAGGGCCGCCCCGCCGCCCTGGCGCGTCACCTTGGCGACCGGACAGCCGAAGTTGAGGTCGATGTGGTCGGCCAGGTCCTCGTCCAGCAGCATGCTGACGGCGAGACTCACCGTCGTGGGGTCGACCCCGTAGAGCTGGACGCTGCGCGGCGACTCGCCCCGGTCGTGCCGGACGAGCCGCATCGACTCCGGTGTCCGCTCGAGCAGCGCACGCGAGGTCACCATCTCGCTGACGTACACGCCGCCCGGCCCGAACCCCCGGCACAGCGCCCGGAATGCCTGGTTGGTGATGCCCGCCATCGGCGCCAGCACGAACGGCGAGGACGCCGTGTGCGGGCCGATGCGCAGCGGCGCGAGCGGGGCGGGCATGGCCACCATTGTCCCAGACGCCTCGAACCGCTCCCCCTGCCCGACCCGGGAAGGGAGCTAGGACCGGCGGGTGGCGACGTCCGCGCGGCGGGGTAGGCCACCACGGCCCCTCGAGCCCGCCACCGGCAGCTCGACGCGGACGCAGGCTCCGCCGTCCGGCATGTTCTCCGCGTACGCGTCGCCGCCGTGGGCCCGGGCGAGGCTGCGGACGATGGCGAGGCCCAGCCCGCTGCCGCCGGAGTCCCTCGCCCGGGCGACGTCCGCGCGCTCGAACCGCTCGAACGCGCGAGGCAGGAAGTCCGGGGGGAACCCGGGCCCTCGGTCGCAGACGTCGATCACCGCGCGCCGGCCGCGTCGACCGCCGGTCCTGAGGGCGACGGTGACCGGCTCCCCCGGCGGTCCGAGGCGCAGGGCGTTGTCCAGGAGGTTGTCGACGGCCTGCCGCACCCGCTCCGCGTCCGCGGCCACGTCGACGTGCTCGTCGGCGTGCAGGACGACCTCGACCCCCGGCTCGGCGCGCGCGGCGGCGGCCTTCACGGCGGCCTCGAGGACGGCGTTCACGTTGGTCGGGCCGGCGTCGACGAGTGCCCGGCCCTCGTCGATACGGGCAAGGAGCAGCAGGTGCTCGGCCAGACGGATCAGGCGGTCGGCCTCCACCCCCGCGAAGTCCACGGCCTCACGCAGCTCCTCCAGCGAGCGGCCCGGGCGGCTCGCCAGCTCGAGCTCGGCGCGCAGCACGGTCAACGGCGTCCGCAGCTCGTGGCCGGCGTCGGCCACGAACCTGCGCTCACGGCTCAGCGCGTCCTGCAACCGGTGCAGCAGGTCGTTCATCGTGCTCGCGAGCGCGGCGATCTCGTCGCCCGTTCCCGGGACGGGCAGCGACGCCGCCGTGTCGTCCGCGGACAGCTCCGCGGCACGACGGCGTAGCCGCTCCACCGGCCGAAGGCTCGACCCGGCGAGCAGCCACGCCCCGAGAGCGCTGAGCCCGATCACGATGGGGCCGGCGACCAGCAGCCCGGTCCTCAGCCGGTGCAGGATGTCGTCGGTCGCCCGCACGTCCGTCCCTACCGCGATCACCCAGACGCCGCCGTCCTGGTCGGCCGCCGGCGTCGCCCGCACGAGGTCGCCGCCGACGGACGAGCCCGGGCGGGCGCGGAACTGCAGCGGCGCGTGCCGTGCCGCCCGCACCTCCTCCGGGGTGAGCAGCGGCTCCTCGTACGGCACCTGGATGCTCTGCACCAGCGCGCCGTCCGGCGCGTACACCTGGGCCATCTGGTCGGACTGGGACGGGTACGGCCAGTCGAGGCGGTCCGTCTGCAGCGGACGGGTCCGCAGCTCGTCCCCGTAGCTCCAGACGAGCCGGGAGAGCACCTCCTGGCGGGAGGACAGCCTGCCGTTGATCGAGTCCTCGAGCGAGCGGTGCACGAGGTTGACCAGCACGAGGCCGCCCACGGCGAGGACGACGGCAGTCGCTGCCGCGAACACCACCGCCATCCGCCAGCGCAGGGGCACGGCCGCCTCGTCTCAGTCGCAGGTGTCGAGCACGGAAGTGTCAGTCCAGAAGTGTCGAGTCCAAGAGTCTCCAGTCAGGGGGACATCAGCGGTGGAGGAGCTCGTCGGCCGCGACGGCAGGCGCGAGGGACCGAAGGCGGTACCCGGAGCCTCGGACGGTCTGGATGTCGTCACGGCCGAAGGGCCGGTCCACCTTCCGACGCAGGTAGCTGACGTACTGGTCGACGATGTTGGAGTCACCCTCGAAGGCGGACTCCCAGAGACGTTCACGGATGTGGGTCCGCGTCAGGATCTGCCCGGGATGGCAGAGGAACAGCTCCAGCAGGGCGATCTCCTTCGCCGACAGGGCGAGCTCGACGTCCCCGCGGCCGGCGCGACGCGTGGCCTGGTCCAGCCAGAGGTCGCCGCTGCGCAGCAACGGCGACCGCGCGGTCCCGGCGCGCCGGAGCAGGGCCCGCAGCCGGGCCGACAGCTCGGCGAAGCTGAACGGCTTGAGCAGGTAGTCGTCCGCTCCGGCGTCCAGGCCACGGACACGGTCGGCGACGCCGTCCCTCGCCGTGAGCATCAGCACGGGGACGTCGACACCGGCGCCGCGCAGCTCGCGGCACACCTCGAACCCGTCACGGCCCGGGAGCATGACGTCGAGGACGACGGCGTCGTAGCCGAACTCCCCGACCTGCCATACCGCGTCCGTGCCGTCCGAGCACGTGTCGACCGCGTAGCCCTCCTCCGCCAGGCCGCGCCGCAGCACGCGGGCCATCCCGACGTCGTCCTCCACGACAAGGACTCTCACGTCGAACAGGGTAGTGACGACGGGGCGCTGCGTCGGGAGGTTTGACCGAGCCGGCTGTTCTGTCTGGTTCAGGAGCAGCCGCGGAAGATGTGAGCCGCCCACATCTCGCGTTCACGCTGTTCTCAGCGTTGCCCCGGCAGAGTACTGCCAGCTCACCGTCTCGGGGTGGGCTGATGCGAGGACTGGGCTGCTGCGAGGACTGGGCTGCTGCGAGGCATGAGAGGACGGGACGAGCGATGAGATCGGGCGCGAAGACCGGGATGGCCGTCGGAGCCGGCCTCGTGACGCTCGTGGTGGCCGGGTACGTCGGGGTGGTGCTCACGAACGCTCCCTCCGGCGCAAACGCCAGCACGGCGTTCACCACGACGGATGCTCCCGCCGCAGAGAGCTCCGCCCCCGCCCCCGTCGTCCCCACGCAGGGCCAGTTCGGCCAGGCCGCGGCGCTCGCGGAGAAGCAGAGCGGAGGCGTCGCGATCAAGGCGGAGGCGAAGAACGCGAACGGCGTCTACGAGGTGAAGGTCGCACTCGACAGCCAGGAGATCGAGTACGTGGTCAACACGACGACCGGACAGGTGATCGAGACCGACCGCGAGGTCAAGTCACCCTTCGACGACTGACGGCCCCGTCGACGAGATGGCGCGCTCCACGTCGCCCGGTGCCAGGCGGCGCGCTCGCGCCCGCAGGCACGGACAGGAGGCAGAGATGACAGGCAGCCGGTCCGCAGCCGCGGGCGCAGTGCTCGAACCCCTCTCCCCGACCCCCGGCTCTACCCCCGATGTCTCGTCCCGCTTCGTCGTCGTCAGCTGGGGCGGGGAGATGGTCGAGGCCGAGGTCCTGGACGTGCGCGGCGTCCCCCCGCACGTCCAGCTGCACCTGGCCCTCCCGTCCGACCCCGCCGTGCCGGACGACGCCCACCGCCTCGAGATCGACGTGCACGTCAGCGAGCTGCCGGCGGACGTCGCCGCCTACTGGCTCGGCTCCGCGAACCCGTAGCCCGGCCAGGGCAGGCCCGCTCCGCACGGGGTGCACGCTGCCTATCCGTGCATGGCCCTATCCGTGCGCCGTCCTCATCTGGTGCACGAGGACGGCGAGCCGAGGCCCGACGCGCAGGAGCCGAACCTTGGTCCACGTGTGCAGAAGCGCGGTCAGCAGGTCGATCGTCTCCCACAGCAGGACGCGCTCCCGGCTGACCGGGGCGTGCGCCTGGTAGGCCGCCAGGAAGTGCTCGCAGAGGTCGTCGAGCAGGGCGAGGCGGTCCTCGAACGCCTGCCCGTCGAGCTCGCCTCCGGCGGCCGAGAAGGCGCTGATCCCGATGTCGCGCAGCTTGCCGCGGAAGCGGCCGAGGTCGAGGGCCGGCTCGGCCATCGCCGCGCCGTCGAAGTCGATGAACCCCACGCGTCCGGAGTGCAGCAGCACCTGAGCCGGGCGGAAGTCGTGGTGCGCGCTGACCAGGGGGTCGGCCGGGACCTTCCGGTCGAGCTCCTCGAGCCGCGCGAGCATCGGCTCGGCGGCCGTCCGCAGCCCGGGTACGGAGAGCGTGAGCCGGTCGAGGACCTCCCGCACCTCGGCCAGCTCCCCCTGCCACGTGGCGGTGCGGCTGTACCGGGCGACGCTGCCGTGCAGTGCCGCGAGCGCGGCCGCCGTCTTCTCGAGCTCGGTCCGCAGCTCGGCCAGGGGGCCGGCGTCGAGGCCAGCAGGCTCCTGCTCCGGAAACGCCTGGCGTGCCAGCTCCTTGAGCGTGCGCTCCTCCGGCACGGGACCCTGCAGCAGCACACGCTCGCCCGCGAGGTAGCCGAGGGGCTCGGCGAGCAGCACGTCCTTGCCGTCCGCCAGGGCGGTGTTCCACAGCGCGGTCATCGCCTCGTGGGCGACCAGGCCCTTGTCGCCCTGGTGCGTCTTGGCGACCACCGGGTCCGGCAGCGAGTCCGACCCCGGCGACTCGGCGTACCGGACGCGGTAGACGATCGTGCAGCGGCTGCCGGGCTTGTACCGGGCGACGAACGGCTCGCAGCCGGTCACCCTCGCCCCAGGCCTCGGACCGGCGCGCAGGCAGCGCCCGATCGTCGCCGCCGCGGCCACGGGGTCGAGCAGCGACTCGAGGGCGGGCAGGCCCTCGTCGGCCTCCTGCACGCGGACCTGCAGGCCGAGGTCCTCCAGGTACCCCTGCCATCCCGGGGCCCCGAACGGGACGACGCGCTGGTCGACGGCCTCGGTCGGGCTCGCCGGGCGGCGCGGCGGCGGGAGCACGAAGCCCACGAGGACGACGTCCTGCCGCGTCCCGTCGCGGTCGGCCACGGTGACGCTGCAGCGCGCCAGCCAGTCCTCTCCCTTGGCGCGCAGCCGGTCGGCGCGGCACGAGACGAGCGTGAGCCGTCCGTCGGCGAGCTCCGCGACGGACCGGCGCAGGGCGTGGTCCAGCCGGCCGGGCTCCATCAGCGCGGACAGCCAGTCGGGCAGGACGGCGAACGCCTGCAGGGCGTCCACGGCCTCGTCGTGGGTGGTCGGCGGAACGGTCAGCGTCATGTGTGGTCCTCCTCGGTCAGCACGCGGTCTGGAGCAGCGACAGGGCAGTCAGGAGCCGCCGCCGCTTGAGGCGGCGCGCGGCGCTGAGCGCCATCAGCGCGAGGTTGAGCGAGCGGTACATCCGCACCTGCTCGAGGACGTCGCGCGGGTTCTCGCCGGCCCGGCCGCGCCCCTCGAGACAGGTCTCCACAAACCGCCGGCCCGGGCGGGGCAACGTTAGGGACCCCGGCGACAGCCCCGCGGCCACGAGGGCGGCGTCCAGGTAGGCCAGGTAGCGGCCGGCGTCGGACGCGGGCTCGGCGAGGCACGCGCCGTCGAGGTCGACGAGTCCCACGCTGCCCTCGGGACCGGCGCCGTCCCCGTCGAGCAGGAGCTGGCTCGGGGTGAGGTCGCCGTGCGAGGGCACGAGGGGCTCTGGCGCCGTCGCGAGGCCTCGGCTCATGGCATGCCGGGCGAGCGCCTCGACGCGCTCGGCGACGTCCGGCCACACCGTGGCGACGACGGCGAGCTGGCGGTCCAGCCGTGCCAGCACGCACTCGCGGTCCGCGCCAGGCAGCCCTGTCCCCGGCCCCACGTCTGACGCGTGCAGGGCGGCGAGCGCCCGACCGGCCGCGTCGGCACCTGCCGCCGGCGTCGGGGTCCTCCCGGGCACGGCGCTGAGCACCAGCACGGCCAGGTTGTCGTCGACGCCGAGCACGTCGGGGAGCACGAGCGACCCATCCGCTCGGCGTGTGGCTCGTACCAGCGCTCCCGTCGCGGTCGCCGCGCGCCGGGCCTCAGCCGCCGAGGCGTAGACCTTCGCGAACACCCGTGAGAACGGCAGCTCCGCGTTGGCGGTCGAGCTGGGCAGCAGGTCGTACCGCAGGACGCACGCTCCCTGCCGCGGGTGGTGGACGACGGCCACCCGGCAGTCCGCGAGCCAGCGGTCGCGTCCGACCGGGGGCAGCGTCCGGCGGAGCATCTGCGCGGCCGCGGCCGGCGTCACGGCGGCCGCGAGGGTCGGCAGACCCGGGTCGTCGGGGAACGCGCGCAGGCCGATCGACCCGCCGTCCGCCGGGACGGACACGAGCAGCGTCGGAGGCTGTCCGGGGTGGTCGCCTGCGCGAACGAGGTAGCGGAGGGTGAGGCTGCCGTCGTCCCGGTAGAGGACGGACCCGACCTCGACCTGCGGCGCCGGTCCCGTCCCCCGGGGGTCGGCTCCGGCCAGCCACGCCCGCACGCGCTCGGCCGCCAGGCGAGGGTCTAGCGCCTCGGCGGCCGCCGGTAGCCGCCGTACGAGGGCAGCAGAGAGGTCGGTCCGGTCGCCGGAGGTGCGGGTCTCGACGCCGGTGCCTGCCCTGCCCCCCGCGTCTGTGGACGACAGCACGGTCCGAGTCACCCGTCGTACGGCGAGGGACGACGGTGCCTGCCGCGGCCGGGCGGCGGCGGGACGCGTACCGACGTGGTGGGCGCGGGCACGGCGTGGAGCTGGTGGCTCCCGAACAGCTCGGCGTAGAGGCCGCCCGCGGCGAGCAGCGAGGCGTGGCTGCCCTGCTGACGCACCTGGCCGTCGTCCAGGACGAGGATGCGGTCGGCGCACCGGACGAGGGCGGGGTCGTGGGAGATGACGACGGTCGTGGTGTGCTGCATGAGCGAGCGCAGGGCCTCGACCACCAGCGCGGTGGAGCCGGTGTCGAGCCCGGTGGTCGGCTCGTCGAGGATCAGGACCGGTGCGCGGCGGATGAACGCGCGTGCGATCGCGATCCTCTGTCGCTGTCCACCGGAGAGGGTCGCGCCCCGCTCGCCGAGCATCGTCGCGTAGCCGTCGGGGAGCGACTCGATGAACTCGTGGGCGTTCGCCAGCCGCGCCGCCGCCACCACGTCGTCCGGCGTGGCGCCGTCGATCCCGTAGGCGATGTTCTCGGCGACGCTGCCGCTCAGCAGGGCGGTGTCCTGCAGCACGAGGCTCACCTGCCGGCGCAGCGACTCGAGGGTGAGCTCGCGCAGGTCGACGCCGTCGACCCGCACCGCGCCGACGTCGGGGTCGTACAGCCGGGGCACGAGCTGGGCGACGGTGCTCTTGCCCGCGCCGCTGGGGCCGACCAGGGCGACGACCTCGCCCGGCTCGACGTCGAAGCTCACGTCCGACAGCACCGGGCGCTGCCCGCCGGGCAGTCCCTCCTCGGTCTCGGAGTGGTAGGAGAAGGAGACGCCGTCGAAGGTCAGCCGGCCCTTCAGCGGCGGCGCCGGACGGGCGTGCGGGCTGTCGACGACGGCGGGCTGCCGGTCGAGCAGCTCTGCGATGCGCTCGGCGCTCGCCAGCAGCTTCCCCACCTTGTTCCACTCGCTCACGATCTTGCGGGCGGGCTTGAACATGTTCTGGATCAGGAGCACGAACAGCAGCAGCGTGCCGACCGTGATCGCGCTGCCGTCGACGAGCCAGACGCCGAGCCAGATCGTGCTGGCGATGGTCAGAGCCTCGAGCAGCGCGATGACGAAGCTGAACTGAGCCTGGACCGTGGCGACGCCGAGGGCGGCGCGCATGCTCTGGTCGCTCTGCTGGGAGAACTTGCGGAGGTCCACGCTGCCGCGGCCGTAGCTCTGCACGAGGCGGATCGACGACAGCATCTCGGTCGCGGTCGACGCGAGCTCACCCTCCCGCGACCGCTGCCGCTTCGACTCCTTCTTGATCCGCCGGGAGAACAGCTCGGACACGACCGCGAGCACCGGCACGATGACGACGGCCACCAGCGCGACCGAGGCGGACTTGTACGCAAGCACGGCGAACGTGCCCGTGAGCAGCAGCAGGCTGGCGACCAGGTTGCTGAGTGAGCCGACGACGAACTCCTCGACGACGAGGACGTCGCCGGTCACGCGGGTGAGCACGTCGCCGGTGCGCCGTCGGTCGTGGTAGGCCAGGGACAGCCGCTGGAGCCCCGCGTACATGGCCACACGGAGCTTGTAGCCGAGCACCCGGCCGCCTCTCGCGAGCGCGACCTCGGCGAGGGAGTCCGCGGCGCTGTTCACCGCGGCGATGGCGATGATGGCGAGACCGAGCAGCACGATCGTCTCGATGCGCTCGGTGCCGAACAGGGTGGGCATCCCCTGTTGCCGCAGGCTCGGCTTGTCACCCTTCAGGAAGTCGACGACGTAGGCGATCGGGAGGGGCTCGACGACGGCGGTCAGCGCCTCCAGCACCAGCAGGACGAGGGCGAGCACGAACGGCGCGCGGGGTCCACGGTGGTCCATCAGCAGCGACCATGCGCGCCTGTACTCCCCGCCTCGCCGCGGGGGGACCGCGGCCCTGGCCGCCCTCCTGCTGACGGCTGCTGGTTCGACGGCCGGCTCGGCGGTCCTCTCCGAGCGTGTCACGGTCATCTAGCTGCTCCCCAGGGTGGCGTCGAGGCGACGGTGTGCTTCGTCGACGAGGGCGGCCGGAAGGGGTGAGAGCGGCGATCGTGCGAACGCGCGCAGCGCCTTCCGCTCGAGGGCGACCCCCTCGTACCAGTCGGTGCGGTGCCGCAGGTCCCCGGCGGCGGATGCCGAGAGCCCGGCGGCCTCGACATAGGTGTCGAGGAACGTCTGCGCCAACCGGTCCGCCCACCCGCGGGCGACGTTCCGTCGCGCCGGGACGCGCTCGGCGAGGCCCCGCCGGACGGCGAGCTGGCGCAGGGACGCCGCGAACGTCCCGAGGTCGGACGCCGGGTCGGCGAGCCCGGAGCTGTCGAGGTCCAGCAGCGCGACGTCGGCGCCGCGGAGCAGGAACTGGCTGGGCTTGCAGTCGCCGTGCACGAGGCCTGTTCGGTCGGGCGGCGTGTCGGGCCGCAGACCGGCGAGCCGGTCCGCCAGCCCGGCGAGCGCGGCGCCGGCCGCCGGGTCGACCAGCGAGATGCCGTAGGCCCGGGCGCCGAACTTGGCCAGCTCCCGCTCGGGCGGCCGGAGCCTGTCGCTCGACGGAGGCAGTGCGTGGAAGGCGGCGAGAGCGACGGCGGCACGCGCCACGTCGCGCGACGGCGACAGGGCGCCGGTCACGACGGCCCTGGGCAGCCCCAGGCCGAGCGAACGGCCGGCCAGCGCCTCGTGCAGCACGACGGCCAGGGCGGGCAGGTGGGCCACGAGCGGCGCGAGGACCAGGCGGTCGGCGTCCCGAGCGGGGACGGCGGCCTCCCGCGCCTCGGCAGCCACCGCGCTCGCCTTCGCCGGCTGGTGGTAGCACTTGGCAACGAACGTGCGAACGCGCCCGTCCCGGGCCCTCACCACGACACGGAAGGTGGCGCGCCTGCCCGTCCGGTAGCGCAGCAGCTGCAGGCGGACCGCCCGAGGGTCCCCCGCACCCGCCACGCCGACCTCGGCCAGCTCCGCGAGCAGCCGGGGGGCGTCGAGGGCCAGCGGGAGCGTGGGAATCCCGGGGTCGTGCGGGAAGCGGGAGACAGCGAGCCCGAGGTCGTCGACCACCGCCTCGTGCCGTGTCATCTCCTGGCCAGGCGCCTCCACGCCTGCTGCGACGCCGAGCACGTCACCGCGGACGAGCAGGTCCCCCAGCCGGTACTGCACCGTCGCGCGGACCCCCGGCTCGTACTTGGCGTCGAGCACGAAGCACGGCTCCTCGGAACCGGCGCCCAGTGCGGCCGAGAGCCGAGGACCGACCGTGCCCGGCCGGAGCGCGTCGAGGAAGCGCCGGTGGCCCCCGAGCACCCGGTCCGGCTCGCGTGGCTCCGCGGCTGGCGCCGTCCGCGGGGACGGCGCGAGCTGCCCGGTCACGGTCACCGTGCACCCCCCGAGGAGGCGAACATATCGGCGAGCTCGACCGCTGCGGCGTCGACGTCGAAGCCTCTCTCGACGGTCTGCCTCCCCGCCCTCCCCAGGGCGGCGCGGAGGTCGGCGTCCCCGACCACCCTCCCCAGGTTGCGGCTGATCGCCTCGACGTCGCGCGGCTCGGCGAGCAGGCCGTTCACCTCGTGCTCGACCACCTCGGTGATCCCGCCCGCGGTCGTCGTCACCACCGGGAGGCCGCAGGCCATGGCCTCCACGACGACGTTCGGCACGCCGTCCCGGTCGCCGTCGTCCGTGACGAACGGGGTGAGGACGAACGCGTCCGCCGCTCGCAGCGCCTGGACGATCTCGTCGCTGTCGCGCTCGCCCGCGAGCTCGACGTGGCCGGCCAGGCCCAGGTCGTCGCGCAGCCTCGTCAGGTCGGCCCGCAGCGGACCGTCCCCGTACACGACGAGCCGGAAGTCCTGCCCGCAGGACCGGAGCCGGGCGCAGGCCGAGAACAGGTCCGGAAAGCCCTTCTTCTGCACGAGCCTGCCCACGGAGACCAGGTGCGGCACGACGCGCGCGACGTTCCCGGGCTCGGGCACGAAGCGGGCCAGCTCGACGCCGTGGTGCAGGACGCGCACCCGCTGCGCGAGGTCGGGCGGCAGGGTGTCGTCGAGGTAGTCGGCGTTGGCGCAGCAGCACGTGACCAGCGACGTGGCGCCGGACGCCCGGGCGACGAGGCTCTCCCGGGGGATCTGGTACAGGTCCCTGGCATGGGCGGTGACGCTGTAGGGCACCCCCGTGATCCGCGCCGCGAACAGGGCCACGAGAGCGGGGTCGTGCGCGAAGTGGGCGTGCACGTGCCGGATGCGGACGCCGTCCCCCTCGGCGCGGAAGATACGTGCAGCCACCCGGACGGCGAGCTCGAGGCACCCGCGCGTGGTGGCGGTGGCGTAGCCGGTGGAGAGGCCGGGGTTGCGAGCCGCGTAGGCGGCGGTCCGGGCGTAGGCCAGCGGCGACCGCAGCCCCACCGCGAGGTGGTCGGCGGCAAGGGCTCGCGGTGGACGCTCGTCGAGGTAGCGCACGGGGGCCCGGACGTCGGCGACCTGGGGCTGCACCAGGGTCTCACCCGACCGTGTCAGGGCGACGATCTCCAGCTCGACACCGAGCCGCTCGAGCGCGAGCACCTCGCCGACGATGAACGTCTGCGACAGCCGCGGCCAGCTGCGGACCAGGTACATCACGCGCTTCCGCACGACGACCCCCGTTCCAGCAGCAGCGCGAGGTCGTCGGCCCTCACGGCTCCCCACTCCGGCGCGAGCGGCCCCGAACCGCGCACCAGCTGCTTGGCCATCTTCATCCGGGTGTACGCGGCGTAGAACGAGACCCGGTCGTCCGCCCTGCCCCCGGCGAGCTCGCCGTACTCCTCCAGGACGGCGTCCCTCGCCCGTCCGGCCCAGGGCCGGCGCGACTCCTCGAGGTGGGTGACGAGGTGCGCGAGGTCGATCGCAGGGTCGCCGCTCCGGGCCTCGTCCAGGTCGATCACGGTGACCCTGCCGTCCTCGCGCAGGACGAGGTGTCCGGGGTGGAAGTCCTTGTGCACCGGGCCTTCCGGGACGACGGGGAGCTCGGCAGCGCGCTCGCGGAGCCGCTGCACCAGCTCGCCGGTGCGCCGACGCAGGCACGGGTGGTGCGCGACGACCTCCGCAGCCCAGGCGGCGACGTCGTCGAGCTCGTGCCCGAGGTCGAACCGCCGGTCCAGGCTCGCCGCGCTGTCGTGGACGGCACGCAGCCACCGCACGCCGATGCGCACGGCGTCGAGGGCGTCGTCCTCGATGAGCTCGCAGACGAGACGTCCCGGCGACTCGGCGTAGAGCACCATCCCGAGCCGCGGCAGCACCGCTAGAGGAGCCAGCGGCGCCGTCCCCTCGACCGGGCCGACGGACTCCTCGCCGAGCGCGACGAGGTTGCGGTAGGTGACCTGCGCGCGCTGCCGCTCGGCGAAGACCTTGGCGACGACGGGCACCGGGCGCGGCGCGAGGCCCGAGACGAGGTACCGCAGGACGACGCGTCGTCCCGCCGCCGCGCCGAGCACCTGTGCGGAGGTGACCGTCACGGCCTCCTTGCCCTCGAAGGCGAAGGCGCGGGCCAGGTGCGACGTCATGGCGGCCGGGTCGAGCAGCTCCGGGTCGACGGGTCCCGGTTCGGCGCAGGGACGCGTGACCCCGCCGACCGAAGCGCTGGCGAGGAGGCTGCGGCGGGAGGGTGCGTCGTCCCCGTCGAGGAGCCGGCCGGCCGACCGGACCAGCCGGTGGGAAAGGGCCCACTCCCCCGTCGCGAGGCTGCGGTAGCGCCGCGCGGCGATCCTCGCCATGGCCACGGCCTGCCACCAGCGCAGGGCGTCGTCGTCCGCCCGGCCGCCCCGCGCCTCGTACCCCTCGAGGACGGCGTCGAGAAGGGCACGGGTGTCGTGCGGAGCAAGGCTCGACCGCAGCGCCTGCCACGCGAGGTGGGCGCGGACGTTCCCGAGGTCGCGGCCCGGCTGGGCGAGGCAGGCGCCGTCCAGGTCGAGCAGCGTGAGGCCGTCCGGCCCGTCGACGACCTGCCCGGGCCGGAAGGAGCCGTGGCCGAAGCCTTCCTCCTCGCCGTCCGGCACGTTCGCTGCCAGGTCGTCCCGGAGCCGTGCGAGGGACGCCGCGTTGACCGGGTCGCCGTACCAGGTGGCGGGTAGGCAGCGGTCCACCTCGAGCAGGTCGTCGACCGGCGGGGCCGCCGGCAGTGTCGGGAGGGTGGCGAGCGGCGTCGACGCGACGACCGCGAGCAGGTCGCCGAGCCGGAAGGCGATCCCGCGCCGCTCGGCCTGCGTGCCGGCCATGGTGAGACGCCTCGACAGGGTCGGGCCCGGCACGCCCGCGGTGAGCACCGCACGCAGGTCCAGCCACCGGTCCAGGACCGGAGGCACGGGCACCGGGAGGCCTGCCACCAGCCCCGCCGCGGTCAGCGCGACGGCGACCCGGGCGAACCGGTCGTCGCCGTCCGCGAACACCTTGACGTACAGCTCGTGCGGGCCGAGCGCGTCGGCGACGTCGACGCGAAGCACCACGCGGGAGCCGGGTCGGTAGCTGGCAGGGGTGATCGCGTTGACCGTCAGCGTCGAGCCCCAGACCGGCTCGAGACGCCTCCTGACCTCCTCCGGGTCCAGCGCGGCGCCGACGCCGGGCAGGGCGTCGTCCGACAGCAGCGTGCGGCTGGTCGTACCGTCACGGGTCACCTCGACGGACACGACACCTCCTCCGTCGCCGCCAGCGCGGACGGCGTGCGGGCGCCGGTACGTGACGGCCGCCCGCTTCGGTGGCTCCCAGCGGATCTGGTGCACCTCCCCGAGCGGGGCGTCGTGCTCGACGACGCCGAACAGGCTGCCGAGCAACGGGTCGAGCGTCTGCCACGACTGCCCGGCGGGCGCGGAGGGCCAGGACGTCGTCACGGCGTCCCCCTGGACCAGCGACGAGAGGCCACGTCCACCC
The DNA here is from genome assembly GCA_046566325.1 of Actinomycetes bacterium. Taxonomy (GTDB): domain Bacteria; phylum Actinomycetota; class Actinomycetes; order Actinomycetales; family BWSM-131; genus BWSM-131. The sequence continues at coordinate 4,209 of JBKHWX010000225.1, read as the reverse complement.
AGCCCTGCACGGCCTCGGCCCAGTCCGGAGCCTCCACCGGGACCCGTCGGGCCGCCGCCTTGAGCAGGAAGAGGACCTCGTAGGCGAGGACGCGGCGCAGCGCCGTCGTCCCCGTGCAGCGGGACGCGTCCAGGAACCCCTCGACGAGGTCGTCCGCCTGCCTCGTCTCCCGGACGCCTCCTGCGTGCGCAGCCGCCCACCAGCGCAGGTCGCTGCACATCTTGCCGACGTCTTGGGCCGGGGTACCGACGGCGACACGGTCGAGGTCGACCACGCGGAGCGAGCCGTCGCCGGCGAGGAGGTTGTCGCACTTGTAGTCGCCGTGCACGAGGCCGAGCTGTTGTGTCGAGCCCTGCGTCGCCCGGACGACCGCGTCCAGCAGCCCCATGAGCGTCCGGCCGGTGCCCGGGAGCAGGGCTCGGACGTGCTCGGCCGCACGCGCCACCGCCCTGGCCTCCCCGACGAGGTCGGGAGCCGGCGGCAGACCGCTGCCGGAGACGTCACCGAGGTGCAGGGCAGCGAGGCCCTGACCGGCCAGACGGGCCAGCCGGGGCTCGCCTCCGATGGTCGTGGAGAGCTGGGTGCCCGGATGGGCCTCCCAGAGAACCGCTCTCTCCTTCGGCAGGTACGAGTGAGGCCTCACGACACGCACGGGGACGTCGGACCGCCGCAGTGCGCGGGCCACGACGTGCGCAGCCCGCAGGGAGCGCGGGCCCGCGTCGTCCCGGTACACCTTCGCGTACAGGTCCCGCCCGTCGCGGAGGGCGACGCGCAGGACGTGCCGCTGCCCGGGTCGGTAGCGGACGGTGCGGACGCCGGCGGCGGGGCTCGGTCGGCGGCGGCGCCGTCCAGGCCCGTGCCTCCGGTCCGACAGGGTCGCCCACTCGGTGGGGTCGTACAGGCGAGGGAGCTGGGGGAAACCAGGGTCGGAGGGTGCGACGAGAAGCCTCATCCGTCCGTTCGCGCTCAGGTGGTCGAGCCTCGTGAACGGCTCGAGCAGGGCGCGCCGGCGGGCCTCGGCCTCGACCTCGCACGGTCGTCGAGCGGAGGGCGAAGGTTCGCTGTCCGCCGACCAGCGCACGGCCACCCTCCTCGGAGCCTCGGAGTCCAGCCCGACGTCGTAGTAGGCGGTGACGCGGCGACCGGGCTTCACCTTCGTCCGCAGCAGCCGTAGGGACGCCGCGGCGGCCAGGTGGGCTGGGAGCACGGAGGACAGGGCTCGTCGCACCTCGGACGGCACCTGCGCGACCAGGAACGCGCGCAGGCACTCGGCGTCCGCCTGCGGTGAGAGCGCCGCCGCGACGTCGTCCCCGTGCGTCATGCGTCGACGCCGAGCAGGCGGTCCGTCGAGTCGTCCGAGGCGCCAATGGCGCGCGGATGAGGCAGCGCGGAGCCGTTCGCATGCGCGTCGCCTCGCAAGGTCCCGAGCAGGCGCGCCGCGGCAGCCTGGCGGCCCCCGAGGTCCGGTCCGCTCACCGGCTCGCTCGGCTGCTGCGCGGCGAGCGCGTTCACGACCGCCTCGGCGACGACGTCGGGACCGAGCTGGTGCGGGTCGACGGAGCGCACCCAGCCGCGCTCGGCGAAGAGCCTGGCGCGCGTCCTCTGCTCGGCGCTGGGCCCGGCACGCGGCACCAGGAGGGCCGGCGTCCCCGTGCTGAGGACCTCGGCTGTCGTGTTGTACCCGGCCATCGCGACGACGAGGTCGGCGGCGAGCATGTAGGCGGTGGAGTCGGTCACCGTTCGCAGCAGGTTGACCGGCAGCCCTCGCGCCCGGCGCGCCAGCTCCCGCTGCTGCGCGGCCGGCAGGAACGGGCCGGTGACCATCAGCATCGTCGTCGAGGTCGCGGCGTGGACCTCCGGCGCGGCGTCCAGCAGGGCCGAGAAGACGGGGTAGGCGTCCGCTCCGCCGCCGGCCATCACCAGGACGAGCTTCTCCCGCTCGCCGCGACGCAGGTACCGGCTCCGAAGGCCGCGCGTCCCCTGGTTCGTCGCAGGTGCGCACACGTACCCGCAGTAGTGCAGCCGCCGTGCCGCCTCCTCGGGCCAGCAGTACTCCCGTGACACGTCGAGCACGTCCTGGGAGCCGTACACGAGGACCTCGTCGTAGTAGTCCTCGACCGCGGCGTAGGCACCCTCGACCGCCCAGCGGGACCGGACGACGTCCGGCGCGTCGAGGATGTCCCGCAGCCCGAGCACGGTTCGGACCGGACGGTTCCGCAGCATCTGCAGTGCGGGGACGAGCTCTCCCATCGCCCCGTGCGGCATGTGGTCGACGAGGACGACGTCCGGGTCGAACGACGTGACGGCGCTGACGATCAGCTGCCGGCGCATCTCGAGGACGTCCCCGAAGGACGACGACAGGGACACCGCCTGCCAGTCACCCGGCCCGGCCTTCCGGATGCTCGGGAGCTTCAGGTAGTCGTGTCCCGGCATGGTGCTGAAGAACTGCCCCAACGGTGAGTCCGAGACCGTCAGCGCGCTGGCGCCGGGCAGCTCACGAAGCAGCTCGGTGGCGAGCAGCGTCGTGCGCCGCAGGTGGCCGAGCCCCAGCCCGTCCTGCGAGTAGATCAGCAGCCGCGGCTCGTGACCGGCCATCAGGCCGGCTCGGGCGACGTGGACGACGGCAGGTCGGCGGCCGAGCGACCGCCGGACCTCTCGCCCAGGGCTGCGAGGGCCTCCGACGGGAGGACCTCGGCCGCCTGCGCGGGCCGTCGTCGGAAGCGTTGGCGGGGCATTCGCCCTGAGCCGCTCACCCCCTCGGCCGCGGCGGTGCGGCGGCCCAGCTGCCAGGCCACCTGGCGTGAGACACCGGTTGCGACGTCCGTGCACGGCGTCCACCCGAGCAGCGCCTTCGCGGCGGTCGCGTCTCCGTGCGTACGCAACGTGTCACCACGCCGGTGGGGCTGCCACTCCACTCGCACGTCGCGCCCGAGCTCGGCGGAGATCAGGTCGACGAGCGTCGTGACGGGCACCGGCTCTCCCCGGGCCACGTTGAGCACGGTGCCGACGGGGACGTCCGCGACGGAGGCGGCGACGACCGCCGCGACGACGTCGTCCACGTAGGTGAAGTCGCGCGCCTGGTCGGGGCTGCCGAACAACGGGACGGGCCGGCCGTCCAGGGCGGCCTCGACGAAGCGGTGCGCAGCCATGTCCGGCCGCTGCCGCGGGCCGTAGACCGAGAAGAAGCGCAGCGAGACCGCCGGCACCCGACGCTCGCGCGCGTACGCGCCGACGAGACACTCGGCCGCCAGCTTGCTCGCCCCGTAGGGGCTCAGCGGTGCGAGCGAGGCACGCTCGTCCACCGCTCCATCCGCCGGGCCGTACACCGACGAGCTGGATGCGTAGACGAGGCGCCCGACCCGCCGGTCGCTCACGGCCTCGAGCAGGCGGTGGGTGGCGAGGACGTTGCGCTCCACGTACGTCGGAAAGGACTGGCCCCACGACGTCGCCACGCCCGGCTCGCCCGCGAGGTGCAGAACCGTGTCTACCCCGTCGAGCAGCGCCGGCAGGTCGGCGTCGAGGAGGTCGGCGGCCACCAGCTCGAACGACGCCTGGCCCAGCAGGCACTGGACGTTGTCGACCTTCACGTCCGGGTCGTACGTGTCCGTGAAGGCGTCGACCGCGCGCACTCGCCGTCCCGCGCGCAGCAGTGCCTGGCACAGATGGCTGCCGATGAAGCCCGCGGCGCCGGTCACCAGAACATGACCCACAGCAGCCCTCCCGAGGGGCACACGTAGCACGAGGTGTCTAGGTGCCGAGAAGTATGAAGGGCTGGTTACGGCCGCACATGGATTTTGCCTTGAATGGATGAATTCTGAAAGACCAATCCGGACATTTCGGTCAGAACACGCCGAGAGGTCACAGGCTGGGCCGTGAGGCCGGTGGAGATGGGGCGGGGATCTTCGCCCGTCTAGATCAACATCGGCTGCGCCGACAGGGTGCCGCCGGGTCGGTCCGGTCGTGACGGCGGGAGGCCTTGCAGACGGAGGCCGGGCCGACGATCACGCACGGGCCGACCCGGGCGGCATGTTCGGCCAGAACTTGAGGTACCACTTCCTCACAGCCTTCAGCCGTTCACCCCGCGGCCGGTCGTGTCGAAGCACTGGGCATATTCGGCACCGCCCAGAGGAGATCGTTCGATGTTCGTCAAGACCTGCGCCAAGCTCATCGTCGGCACCACCGTCGCCGCCGCCGTCGTCCTCGGAGGCT
>JBKHWX010000224.1:0-9064 GCA_046566325.1 Actinomycetes bacterium | reverse complement strand
GGCGAGAACAAGGTGCAGGAGGCGGGGCGCAAGCACCGCTCGCTCGCCGACCTCGACGTCTCCTGGTCCGTGATCGGCCATCTGCAGACGAACAAGGCCAAGGACGTCGCCGCGTTCGCCGACGAGTTCCAGGCGCTGGACAGCCTGCGTGTCGCGGAGGCGCTGGACCGCCGGCTCCAGGCCGCCGGGCGCAGCCTCGACGTCTACGTGCAGGTGAACACGTCGGCCGAGGAGTCCAAGTACGGCCTGCCGCCCGACGAGCTGTCTGGTTTCCTCGCGAAGCTCCCGCAGTACACCTCGTTGCGGGTGAAGGGTCTGATGACGCTGGCGCTTTTCACCGCAGACGTCGACCGGGTCCGGGCATGCTTCGTGCTCCTGCGAAGTCTGCGGGACCAGGCACGCGAGCAGGACCCGGACGCGATCGGTCCCGGCGAGCTGTCCATGGGCATGTCCGGCGACTTCGAGACGGCCGTCGAGGAGGGCGCGACCGTCGTCCGCGTCGGCCAGGCCATCTTCGGCGCCCGTCCCCTGCCCGACAGCCACTACTGGCCGACCACGCGGTCCGCGTCCGACCCGCGCTGACGCCCCCGCCGTCCGAGGCGTCGGTACCGGCTACCTCACGAACCGGAGCGTGTGCCGCACGATGAGGTAGACGGGGACGGACCCGAGCGCGACCAGGGCCGCCGCGTTCGGCGCGGCCGCGGTGAAGTCCAGCGACTCGCCGTTGGTGGTCGCCCACAGGCCGGTGGCCAGCGTCTGGGTGTTGAACGGCAGCAGCATCAGGGTCGTCGTCAGCTCCTTGCTCGCGTCGAGGCCGACGAGGAGGGCGCCGGTCAGGACGCCGGGCAGTGCGAGGGGGAGCGAGATCCTGGTGAGCCGGCGCACGGCGCGGCTGCCGAGCGAGGCAGCCACCTCGTCGAACGACCGGAGTGCGGTCTGGAGGCCCACGCGCTGGTTCGCCACCGCGAGCGGGAGGAAGAGGATCACGTAGGCCGCGACGAGCAGGGCCGGGGTCTTGTACCACGAGGGCACGAGCCGGGTGGCCAGGTAGACCAGCGCGAGGGCCAGGACCGCGTTCGGGACCGAGTGCGCCAGCCAGACCGAGCGCTCGGTGAGCTGCGCGGGCAGGCCGGGCCGCCGGGAGATCCACCAGCTGACCGGGAGCGCGAGCAGCGTCGCGACCAGCGCGGCCCGCCCGGCGAACGCGAGCGTGTTGCCCGTGGCCCCGAGCAGGTCGTCCCACGCCGGAGCAGCCCGCGCGCTGTACCGGGACAGCCCGCGGGCTGTCATGAGGACGGTCGGGCCGACCGCGGCCAGCGGGACGACGACGGCGGCCAGCAGTACCGGCAGCCGTACGGCGCCGAGCCGCGCCGGCCGGGGTGGGCGCATGGCCCCGGGACCCTCCGTGACCGGGAAGCTGCGCCCGGAGAGCCACCTGTTCACCAGCAGCACCGCGACCGCGAGCAGCGCGAGCAGGAGGGACAGGGAGCGTGCCGAGCGGTAGTTCCCGTAGTCGGTCATCTCGGTGAGGATGCGCGTGGTGAGGGTGTTCTGCCGCAGCTGCACCATGGCGCCGTACTCCGCGAGCACGTGCAGGCTCACGATCAGCACCCCGGCGGCCACGGCCGGCCGGAGCTGGGGGAGCGTGACGCGCAGGAACGCCGGCAGCGCTCCGCCGCGAAGGCTGCGGCCGACCTCCTCCTGCGCGGGGTCCAGACCTCGCAGCGCTACCACGCAGGTCAGGAAGACGTACGGGTACAGCGACAGCGAGAGGACCAGCACCGCGCCCTGGAAGGTGGTGACGACCTCGGTGCGGGGCAGGTAGACGAGGTTCGCCGAGTAGACCGCGTAGGCACTGACGAAGCCGGGCACCGCCAAGGGCATGGCGAACAGGACGGTGAGCAGCCGTCGTCCCGGGACGTCCGTGCGCACGACCAGGTAGGCGCAGCCGACGCCGAGCAGCGCGCAGACCGCGCAGACGGCGAGAGTCAGCGCCACCGTGGTGAGGATCGTCGGCAGGGTCGTGGGGTAGCCGAACATCCGGGAGACGTCCGAGACGGAGATGCCCGCGACGAAGAGGTAGCCGATCGGCAGCAGGCAGAGCGCGGCGACGGCGACCGCCGCGCAGGCGACCGCCGTCCCACCGTTCGTCCTGGCCGGCCCCGCGTAGCTCCTGCGCAGCAGGTGCATCAGCCGGACATGCCCAGCTGCTTGAGCAGGTCCTCGGCCTCCTCCACGTGGGCCATGACGTCCATGTCGTAGGGCGGCGAGGCGACGTCCGTGACGCTGCCGACGACGTCGCTCTTCGTGCCGACCGCGACCGGGTACTGCGTGCCCTTCGCGATCACCTGCTGGCCGCCGTCCGCGGAGGTCAGCCACCTCACGAAGTCGGCGGCCGCGTGCTGCTGCTTGCTGCTCTTGAGGACGCCCGCCCCTGACGAGAGCAGCAGGTTGCCCGGGTCCTCCTGGGGGAAGTGGTAGATCTTGGAGGTCATCTTGTCCGGGCCGCCGACCTCGTCGGCCTTGATCCACCAGTAGTAGTGGTTGGACAGCCCGAAGGCGTGGCGTCCCGCCTCGACCGTGTCGCGGACGTTGCCGTTGGACTGCTCGTTGACCCCGTTCGCCTTGACCCCCTCCAGCCATTGCCTGGTCCTCTCCTTGCCGAGCGTGGAGAGCAGGTACTGGGTGGTCGCCACGAAGGCGCCGGACGGCGCCCAGGCGAGCTTTCCCTTGTACTGCGGCTCGGGAACGGCCAGCAGGGACGTCGGCAGCTGGCTCTCCGAGATCAGGCCCGGGTTGTAGAAGAGGACCCGGCTGCGTGCCGCGTAGGCGACCCAGAGGTCCTTGCCCGAGCTGAGACCGGGGACGACCTGGTCGAGAGTGGCCTTGTCGATCGGCTCGAGGAGGCCGTCCGCGCCGAGCCGGGCCACCGGGCCTGGGTCCTCCGAGAGGAAGAGGTCAGCAGGGCTCGCAGCCCCCTCGGCCTCGATCTGCCCCACCGTCGCGTCCTGCTGGACCCGGAACTGCGCGCCGGTCTGCTTCGTGTACGCGTCCGTCAGCTGCTGGATCAAGGCGGCGTGCTGGTCGGTGTAGAGCGTCAGGGTCACCGGGTCTCCGGAAGTCTCGTCGTCCGAGGTGGACCCCGGGGTGGACGACGAACAGCCGGCGGCCAGGGCGAGGACGGACACTGCCGCGAAGGCGGCGACGGCTCGAAACCAGCGACGCACGGGGCACCCTCTTTCGGTCGAGGACGGACCCGCGCACGCTATCAGGTCAGGTTAGGCTCGCCTAAGTCCGAGAAGGTGCAGACCGCTTCGTGCACCTGAAGCGCGACCGCCTCGCCGCGACGGTGGGCGTGTTCACCCGTGATCCGCACGGCGACGTGCTCCGCAAGCCCGGGCACCGCGACCTCGAGCAGCTCGTCGTGCCCGAAGAACGACTGGGCGACGACCGTGCCGGTCGCGGTGCCGCCGTCCCGTGCCGGGGCCGGTGCCACACCGATGCTCTCGGGACGGATGAGCACCCGGCACGGACCGGTCCGCCCGTGCCACGTGCGGACCGGCAGGCGGCCGAGCGCGCAGGAGACCACGGGCTTCGCGCCCTCCTGCCGGCCGGGCTCGACGCGGCCCGGCAGCACGACGGCCTCCCCGAGGAACTGGCCCAGCGCGATGCTGCTGGGCCGGAAGTAGGCGTCGCGGGGGTTCCCGTCGGAGACGACCCGGCCCTGGCGCATCACGACGAGGTGGTCGGCCATGGTGAACGCCTCGGAGCGGTCGTGGGTGACCAGGACCGCGGTGGTCCCGACGTCGAGCAGCAGCTGGCGCACCTCGGCCCGCAGCGACTGGCGCAGGTGGGCGTCGAGGGCGGAGAACGGCTCGTCGAGCAGGATCAGCCGTGGTCGAGGCGCCAGCGCCCGGGCGAGGGCGACGCGTTGCTGCTGCCCACCGGAGAGCTCGTGCGGCCGGCGTCGGCCGAGGTCGCCGAGGCCGACCAGGTCGAGCACCTCGGCGACCCGGCGGCGACGGTCGCCACGCGCGAGCCCCCGCAGCCCGAAGCCCACGTTCTGCGCCACCGTCAGGTGCGGGAACAGGGCGCCGTCCTGAGGGACGACGCCGACGCCCCGCGCGTGTGCCGGCAGCGGGCGCGCCCCTGGAGCGAGCACGACCTGGCCGTCGATCTCGATGCAGCCGCTGTCGGGTGTTTCGAAGCCGGCGATCGACCGAAGCAGGGTCGTCTTGCCGCACCCGGAGGGTCCGAGGATCGCGGTGAACGACGCCCTCGCGACGTCCAGGTCGACGCCGTCCAGGGCGACCACACCCCCTGACCTGCCACCGCGCGGACGGCCGGTCTCGGGAAACGTCTTGCTCACGCGACGGACCCTCAACACACGCTCAGGGTAGGTGAGTTAGGGCAGGCTGTGCTCACTTGGCACGGGAGCTACGGGCGGTGCCGACCGCGCTCGCTTCAGCTGGCTGGGTCGCGGTGGGCGAACAGGTCACGCAGGAGCGCGATCTCGGCTCCGTGGTGGATCATCTCGCGGTTGATGTGGAGGACCAGCGAGGCCATCGGGTAGTCCGCGAACGGTCCCTCGGCGGGCCCGCACGGTCTGGCCAGGCCGGCGGCGCCGAGCGACCGGACGCCCGCCGTCCATGCCGAGTACAGCTCGTCCAACCGGTCCAGGGCGTCCGCCGCGGTGCCCGGGTAGTCGTAGGTCTCGTAGTCCAGAGGCGGCCCACCGAAGTGCGAGGCGATCCTCATGCCCAGCACGCCCACGAGGATGTGGCCGAGACGCCACGCGATCGTCGTGACCGGTGCGGGCTCGGGCTCCGGGTACGCGAAGTCGATGGTGAGCTCGCCGGAACCGGCCTGGACGGGCGCGTTGCTTCGCCCTCGAGGGCGGACGTTCCAGCAGTCGGCCACAGGCTCCCAGAAGTACTCGTCGTCCGTCAGCCCGTCCAGGCGCGGGCGCAGCTGGTGGCGCCAGTGCCAGTCGAGCTGCTCGACGAGCTCGTTGTTCCAGTCGACCTGCCTGCGCTGCTCGGCTCCGCCGGTCGTGTCCGTGGTCATGCAGGACATCCTTGCGAACCAACCCGTCCGCGGGACCTCGCGCAGACTGGCGGCATGGTCAGCCGCAGCGGGGTCGGCACACCGGGCTCCTGGGAGCGTGACCGGACGGAGGCGGCCCGAGTGGCGCGACTGGCGACGGTACGTCCGGACGGTCGTCCCCACGTCGTCCCCATCACCTTCGCCCTGCACGACACCGTCGTCGTCACGGCCGTGGACTCCAAGCCCAAGCGGACGACGCGCCTCCAGCGGCTCCGGAACATCGCGGCGCAACCGGCGGTCAGCGTCCTCGTGGACTCCTACGACGAGGACTGGTCGCGGTTGTGGTGGGTGAGGCTCGACGGCCTCGCGGAGGTCGTCTCGGATGCGGACCGTCGCGAGGAGTGCCTGGCCACGCTCGTCGAGAAGTACGCGCACTACCGGCAGCTGCCGCCAGCGGGGCCGGTGATCGCCGTCCGGCTGGTCTCGTGGGCCTCGTGGACGGCGGCAGGGTAGCCACCGGCTCCGCCCGTCAACCGTGGCGCAAGGAGCACGACCGCCCCTGGGAGGGCAGCGGCCGTAGCCAGGACTCCGTAGGCGACGGCGGTGGACACGCCCTGGGCTGCGCCGAGACCGACGGCGCCGAACGCCCACGCCGTCACCCCCTCTCGCGGACCCCACCAGCCCGCGTTCGGTAGCGCCATCGCGGTCAGCACCAGCAGGGCGAGGGGAAGCATCAGGGTCAGGGGGACGACGACGCCGGCGGCGTGGGCGGCCAGCACGAAGGTCGCGGCGTGGCCGGCGACGATGACGGCGGACGCCAGCACCACTGCCGGCAGCGCGCGGGGTGCGAGCAGGCCCTCGCGGACGTCGGCACGCGTCGTCCGGAGCATTCGGACCCAGGCAGAGGGGGCGGACGTAGCGGCCGACGTCCGACAGAGCAGGACGGCGCCGAGCCCGACCGTTACGAGGACGGCCGCGACCGTGCCGGCATGGGGGCGAAGCGGCGACGGGAGCGCGAGCAGCACCGCCGTCGTCAGCACGGCCTGCACCACCTGCCCCGCGGTGCGCTCCCAGGCGACCGCCCGTAGGGCGCGCCCGATGTCGCCGACGTCGCGCCCGTGGTCCATCCCACGGTGCACGTCACCGACCAGCCCGCCGGGCAGGACGGTGTTGAGGAACACCGACCGGTAGCACGCTGCGACCCCCACTCCCAGCGGCAGGTCGACGCCGAGGCCGCGTGCCACCGTCCTCCAGCGCCAGGCCGAGCAGACCGACGTGGCTCCCGCGATCGCGATGGCGGCCGCCAGCGTCGGCCCGTCGACGGCACGGACACCGCGGAGGAAGGGGCCGGTGCCCAGCCGCCAGACCAGCACGGCGAGGACCGCAGCCGAGCCCAGCAGGGCCGCCCGCGCCCACAGCGTCCGATGCATGCTCGCACCCGATCCCTCGGCCATCCGACCCCTTGTGAAGCGGTCGGCCGGAAGCGTCGCACATGGTCGCCTCGTACAGAACGGCTTCCGCAGGGTGATACGCGTGCAGCATGTGCCGTGTTCACGGCGCTGAACGCAGCAGCCGCCGTTCTCGTAGCCACGGCTGCGAACGGGGCCGTCGTCAGGCGCCGTCCAGAGAGGTCGGAGGTCACGTGCTCGTCCGTCGTCCAGCCCGGGGTGCTCCCGAGGTCGGCCTTCTGGCCGGTCCGGGCGTCGGCCTCGTCGGCCAGGTGGCTGTGCTCGCACTGCTGGCGCAGGCCGTCGAGCTGAGCGCCGCTGGCTGGGTCGCCGGCCTCGTCTTCGGTCTCGTCACGAACGTGTCCCTCGCGTCTGGCCTCCTCCGCTTCGGGGCCGGGAGGCTGGGACCGGCGAACGCCGTCACGTTGGTCCGCGCCGTCCTCGTCGGCGGGGTGACGGCGCTGGTCGTGGACGCCTTCTTCGAGCCGGCCTCGGTACCGGTGCTGATGGCGCTCGCGACCGTGGCGCTGCTGCTCGATGCGGTCGACGGGTGGGTCGCCCGCCGGACCGGGACGTCGTCCAGGCTGGGCTGGCGTTTCGACCAGGAGACGGATGCGTTCCTGATCCTCGTGCTGAGCGTCTACGTCGCCGTCACGACGGTGTGGTGGGTGCTCGCCATCGGCCTCTTCCGCTATCTGTTCGCCCTGGCCGGATACGCGCTGCCGTGGATGCGCGGGACGCTGCCGGCGCGCTACTGGGGAAAGGTCGTGGCCGCCGTCCAGGGGGTCACGCTCACGGTCGCGGCGGCAGGCGTTCTCCCTCGCCCGTGGACGCTGGTCGCGCTCGCCGTGTCAGCCGCCCTGCTCGTGGAGTCGTTCACCCACAGCGTGCGGTGGTTGTGGCGTCGGCGTCCCGTCGCCCCGGAGCAGCCTGCGCGGGGTGCGCCGGCCCGGACCGGGACGACGCGGTAGTGGCCGCACGAGGACCGTTCAGGGCGGTGCTTGCCGCCCTGACGACGACGCTGGGCGGGCTGCTCGTGTGGGTCGCGCTCATCGCCCCGGACGACCTGACCCGGCTCGAGCCTGCTGCCTTCGTCCGCATCCCGGTCGAGGCGCTGGTCGTCGTCGCCCTGCTCGCAGTCCTGCCGCCAAGGATCGCCGACGTCGTGGCCGTCCTCAGCGGCGGGGCGCTGGGCCTGCTGGCCCTGGTCAAGGTTCTCGACCTGGCGTTCCTGGCCGCCTTCGACCGGCCCTTCGACCCGGTCGCCGACTGGGCGTACGCGGGTGCGGCGGTCGAGACCCTTCGGGGCGCGGTGGGGGGCACGGGAGCGGTCGTCGCAGTCGCCGGCGTCGTGACGCTGGCGGTCGCCGTCCTCGTGCTCGTTCCCCTGTCGCTCGTGCGTGTGGGCCGGCTCGCTGCTGGCCAGCGCCGGCGGTCGCTCCGCACCCTCACGGCCGTCGCGGCGGTGTGGATGATCTGCGCGGTCCTCGGCGTCCATGTCGTCGCCGGCGTGCCGGTCGCGTCCGCCGGTGCCGCCGGTCTGGCCTCCGACAAGACGCGGGCGTGGTGGACGCAGCTGCATGACCAGCGGCGGTTCGCGGCGGCGCTCAGGGATGACCGCTTCAGGAGCCGTCAAGGGGACCAGCTGCTGACGGCCCTGCGCGGCAAGGACGTCCTGCTCGTGTTCGTCGAGAGCTACGGGCGTGTGGCGCTCGAGGACCCGACCATCTCGCCCGGCGTGCACGCGACGCTCGACGCCGGCACCGACGGCCTGGAAAAGGCCGGCTTCTCCTCGCGCAGCGCGTGGCTCACGTCGCCGACGTTCGGTGGCATCAGCTGGCTCGCTCACTCCACGCTGCAGTCGGGCGCGTGGGTCGACAGCCAGGACCGCTACGACCAGCTCGTCGCCAGCGACCGGTTCACGTTGAGCCAGGCGTTCAAGCGCGCGGGGTGGCGGACGGTCGGGGATGTCCCCTCCAACGACCGCTACTGGCCGCAGGGATCGTCCTTCTACCGGTACGACCACGTCTACGACCGGCGCAACGTCGGCTACGTCGGTCCGGCCTTCGCCTACGCGTCGATGCCCGATCAGTACGTCCTGTCGGCCTTCCACCGCCTGGAGCTGTCGAAGCCTGCCCGTCGTCCCGTCTTCGCGGAGATCGACCTGGTGTCGAGCCATACGCCGTGGACCGAGCTCCCCGAGACGGTGCCGTGGGACGACGTCGGGGACGGCTCCGTCTTCGACTCGATGCCCGTCCAGTCCCAGTCGAAGCGAGCGCTCTTGAGGGACCCCGGCGCCGTACGGTCCGCCTACGGCCGTTCGTCCCAGTACTCGCTGACCGCGCTGCTCTCCTTCGTGGAGCGCTACGGGGACGACGACCTCGTGCTCGTCGTCCTCGGCGACCACCAGCCCGCCGCAGTCGTGACGGGCCCGGACGCCGGCCACGACGTGCCGGTCAGCTTCATCGCCTCCGACCCCGCGGTGCTGGACCGGATCTCCGGCTGGGGCTGGCGGGACGGGATGCGGCCGGACGGCGACACGCCCGTCTGGCGCATGGACGCGTTCCGTG
>JBKHWX010000223.1:0-2966 GCA_046566325.1 Actinomycetes bacterium | reverse complement strand
GAAGGCCTGAGGCAGCTGGCCGAGGACGTCATCGCGCCACTTCCGTGCCTCCTGGACGACGAGGACGCGCAGCTGTCGCTGTACCTGCTGTACGAGCTGCACTACGGGGGGTTCGAGGGGGTCGACGACAGGTGGGAGTGGTCACCGGAGCTGCTGGCGGCGCGCGCCGTCCTCGAGGACCGGTTCGAACAGGACCTTCGAGAGCAGTTCTCCTGGCAGGACGTCGCCCCCACGGCCGACGAGCTGCCGGCTGTGCTGTTCGAGCTGACCGCGCCGGCGTCGAGCCCGTCCGGCGGTGGCGTCGCGTCCTACGTCGCACGTCAGGCAACGCTCGAGCAGGTCGCCGAGCTCCTGGCTCTGCGGTCGGTCTACCAGCTCAAGGAGGCGGACCCACACACCTGGGGGATACCCCGTCTGAGCGGGCCGGTGAAGGCGGCTCTGGTCGAGATCCAGCTCGACGAGTACGGCAACGGGCGCTTCGAGCGCATGCACTCCCAGCTGTTCGCCCGCTGTCTTCGCAGCATCGGCCTGTCGGACGAGCCCAACGCGTACCTGGAGCATGTGCCGGCCGCCTCACTGGCGACCGTCAACGCCATGTCTCTGTTCGGCCTGCACCGCCGGCTGCGCGGCGCCGCGTGCGGGTTCCTCGCGGCGTTCGAGATGACGTCGTCCCTGCCGTGCCGTCGCTACGTCTCGGGGCTGCAGCGGCTGGGTCTCGGTGAGGACGCCACCGAGTTCTTCGACGAGCACGTGGAGGCCGACGCCGTCCACGAGCAGCTCGCGGCGCACGACCTTTGCGGCGGGCTGGCGAGGCAGGAGCCGGACCTCGTGGTCGACATCCTGCTCGGTTCCGCGGTCTGCCTCGGTCTCGACTCCCGTTCGGGGGAACGGATCCTGACGGCGTGGTCACGGGGGGCGTCCGCCCTGCGGATGCCGCTGGACGTCGACCTCGCGGCGCCCTGCGGCGACACCAGGCCGGCGCGACCACATGCCGTCGCCTGAGCCGGTCGAGGTCGTCGTCCCGCTCCGCTGGGACGGCGACCAGGACGACGCGTACGAGGCTGCGGTCGAGGAGATGGGGTCATACCTGGCCGAGCTCGCCGGCCTCGCCGACGTCACCGTAGTCGACGGCTCCCGGCAACCGGGCTTCGACCGTCACGCACAGGCGTGGAGCCGGTTCGCCAGACATATCCGGCCGGACCCTCATGTGCTTCCACCCGGGACCGATGGCCTCAACGGGAAGGTCCTGGGAGCGATGACGGGCGTGCTGCGCTCGCGTCACGAGTACGTCGTCCTCGCCGACGACGACGTGCGCTACGACGATCACACGCTGCGGCAGGTCGCCCGCCTGCTCGACCGCGGCGACCTCGTGCGGCCCGCCAACGTCTTCGAGAGCTGGCCCTGGCACGCCCGCTGGGACGGCAGCCGCTCCCTGCTGAACAGGGCCATGGCCGCGGACTGGCCCGGCACCTTCGGCGTCCGGCGATCGACGCTACTGCGGACCGGTGGCTGGGACCCGGACGTGATGTTCGAGAACCTCGAGCTCGTGCGCACGGTGCAGGCGCACGGCGGGCTGGTGGTGGAGGCACCCTCGGTGCTCGTGCCCCGCACACCGCCTACCGCCGCGCACTTCCGCTCGCAACGGGTACGGCAGGCGTACGACGACCTTGCCCAGCCGTGGCGGCTCGCCTGGGCCCTCGCCACCGTGCCGGCGACGCTGATGGGTCTTCGGCTGCGTCCCGCGCTCGTGCTGCTCGCGGCCGCTGCCCTCGTCGCGCTGGCCGAGCTGGGACGGCGGCGAGCCGGCGCGCGCACGCACGTGCCGCCGTCCGTGCCCCTGTTCGCGCCCCTCTGGGTACTCGAACGCGGCGTGTGCTCGTGGCTCGCCGTCTGGGCGTGGGCCCGCGGGGGCGTCCCTTACCAAGGCAGGCGGATGAGGGTGGCAGCGCACAGCAGGCGCTCCATCCGGAGGAGGGGCGGCGCGGCTGGCTACGCCCTCGGCTCAACGTCCCAGGCGAGCAGGACGTCGCTGTCCGTCACGTAGACGGAGCGGTTCGACAGCCGGATCCCGTCCGTCACCCGGTCGCTGCCGAGATCGCCCACGGCCTCGACACCTTGGCCGAGGACGACGGGGGAGACGGACACGACCAGTCGGTCGACGAGCCCCGCGGCGAACAGCGAGGCGATGACACCCGCCCCGCCCTCGACGAGCAGGGACTGGACGCCCGACCGGCGGAGGTCGGCGAGGACCTCCGCCAGGTCGAGGCCCCGCCCGTTCTCGGTGACCTCGCGGACGGCGATGCCGGCAGACCGAAGCTGCTCGCGTCGTCCCGGCTCGGCGCCTGCGGTCGTGAACACGACCGTGGCCGCGTCGTCCGAGAGCACGTGGGCCTCGGGGGCAGTACGTAGCGTGGAGTCGACCACGACCCGGATCGGGTTGGCGCCGGGGACGAGCCGCACGGTGAGCTGAGGGTCGTCGGCCTGCACCGTCCCGGACCCGACCAGTACCGCGTCGCAGGCTGCGCGCAGGCCGTGGGCGACGCGGCGCTCCGCCTCACCGCTGATCCACTTCGAGTCGCCCGTCCGCGTGGCGATCCGCCCGTCGATGCTCTGGGCGTACTTCACGAGCACGTAGGGGCGGTCGGGCCGAGGCCGTACCGGACCGAGCAGGCGGCTGACGTCCACAGGAGCGTCCGGGACGTCGACCAGCTGCTGGCCCGTCGGACGCATGTGCCCGAGCCGGTCGGCCTTCGTCCGCAGGTACCGGAGGTTGCGCACCTGAGGCGCCGTCGCGAGCGGGATCACCGACTCCACGTTCACGCCGAGCCGGCGGAGGCCGTCCACCTTGTCGGGGTTGTTCGACAGCAGCCGCACGGACCGCACCCCGAGCGCCGTCAGCACGGCGGCCGCGTCCCCGTAGTCGCGGGCGTCGACCGGCAGGCCGAGACGCAGGTTCGCATCGACGG
>JBKHWX010000222.1:0-8025 GCA_046566325.1 Actinomycetes bacterium | reverse complement strand
CCACCCTTGAGGGCGCCGCGGTCGTGAACGACATCCGGGCGCGCGGCACCTACCGGGCAGATGAGCAGCTCGTGGTGGTCGACCGGGCCCTGGGCGCGCGTCCGGGTAGCTGGGTGCTCACCCCTCTGACCGTCCAGGCGGACGGCGGGACGGCGACCCTCCCTGTCGTGCGCGGCTGGGTCCCCCAGGGGACGCCGGTGCCGGCCCCGCCGTCCGGTCAGGTCGAGGTCGTCGGCCGGCTGCAGGGCAGCGAGGTGCCCGCCGGCCCGGAGCCGGACCTGCCCCGCGGGCAGACGCGCGTCGTCAGCGCCGCCGACCTCGTCAACCGCTGGGGACCGCCGATCTACGCCGGGTACCTGGTCGTCGCCTCGCCGGTCGAGGCTCCGCTGCACCCCGTGCCGGCCAAGGACCCGGGGGACGAGGGACGAGGGTTCCACCTGCTGAACCTGTCCTATGCCCTGCAGTGGTGGGTGTTCGCCGGCTTCGCCGTGTTCCTGTGGTGGCGGATGGTGCGCGACTCGCATCTCGCCGCGCTGGGGGAGACACGCGACGGGGACGACGCCGACGCCGCGGACGCGGACGAGGACGGGGACGACGAGGGCGGCGCCGACCCGCCACGGCTCGCGGGGGAGAATCAGGCCATCCAGCTCGAGCGAGGAGTGCAACGGTGACGCAACCGGCCAGCAGGACCACGCAACCGGCCCGTCGGGGGACACAGGTACGCCCTGGGGCGGCCGGCAAGCGCCTGGCGCCCGCGCTCACGCGCTACCGCGTGATGGCCTACGTCACCGGCTGCTTCCTCCTGCTGCTGTGCCTCGAGATGGCGGTGAAGTACGGGTTCCGGGGTGGTCAGCCCTGGGCGGGCGACTGGGTCGCGATCGTGCACGGCTGGATCTACGTGATCTACCTCGTCACCGTGGTGGACCTCTGGTCCAAGCTGCGGTGGAGGTTCGGCCGACTCGTCGCCCTCGTGCTGGCTGGCGTCGTCCCGCTGCTGTCGTTCTTCGCAGAGCACCGGACGACGGCGGAGGTGCGGCAGCTGATGGCGCAGCGAGGCGAGGGCTGAGCGCCCGGGGCGTGGTCAACAGCCCCGACTAGGCTGGCGGGTGTGACGCAGCCTCCTCCCAGCGAGCGCCGGCACGGCGTCGCCACCCCCTCCGACGCACCGCCGCTGCCCGCCGGGACGGTCGACGACGCACCCACGCTGCGCGCTCGGGGCCACCGGGACGACGACCCGACGGCAGACATCCCGGCCGACGGCGCGCCGTCCACGGGGCCCGCGCAGGAGTCGGAACCCGGACGCGCGGGGCCGGTGCTGGTCGTCGACTACGGGGCGCAGTACGCGCAGCTCATCGCTCGACGCGTGCGCGAGGCGAACGTCTACTCCGAGATCGTCCCGTACACATGGACGGCGGAGCAGATTCTCGACCGGAAGCCGGCCGCGCTGATCCGTTCGGGAGGGCCGTCGTCCGTGTACGTCGAGGGTGCGCCGGATGTCGACGCTGCCTTGTTCGACGCGGGTGTGCCTGTGCTGGGGATCTGCTACGGCTTCCAGGCGATGGCGCAGGGTCTGGGCGGCGAGGTGGAGCGCACGGGCCTGCGTGAGTACGGCGGGACACGGGTCGACGTCACGGCGGGCGAGTCCGTTCTGCTGCACGGGCAGCCGAAGGAGCAGAGCGTCTGGATGAGCCACGGCGACGCCGTCCAGAGCGCGCCTGAGGGGTTCGATGTCGTCGCGAGCAGTGCGGGCTCACCGGTTGCGGCCATCGAGGACGCCGAGCGTCGGCTGTTCGGGGTGCAGTGGCACCCGGAGGTGCGGCACTCGACCTTCGGGCAGCAGGTGCTCGAGAACTTCCTTCGGCGGGCCGCAGGGGTGGCCGCCGACTGGACGACGGGCAACGTGGTCGCGGAGCAGGTGGAGCGGATCCGGCGCCAGGTGGGGGACAGCCGGGTGATCTGCGGGCTGTCGGGTGGCGTGGACTCGGCCGTGGCCGCTGCGCTCGTGCACCGCGCGGTCGGCGACCGGCTGACGTGCGTCTTCGTCGACCACGGGCTGCTTCGCCAGGGTGAGGCCGAGCAGGTCGAGCGGGACTTCGTCGCCGCCACGGGTGTCGACCTGGTCGTCGTGGACGCGGTGGACCAGTTCCTCGACGCGCTCGCCGGCGTGGTGGACCCGGAGGAGAAGCGCAAGATCATCGGACGGGAGTTCATCCGGTCGTTCGAGGCCGCCGCCCGCGACATCGTCGCCGAGGCCGGCGAGCACGGCGAGCAGGTGCGCTTCCTTGTGCAGGGGACGCTGTACCCGGACGTGGTGGAGTCCGGCGGTGCCCTCCATTCGGGGCAGAGCGGTGCGGCCAACATCAAGAGCCACCACAACGTCGGCGGCCTGCCGGACGACCTGCAGTTCGAGCTCGTCGAGCCCCTGCGGACGTTGTTCAAGGACGAGGTGCGCGCCGTCGGGCGCGAGCTCGGGCTGCCCGATGCCCTCGTGTGGCGGCAGCCGTTCCCCGGACCCGGTCTCGGTATCCGCATCGTCGGCGAGGTAACGCGGGAATGGCTCGCAACACTGCGCGCGGCGGACGCGATCGTGCGCGAGGAGCTGAGCCACGCCGGGCTGGACCGCGAGATCTGGCAGTGTCCTGTCGTGCTGTTGGCCGACGTGAGATCCGTTGGTGTGCAGGGCGACGAGCGGACCTACGGCCATCCGGTCGTGCTGCGGCCCGTGTCGTCGGACGACGCGATGACGGCCGACTGGTCGCGCCTGCCGTACGAGCTGCTCGCCCGCGTGTCGACGCGCATCACGAACGAGGTGGACGGCGTCAACCGGGTCGTGCTGGACGTCACGTCCAAGCCGCCGGGGACGATCGAGTGGGAGTAGCCGAGTACGGGCTTGGCAGAATGGTCACGTCCGGCAGGACACGCCGGCGTGTCGCGCCGGACGTGACCACTCCGTGAGGGCTACTGGGCCTTCGGGCGCCAGACCCCGAACCGGTTGCCCTGCGGGTCGACGAGGTGGGCGAACTCGATCGCGCCGTTGTCGGTGAAGGGGATCGCGACGGTGGCACCCAGCTGTTGAGCCTGGTCGATGGCGGCGCGCACGTCCTCCACGTGGACGTAGAAGATCGCCCAGCTGGCTCCGCCCATGTCCGAGGTGTCCCAGAGACCGCCGTTGTTGCCGTCCACCATGCGGTAGGGCGCGTTCCCTGAGGGTTGTTCCTGGATGGCCCACCCGAACAGGCCGCTGTAGAAGGCTCGGGAGCCAGCGGCGTCCGGGGTGCCGATCTCGAAGTAGTCCACGTTGTTCGCCACGAAGCCCACCCCAGTCAGCCGATGTCACCTTCGACGCTACTCCCGGAGTACCGCCGTCAGGGAGCCCACAGCCTGCCGCGTGACGTCGACGTGGTCGGTGAACAGGCCGTCGACGCCGGCGTCGACGTAGGCGACCTGCTCATCCGCGGCTCGACCGTGCTGGGCCAGTCGGGTGCTCGACCGGTAGTCCATCGGCAAGAAGGCGTTCTCCGCTCGGAACGTGTAGGCGTGCACCGTCAGGGCCGGCGTCGTGGGCGTCGTCCACGAGAGTGGTGGGGACGCCGAGCCGCCCGTCGGGCAGTCGCGGGATCACCCGGCTCTTCTCGGCTCCGATCCCGTCCGCGAACGTCGAGACGAGGTCCAGCCCGGCGGGAGACGTGAGGTCTGCGTAGCTGCACGGGCTCCCGGACGAGCGCAGGTCGAACGGGGCGCCGCCCTTCGAGGGCAAGAGCACGAGGTGCGCGCGGAGTCCGTGACGCTCCCGCAGCCGTTGCAGCGGGCCGAACTCGAAGCACCTGACGACGAGGGGGGCCGTGGCGTCGTCCAACATGTTGCGCTGGACAACAGAGCCGAGAGCGGCTCTCGACGTCCACCCCCAGGCCGGCGGAGTACGTGGGGTGCTTGAGCTCGTGGTAGACGCCGAGCGGCCGGCCGAGCTCGACGCCGAGGCGGGCGCGGAGGACGAGCACCTCCTGGAGCATCGGTACGTGGAAGCGGCGGTCGTAGAGGGTGTTCGTCGGTCTCAGCTCGGGCATGCGCTCTACCGCGCGCAGCGACTTCAGCTCGTCGAGGGTGAAGTCCTCGGCGAACCAGCCCCGGCATCGCTCGCCGTCGACGACCTTCGTCGTGTACCTGTCGACGAACCGGTGCCTACTCGCGACGTCGGTGGTCCGGGAGATCTCGTTCTCGTGCCGAGCCACCAGCACGCCGTCCTTGGTTGTGACGAGATCGGGCTCGATGAAGTCCGCGCCCATGCGCGCTGCGAGCTCGTAACCGGCGAGGGTGTGGTCGGGGCGGTGCCCGTTCGCGCCTCGGTGGGCGATGACGACCGGGCCGGGTGAGTCCCTCTGTGTCTCACACCTCGCTACTGGCATGACACCAGTACGCCGTGGGCAGGTGACCGTGCGCCCCGGAGAGGACTTCCGTGCGGTGACCGCTCGGTGAACTTCCGGTGCGGAGCAGGAAGGCCTGCGGCTCAGAGCGAGCCGCAGGCGTACTCGTGCTCACCGAGTGACGACAGTGGCCGTGACCGGGACGGGGTTCCCGAGGTTGTCGAGAACGGGGCAGTGCCGCTCGACCACCTGCACGAGCTCGTCGTACTTCTCCTGCGACTCCGGGCCGGTGAGCTGCACCTGCACCTCGACCCCTTGGAATCCCGGGCGGACGTCCGGCGCCGCGCCGAAGAAGCCGCGAAGGTCGATGTCCCCGGAGAGGTCGACGTCGACGGCGTCGAGCTGGAGGCCGAGCTTGCCGGCCCAGACCTGGTAGGTGATGACCTGGCAGGCGCCGAGCGCCGCGAGCAGGTGCTCGACCGGGTTGGCGCCGAGGTCGGTGCCGCCCAGTGCGGGTGGCTCGTCGATCGTGAACTCGTGCTCGCCCGCGCTCACCTGCACCTGCGTTGCCGTACCGGGGACCAGGCTGGTCCGGACGCTCGGCCTGATGACCTGTGGCTCGTCGTCCAGCAGGTCAGCGGACGTGGCGGGCTGCGACACAGTAGTACTCACGATTCCTCCATCGTTCCTGGCGTTAGCACCCGCTCCCGTGCCCGGGGGGTTGCTGCGGCGTCGTCGAGCCAGGTCTCTCAGCCGCTCTTGATAGGGACGACGAGGACGATAGCGGGCGAATTGGCTTGCTGAGATCGCTGTCCAGATTCTGGACGACGCCCAGAATGGTCATTGTCGGAAGGACACGCCGGCGTGTCGGTGCGGAAAGCGACCATTCTGTGATGGAGGAGGTTCGCCCTCTACACAGGTAGCGAGACGGTCACGTCGAAGGGCTCGGATGCGGTGACCGACGAGCCTCGTTCTGTCTCCCGGTAGCGATGGGTGCCGGGTTCGAGCGTGTACACGGTGATCTGGTCAGGGTCGACGATCCAGTAGTGCTCGATCCCCGCGCGGGCATAGCGCTCGAGCTTCACGACCGTGTCGTTGCTGCGGTTGCTCGGGCTCGTCACCTCCACCACGAGGTGCACCGCCGAGCCGGGAACCGCCCCCGAGTAGCTGCCGGACCTGAAGACGAGGACGTCGGGGCACGGTCCGTCGCCGTCGTCGAGCTCGACGGCCTGGGTGCCGGTCATCAGCACCTCGAGGGTCTCCGGCGCAGCCCGCAGGAGGGCGAGACCGACGAGTTGGGCCCGCGCATTGTGCGGATATCCGGCGGGTGCTGTCACGAACAAGCTCCCGTTGATCACCTCGTAGCGCATCCCGTCGTCCGGGACGTGCTCCAGGTCTTGCACGGTGAAGCGGTCGAGCTGGGCGGGAACGCTCACGACAACCACCTCCTCGGCTGCCAGTGTCTCACCGTCTGCTGAGGCAGATGCCGTGATCAGCGGGAGGGGTGGGCCAGATCCGGTGGTCAACGCGGCGGAGATCAAGTCGGGGGGAGGAGGGCGCTCGGGTCGGCGGCTGGGGGAGCGGCGAGGTCCCACGTCGCCGTGGATGCCGTCCCTGACTTCTCGAACCGGTACCACAGCCCGTCCTGACCGAGCCGCAGCTGCACTCGTCCTCGAGTGAGCCGGTTCTGCTGCGCGACAACGCGTCCCGTGCCCTCGAGCGCTTCGAGGGCGGCGCGACCGTCGTCCAGCTCGTCGGGCGTCGGCCGCCACGGCTCGCGCAGCACCGCCAGGCCGTCCTGCCCGCTGTGGCGCCACGCCAACCCCCAGCTCGTGAGCTGCCGGGGAGGAATTTCCGCTCGTCGGGCCATCTCGGAGATGCCGACGGTGCTGCCTGGCCCGAGCGCACCGGCCGCGCGCCGGGCGAGGTCGGACTCCGTGTCCAGCGGAAGGCCGTCGCCGCAGTCCCCGAGAAGCACCTCCCAGGCGCGCGTCACGGCGTCGGCCGCGAGCACCGCCAGGGATCCGGTCTCGATCCCGCTGCTGCCGGGCGGCTCGACGGGGAGCACCGCGGGGCGGCCGGGACGCTGCGGGGGCAGCGGCACGGGTGGCAGCGGGGCGACGTCCCGTGCGAAGGCCTGCTTGACGGGCATGCCGGTGGACGGCGCGAGGGCCGCGCTCGTGCCGCCGTCCCGCCCCGTGCCGCCTCGCCTCGCGCGAAGCCCGGCGAGCACATCGTCCCGGTCGCGGCCGCGAAGGCGCAGCAGCGCGAACGGGTCGGCGTCCAGCTCGTCGGCGACCAGATAGCAGACCGCGGCGGAGTGCTTGCAGGGGTCGGCCCAGTCCGGGCAGGAGCAGCGCGGCTGCACCTCACCGGCGCCCGGCAGCAGGCTCAGCCCGGCCGAGGCGACGTCGTCCACGAGCTCGGGGGGCAGCTCGCCGTCCAGAAGCGCAGCGGTCCGGCCGATCTGCGCGGCGACCGCGTCCAGCACACGCGCCCATTCCGGCGCGCTGAACTGCCGAACACGGACGTGCACGGAGTACGGCTTGCGGCGGCTGCCCTGCACCTGCGCGCGCACCTGGCCGGGCACGACGTCCATCTCCAGGACGCGGCCGCTGCGCGCGTAGCTGCGTCCGCGAGGCAGCCGGTTCGGGTCGAGCGCCGCCCGCTGCTCGAGGGCCTGCACCCACGCCTTTCCCCACCAGGTGCTCCCGAACCCACGCCGTGCACCGGCGCCGCGGGCGGCAGGCTTGCGGTGGTTGGGCCCTCGCTCCTCGGCCCACCACGGCTGGCCCGAGCCGATACCGCGCGGGCTCACGACGCACGCCCGAGCTCGACGAGAGCGGTCAGCTGGTCGTCGCTGAGCTCCGTCAGCCAGGTCTCGCCCGCGCCGACGACGGCGTCGGCAAGGTCGCGCTTGGACTCCAAGAGAGCAGCGATCCGGTCTTCCAGCGTGCCCTCGGTCATCAGGCGGTGGACCTGCACCGGGCGGTCCTGGCCGATCCGGTAGGCGCGGTCGGTCGCCTGGTCCTCGACGGCGGGATTCCACCAGCGGTCGTAGTGCACGACATGCGTGGCGCGCGTGAGGTTGAGCCCGACGCCACCGGCCTTGAGCGACAACAGGAACACCGGCGCCTCGCCCGCCTGGAACTGCGCCACCATCGCCTCGCGCTTCGACGCGGGCACCTGTCCGTGCAGGAAGAGCGTCGGCGTCCCGCGTGCCGCCAGGTGGCGCTCGAGCAGCCGGCACATCTCCACGTACTGGCTGAACACGAGCACCGACTCACCCTCGTCGAGCAGAACGTCCAGCAGCTCGTCGACCGCGTCCAGCTTTCCGGAACGTCCGGCGAGAGGCGAGGTCTCGTGCAGGTACTGGGCCGGGTGGTTGCAGACCTGTTTCAGGGCAGTGAGAAGCGAGAGCACCAGTCCGCGTCGCTCGATCCCTTCTGCCGCACGGATCTTCTCCAGCGTCTCGTCGACAACCGCCTGGTAGAGCGTCCCCCGCTCGCTCGTCAGCGGGACGACGCGGTCCGTCTCGGTCTTCGGTGGCAGCTCGGGCGCAATTCCTGGGTCCGACTTTCTCCGGCGCAGCAGGAATGGCCTGACAAGAGCAGAAAGACGTGCCGTGGCATCCGGGTCGCGGTACCTCTCGACCGGGACTGCG
>JBKHWX010000221.1:0-20446 GCA_046566325.1 Actinomycetes bacterium | reverse complement strand
CGCCAGCGACAGCGGCCAGCCCGGCGGCAACACCCACAACGACGGTTTCCAGGTCAACACGACCGGCGTGAAGGCTGTCATCAAGCACAACACGTTCTGGATGTGGGGCATGGACAACTACACCGGTAAGCAGACCGCGACCCGGTCCAGCGGCCCGAACTGGACCGACAAGGGCAGCCCCCAGACCTCCACCGGCCTCGGCGGCACCGGCAAGCCGGCTGACGGCCTGATCAACTCCGCGATCATGGTCGGTAGCGGCACCGCCTGGAACCCGGACCTGCTCATCGAGGGCAACCTGTTCCGTGGCCACACCTACGCCGACATCAACGTGCAGAACGGCAACATCCGCGTCATCAACAACATCTTCTCCCAGTCGGAGAACGTGAAGGGGCGTGGCGACATCGCCGGTCGCGCCAACATCAAGACCTTCACCGGCAACCGGACGCTGACCGGAGCCGCCATCAAGTGACCACCGTCTGGTGATCACGTCGAGAGGGACCACCCCGCGCGGGGTGGTCCCGCTCGGGCGTTCCGACGCGAACCCACGGCTTCCCGTGGAGGAGGCGGATGCCTCACTCCTCCGGATCAGGCGGGCTCGACGACGGGGCGAGCCACAGCGGCCGCTGGTACGAAAAACCACCACCCACGCCAGAGTCCCTGCCTGTACTGACAGTCAAGCGAAAAGCATCGTGAACCGCCGCGTCCGTCCCTACTGTGACTCGCGACATCTTCCAGCGTCAGCGTTCGACCTTGTCCACGAGCTCAGGAGGTTCCGTGCGCGCCCCGATCCTGCTTCTCACGCTCGCCCTGACAGTCTGCACCTGCTGCTGCCGCCCCCGCTGTGGTCGCGTGCGGCAGCTTCCAGACCACGATCGACCCGACGACCCTTACCACTGCCCCGGCAGCTGGCGGTAAGCACTGCGACGTAACCGCTCACGTCACGTTGACGTTCTCCGGGACCTTTCAAGGGAATGCCGAGGGCACCACGGCGGCCAAGGTGCACGCACGGTGCGAGGAGTTCCTCGCTGCCGCCCCGGGCACCTATCGGGACGTCTTCCGGTTCTGGTACCTATACCGGCCTCGTGGCGGGAACACCGGCCACAGGCGACCTGACGTACGACGGTGTCACCCAGCCTGGTGGCATCATCACCAACGCGACGATGAGGCTGCGTGGAACGTCTACGGGGACTCTGAAGGCGGACGCCACCGTCACGAAGGGCGGCACGTACAGCGGCGTCGCCAAGCCTTCCCCGCGGCGTGCGACTTCTGGGCGCCCTGGTCCTACTTCAAGCCGTGAGGGCGAAGCGCAGCGTCTGTCCCGGCCGCAGCTGCCCGCACCGGTCGACGTCCTCGTCGACGACGTACCCGATCACCGGGTACCCACCGGTGACTGGGTGGTCGGCGAGGAAGAGCACCGGCACGCCGGAGGGCGGAACCTGCAGCGCTCCCCGCACCATCCCCTCGCTCGGCAGCTCACCCTCGTGGGAGCGCTCGAGCGGCTCGCCCTCCAGCCGCACCCCCACGCGGTTGCTGTCGGTGCTCACGCCGTACTCCTGGCCGGTCAGCCGGTGCCACATCTCGTCGCCGAACCAGTTCCGGCGCGGTCCCGGCAGCACGCGGACGACGACCAGCCCGTCCGGCGGGTCGGGCACCGGCGCGACGTCCACACCGGGCATGTCCTGGGTCGGCTCGCCGACCGGCAGGCTCGTTCCGACGTCCAGCACCGGCGGGCCCAGCCCGGCGAGCACGTCGGTCGACCGGGAGCCGAGCACCGGCTCGACCACGAACCCGCCCCGGACCGCGACGTATGTCCGCAACCCCGTGGCCGGTGGTCCGAGCCGCAGCTCGTCGCCGCTCCTCAGCACCACCGGCGCGTTGTGCGGCGCCGGTCCAGCACACCTCGCCCCGGTCGTCGCCACCATCAGGTCCGACTCGGCACGCACCCCCAGCCCGCCGAAGGTCACCTCCAGGACGGCTGCGTCCTCCGGGTTGCCGACGAGCCGGTTCGCCAGCCGGTACGAGCGCCGGTCGCACGCTCCCGAGCGGCCGATGCCGAGCGCCGCCTGACCGAAGCGGCCGGCGTCCTGAACCGTGGTGAGGGGCCCGGTCGCCAGCACCGTCAGGGCGCGGGCGCGCATCAGCGCGCCTCCACGAAGCGGACCCGCGTCCCCGGCGAGAGCAGGGCGGGCGGGTCCCGGTGCAGGTCGAACACCTGGAGGTCGGTGCGCCCGATCAGCTGCCAGCCGCCGGGCGACTCGCGGGGGTAGACCCCGCTGAACTCGCCTGCGAGCCCGACGGAGCCGGGTGGCACCTTCGTCCGTGGGGACTCGCGCCGCGCGATGCGCCACTGCCCGCTCGACGACGTCATGTAGCCGAACCCCGGGGCGAAGCCGCAGAAGGCGACCGTCCACTCGTCTTCGGTGTGCCGTCGCACCACCTCGGACCGGTCGCACCCCAGCAGGTCCGCCACGTCGTCCAGGTCCGCGCCGTCGTAGACGACGGGCAGCTCCACGAGGTCGCCGGTCGAGCGGTCGCCGATCCGAGGCGTCGTGGCGCGAACGGCGCTCTCGACCGCGCCCAGCGTCGTCCGTGTGGGGTCGACCACGAGCAGCACGGTGCGTGCCGCGGGGACGATCTCGACCACGCCCGGCGGCGGAGCGCCGTGCAGGGCGGCGTACACGCCCAGCACCTCGTCGAGGTCCGCCAGCTCGACCAGCAGCGCGGTGCTGCCGCTCGGGAGCACTCGCATCAGGGCGCGAACGGGGCCAACGTCACCCCCGCCTCGGTGAGCGCCTCCCGGACCTTGCGCGCGATCTCGACCGCACCGGCGGTGTCGCCGTGGACGCAGATCGACCCCGGGGAGATCGGCAGGTCTCCGCCCTCGACGTCCTTGATCGGCTTTCCGGTCGCCATCGCGACGCACCGCCGCGCGATCTCGTCGGCGTCGTGCAGCACCGCACCGGGCAGGCGCCTCGACACGAGCGTCGCCTGCGGCGTGTACGCGCGGTCCGCGAACGCCTCCTGGACGACGGTCAGCCCGGCTTCCTCCGCCTGCCTCAGCCATGCGGACCCGGGCAGGCCGAGGACCGGCAGCGTCGCGTCGTAGTCGGATACCGCCTCGACGACGGCGGCGGCCTGCTCCTCGTGGTGGACGATCGCGTTGTAGAGCGCGCCGTGCGGCTTGACGTACCGCACCGTCGACCCGGCGACCCGGGCGAAGGCGTCGAGGGCGCCGATCTGGTAGATGACGTCGTCCCGCAGCGCGTCGGGTTCGATGTCGATGAAGCGCCGTCCGAACCCCGGCAGGTCGCGGTAGCCCACCTGTGCGCCGATGGCGACGTCGCTCCTGACGGCCTGGGCGCAGACCTGCCGCATGATGTGCGGGTCGCCCGCGTGGTAGCCGCAGGCGACGTTGGCGCTCGTGACGATACCGAGCAAGGCCTCGTCGTCCCCGAGGGTCCAGTGGCCGAAGCCCTCGCCGAGGTCGGAGTTCAGGTCGACGGTGCTCGTCTGCCGGCCGTTCATTCGCTCGCCCCTTTCCTGTTCGACGTCGTCACAGCTGTTCTCGGTCGTGGTGGTGGTCGTTGCCCATCTGGCCTCGCACGGCCCCGTCACTTCGTGAACAGATGGATCGCGGGGACGACCGAGTTCACCGCCAGGTAGAGGGTCAGCAGCCAGGCGAGACCTCCGATGGCGAGCAGCCAGGCCGGGTAGCGGTAGCCGTTGAGCAGGTCCTTGCGCCGCCACGCTACCCAGAGGATCACCCCGATGCCGATCGGCATGAGCAGGCCGTTGAAGGCGCCGGCGAAGATCAGGAGGGTCGTCGGTGCCGTCTGGATCAGGACGAACACGAGCGTTGTGATCACGATGAACGCGGTGACCAGCATCGTCCGGGTGCGCTCGCTGGTCCGGGTCCGTGAGGTGATGAACGAGATCGACGTGTAGGAAGCACCGATCACACTGGTGATCGAGGCCGCCCACAGCACGACGCCGAAGACGCGCAGGCCGACGTCCCCTGCCGCGGCCTGGAACGCGGAGGCTGCCTGGCTCGCCGGGTCGAGCTTCGCCCCGCCCACGACGACACCGAGGATCGCCAGGAAGAGGATGATCCGCATGACGCCGGTGATGAGGATGCCGGTGATCGACCCACGGCTGATCTGGCGGAGGAACTCGGGGCCCGAGACGCCGGAGTCGAGCAGGCGGTGCGCGCCCGCGTAGACGATGTAGCCGCCGATCGTGCCTCCGATCAACGTGGTGATCGCGAGGAACCTCACCTGTTCGGGTAGCACGACGTTCTTGAGGGCCTGGCCGACCGGCGGCCCGGAGCTGACCGCGATGTAGCCGGTGAGCACGATCATGAGCAGGCCGAGGACGAGAACGATCCGGTCCATCGCGACACCCGCTCGCTTCGACATGAAGATGCCGATGGCGATGGCAGCCGAGATGGCTCCGCCGATCCGGGGCTCCAGCCCCATCATCGCGTCCGTGCCGAGCCCGGCGCCGCTGACGTTGCCGATGTTGAAGACCAGCCCGCCGATCAGCAGCAGCGCCGCCATCACGTACCCCAGACCGGGTGCCACGAGGTTGCCGAGCTCCTGTGCGCGCCGTCCCGAGAGACCGATGACCCGCCACACGTTCAGCTGCAGCGCGATGTCGACGAGGATCGAGACGACGATCGCGAACGAGAACGCGACGCCGAGCTGGACCGTGAACGCGGTCGTCTGCGTGATGAAGCCCGGGCCGATCGCGGACGTAGCCATCAGGAACATGGCGCCGATCAGCGTCGACGTCGTGCTCGCCTTCATGCCTGAGGCGACGGCGGCGGGGGCGCCGGTGGCGTGCGCGCCGGCGCTGTCCTCGGGGGTGTTCGACATCTTCGCTCCTGGGCGACGGTCGAGAGGCTGGCGGGTAACCGTGGTGCCGAGTGCGTGCCCCTGCAGCATGGCGCTGCGGTGACCTGGCTGCTTGACGGGCGCAGGGGCAGTAGCGTAAAGATTGTTCAACAATCCGGCAAGAGGGGGACCGGCTCGTTCCGGCGGCGTCCGGGCGCCTCGGCGGGAGACACGAGGAAGAGGGCGATGGCGGCCACGTCAGCCGAGGGCAGAGAGCACCACGCGCCTCGTCTCGACGCCTCCTGCGTCGAGCGGGTCGCGGACGACGCGCTGCTGCTGGAGCGGTCGAGCACGGCCGAGCGGGTCGCCGACGTGCTGCGCCGCCGCATCACCGAAGGCGACCTTCCCCCGGGCACGCGGCTCTCGGAGGAGCTGCTGGTGAGCGCGATGGGCGTCTCGCGGAACACCCTGCGTGAGGCGTTCCGGCTGCTCACCCACGAGCGCCTGCTCGTGCACCGGATGCACCGCGGGGTCTTCGTGCCCGAGCTGGGGGAGGACGACCTCGTCGATCTGTACCGGCTGCGGCGCGCCCTCGAGTGCCGGGTGCTGGAGAGCGTGGACCCGCAGGACCCCTCGTACCGGCTGGACGACCTGCGAGCCGACGTGGAGACCGCGGAGAAGACGGGGCTGCGTGGTGACTGGCGAGAGGTGGGGACGGCGAACATGCGGTTCCACCGGCACCTCGTCGGTCTCGCGGGCAGCCGCCGCGTGGACCAGCTCGCCGACCGCCTGCTCGCCGAGCTGCGCCTGCTGTTCTCCGTGATCGACTCCCCGCGCGAGCTGCACGAGCCGTACGTGAGCCGCAACCGACGCTTGCTCGAGCTGCTGGAGGCCGGTGACCCCAAGGGGGCCGCCGTCGAGCTCGAGAACTACCTGCGGCAGTCCGAGGCGACCCTGTTGGCGGCCTTCCGGGCGAGGGCCGCGGGCCGTGACGGACCCACTGACGTGCCCGAACGACTGAGACGACCCGCGAGAGAAGGATCGGTGACATGACCCGGCTCGAGGTGGACATCCGCGTGCCCGTGGGCCTGCCCGTCCCCGAGCTCGCCGACTTCGCTGCCCTGGCCGAGCAGGCAGGCCTGGACGGCGTGGGCGTGCCCGACCACCACCACACGGGCCGCGACGCGTACGTGGTCCTCGCGGCGATGGCGGCACGGACGCGCCGAGTCCGGCTGTACCCGGCGACGTCCAACGTCGTCACCCGCCACCCCCTCGTGGCAGCGGCGCTCGCGAACTCCCTCGACGAGCTCGCGCCGGGACGCGCACAGCTGACCGTCGCGCCCGGCTTCCTGTCCGTGGAGAAGGCCGGCGAGCCGCAGGCGAGACGGGAGCGGCTGCGCGCCGTCGTCCTCGCTCTGCGTGGTCTGCTCGGCGAGGGACGGGCGGTGCTCGACGGGCGGGAGCTGGAGCTGTTCCACCGTCCCGCGACGGGGTCAAGGGTGCTCGTCCTGGCGTCCGGGCCGAAGCTGCTCGAGCTTGCCGGCGAGGTCGCGGACGGCGTCATGATGCTCGTGGGGCTGGATCCTCAGGCCGTGGAGGCGGCACGGCAGCACGTCCGGCGCGGCGCGGAGAGAGCCGGTCGGGACCCCGCCGAGCTGGAGGAGGTCCTCATCGTGCCGTTTGGACTGGGGACCATGGAGGCTGTGCGGGCGTGGCCGAGAGGGTTCTTCCGCCCGGGGCAGCCCTGGCTGCGCTACCCGAGCGGGTCCAACCTGCTCTGGCTGCGCCACGCCGGCATCGAGCTCGCCGAGGGCTTCGCGCACGAGGCGATGGACGACGTCCTCACCGACCGCGTGCTCGACGCGTACGGCCTCTTCGGGTCGCCGCAGGAGTGCGCCGAGCGGCTGCTCCGAGCGCGCGAGGAGACCGGGCTGCGGCGCGTCTTCCTGTTCCCGGCCCACACGTGGGAGACCACGTACGAGCCTCCGCGGGCGGAGGTGGAAGCGTTCGGGACGACGATCGGCCCGGCGCTGAGGGCCGCCGGTCTATGACGACTCCCGGGGGAGCGATCCTGTCCGGGTCGCCAGAGGTGCTGCAGACAGAAGAGGGAGAGCGCAGATGAGCACGATGACGGAGCCGCAGGGGGCGGCCCTTTCCCCCGCGCAGGCGAGGCAGCGGTACCGGGAGGGCCACGTGGCCTCGACGTCCGGCTGGGCGACCGGGTTCACCCAGGCGAACGTGGTCGTACTGCCGAAGGACTGGGCGTTCGACATGCTGCTGTTCGCCCAGCGGAACCCCCGGCCGGTGCCCCTGCTCGACGTGACCGACCCCGGTGCCACCGGCACCGACCTCGCACCGGGCGCAGACCTGCGCACGGACGTGCCGAAGTACCGGGTCTGGGAGGACTGGAGGCTCGTCGACGAGCCGACCGACGTCACGAGCCTGTGGCGCGACGACCTCGTCACGTTCCTCATCGGCTGCAGCTTCAGCTTCGAGCTCGCGCTGCTCGAGGCAGGAGTGCCCGTCCGGAACATCGAGCAGGGCAGGAACGTGTCGATGTACCGCACGAACGTGGACTGCCGCCCCGCTGGCCGGCTGTCAGGGCCGCTGGTCGTGTCGATGCGGCCCGTACCGGGATCGCTCGTCCCGACGGCGGTTCAGGTGACCGCCCGCATGCCCCAGGTGCACGGAGCGCCGGTCCACGTGGGCGCTCCCCGCGCCCTGGGCATCACCGAGCTGGGGTCGCCCGACTTCGGCGAGCCGGTGCAGATGCGTGACGGCGACGTCCCGGTGTTCTGGGCCTGCGGGGTGACCCCGCAGGCGGCGCTGATGAGCTCGCGGCCCCCGTTCGCGATCACGCATGCGCCCGGGCACATGTTCATCACGGACGTGCCCGACGCGGTCTACCGGCAGACCTGAACCCAGGCTGAGCGGCGGATGCGTGGCCGAGGACGCGGTGCGAGGGTGGAGGTGTGAGTGGCGGGACCAGCCTGACCGGTCGCCTGCTGCACCCAGGGGGGCTCCGCGTCCCCGCGCAGCCGCCACCTCCACCCCAACCTCTCCTCGTCGTCCCGCAGGTCGTCGCGCACCGGGGTGCGAGCTTCGACGAGCCGGAGCACACGCTCGCCGCCTACCAGCGCGCGATCGAGGCCGGCGCGGACGCCGTCGAGTGCGACATCCGGATGACCGCCGACGGCCACCTCGTGTGCGTCCACGACCGGCGGATCGACCGCACGTCCAACGCCACCGGCTCGGTCTCCTCGCTCGAGCTCGCGCAGCTGGAGGGCCTCGACTGGGCGTCATGGAAGCTCGCGCAAGGGCAGGGGGACGCCGTCGAGATGCCCGACCGTGACCGGTCGCGGCTGCTGACGCTGCGGCGCCTGCTCTCCGTGGTCGCGGACGCCGACCGTCCGGTCGAGGTGGCCATCGAGACCAAGCACCCCACTCGGCACGCCGGGCACGTGGAGCGTCAGCTCGTCGAGCTGCTCGACTACTTCGGGTGGCGGACGCCGCAGGGCCGGCTCTGGTCGAGGGTGCGGGTGATGTCGTTCTCGTCGACGGCGCTGCGTCGGCTCCGCCGGCTCGCGCCGCGGCTGCCCCTCGTGCTGCTGATGCACCAGGCTCCCGTGCGCCTGCGAACTCGCGAGGGACGGCTGCCGCCCTCGGTCGCAGCCGCGGGAATCAGCGTGTCCATGCTGCAGCGCGACCCCTGGTACGTGGAGCGGCTCCACGAGGCCGGGCACGACGTGCACGTGTGGACCGTGGACGAACCGGACGACGTGAACCGCTGCCTCGCCGCCGGCGTCGAGGCGATCATCACGAACCGTCCCGACGCAGTCTTGGAGCAGCTGAGGCGACTGAGGCAACCCGGCGGGGCCGGTGGGGACGGCCCGCCCACTCAGCACGGCGGGGACGACCCGCCCGGCCCGCACCGCGGGTAGCCGGCCGATAACGCCTCGTTCGCGCACGTCGCGAAGTTTCCGAAGGGGTTTGTCTCGAGACCGTTGAGGGGTACACGATGTCCGGACGGACGCGTTTCGTGCAGCCTTGTTGTTGTCGATACAGGGGGAGGTGGGCGGTGCCGACCACGACGACCACCGTGCCGGCCTTCGTCGATCTTCCGCAGCGCGGGGACGCTCGTGGGCTGCGTGTGGTCCACCACGTCTCCGCGGTGCCGCAGGCGCGACGAGAGTTCCTGTCGGACGTCGTCCCCCGGGTCGACGCGACGGTCAGCAACGAGGCGGCGGTCGTCGTCTCCGAGCTGTTGGGCAACGCGGTGCGACACGCGCGGGACGTGGACGGCGACGTGCTGCTGCGCTGGCAGGTCCGGGCCGGCACGGTCGACATCGAGGTGACGGACGGCGGTGCCGGCGCCGACGCGCAGGTGCGGCCGCGCCGTCCCGACGTGTACTCGACGGGAGGACGAGGGCTGAGGATCGTCCGCAGTCTCGCCCACGAGTGGGGAGTGCTCGAGGACGACGCGGGGCGCCGGACCGTGTGGGCGGCCGTCGGCGGCCCGTCGAAGCGGCGGCGCCGGGCCTCCTGAGGCGTAGCAGGTCCTCGGTAGCACATCCGACTCGCAGCGCCTCCGTGCTGGCGAAGAGAGCCTCCTCGTTACCCTCGCCGGATGGCTAAGAAGGTCCGCCGACCGGTCTCGGGGTCGGGCGCGGTGCTGGATGCCGACGTCCCCGTGGTGGGGCTGCGCGAGCCGTGCCCCTGCGGGTCGGGCAAGCGCTACAAGCAGTGTCACGGGCGCCGAGCCTCAGCCGGGGAGGTCGAGCTCGTGAGCCGGCCCTTCGAGCGCCTGCCCGGCGAGTGCGACTGGGTGGCGCTGCGCGAGATCGTGCCGACGGCGACGGCAAGGGTGCGCACGACGCGGGAGCACGGCGACCGGGAGGTCGTGGTCGCCACCGTCCTGCCGATGGCGTGGCCGGCGCTGCACCGCTCCGACGGGGAGGTGCTCGTAGGGTTGCAGGTGCAGGGCGGGTCGGGCGACCCGAGCCGGGACGTCGCGCACGCGCTGCTGCAGGCCGTCGCCTCCGCCCCCGGGACGCCGGTTCCGACCGTCCCGCTCACCGGCTCCGGCCCGAGGCTGCAGGACGTGCTCGTGCTCGACCAGCCGCTGAAGGTCGACGTCCACGAGGGGTTCGACTTCTGGCTGCAGGAGGGGGAGAGCGAGGACGCCGACGTCCGCGCCTCGCTGGAGCGGGCGAACTCCGCCGCTGTGCCGACGGACCGGCTCACCTCGGTGGAGGCTGCGTACTGGTGCCGGATCGGGGGCCGGGCGCACCTGCGCTGGGTCCTGCCCTACGACGAGGAGCCGCTGCTGGACGCTCTCGCACGGCTGCACGCGCGAGGGGAGTCGGGGCTCGGGGAGGGCACGCGCTACATCGGCGCGTTCCGTGCGCACGGCCTGCTCGTGCCGGTCTGGGACCTGCCTTCCGGAGCCGTCGTGGACGACGTCGAGGAGCCTGCCGCGGCCTTCGGAGACCGGCTGGCCGAGGCGCTCGCGGACGACGCGCCGCTGACTGCTGACGAGCGACGCGCCCGGGCCGGTGTGGTGTCCCGGCAGCTGACGCTGCGGTAGGTGGTCGGACCGGCCGCGGTCGCCCGGGTGTTCGTGCCGACCCTGTCGCCTTGCTCGCCGAACTGCCCCTGAGCAGGCCGTCCGAGGGCCATCCGGCGAGCAAAGTGCGGGCGCGGCCGCCTCAGGACGACGGAGGCAGCGGGTCCCTCACGACGGGGCACGACATGCACCTCGGCCCACCGCGACCAGAGCCGAGCTCGGACCCGGAGAGCCGCACGACCTCGATGCCGTCCGCCTCGAGCCGGTCGTTGGTCTCCACGTTGCGCTCGTAGGCCACGACCACGCCGGGCGCGATCGCGAGGGTGTTGTTGCCGTCGTCCCACTGCTCGCGCTCGGCGGTGACGGGGTCGAGCCCGGTGTCGATCACGCGGAGGCGGTCGATGCCCATCGCCTTCGCCGCGGACCTCAGGAAGGGTTCGGGTCCCGCGACGTGCAGGTCTCCGTTCACCGCCGTCACCGTGTAGGCCTGCAGCGAGTCGGCGATGTTGGGGTACATCACGATGGCGTCCGCGTCGACCATGGTGCAGACGGTGTCGAGGTGCATCGTCGCCCGCTCCTGGGCGATCGGCACCGCCAGCACGGTCTGGGCGACGCCGCCGTCGAACACCCGCCGGGCGAGCCGCTCCACGCCCGCGGGCGTCGTCCGCTCGCCCGTGCCGACCGCGAGCACCCCGTCGCTGAGGACGAGCAGGTCACCGCCCTCGATGTGCTCCAGCGACGGCTCGTAGACGTGCTCGGTCCCCGCGAACCGGGGGTGGTAGGTGTAGACCGCCCTGGTCAGCGAGGTCTCGCGTGCCCGGGCCGGCATCGCCAGGGACGTGACGGCCACCTTGTCGCCGATCCACGCGGACGAGTCGCGCGTGAACAGCAGGTTCGGCAGGGGCTCGACGACGAAGTCCTCGGGGACGCTCAGTGCCGTCACCAGACCCGGTTCCCTCGAGGGGCGCGCCTCGGCGAGCTCGTCCAGACGCAGCCCTCCCATGAGGACGTCGGCCAGCTCGGACGGCGTCAGGTCCTCCAGGTAGGCCTTCACCCGGCCGCACAGCGACTGCCCCAGGTACGGGCTCGAGACGACGACGGCGATCGTCTCCGCGCGGGCCTCGGGCACCTCGAGGGCCTCGGCGAGCAGGTCGGCGAGGTAGAGCACCTCGACGCCCCGCCCACGGAGCGCCTCCGCGAACCGGTCGTGCTCCTCCTGCGCGCGGGCCACCCAGGGGATGCCGTCGAAGAGCAGGCGGTCGTTGTTGCGCGGGGTC
Source organism: Actinomycetes bacterium (assembly GCA_046566325.1). Lineage (GTDB taxonomy): Bacteria > Actinomycetota > Actinomycetes > Actinomycetales > BWSM-131 > BWSM-131. Next base: position 8,771 of record JBKHWX010000221.1, on the reverse strand, counting down.
AGCCGCCGCAGCTCCATGCCGGGCCGGTGGAGGACGACGGTTCGCAGGCGTCCCACCTCGCTCGTCACCCTCGGGCGGTCACCGCCCCGTTGGGTCTTCGTGTTCTGCTGGTCGCCCCGAGCCGATGGCTCCGCAGTCATGTGCGGAGACTAGATCTACGAGCACTTCGGCACCTGTCGGTAGCGTGAAACCGTGGACGCCGCACCGGGCTCAGTGGCCGTCGTGATCCCCGCCAAGGACGAGGCGGACCGCATCGCCGCGACCGTCGCCTCCGCCCGGGGCATCCCATCCGTGGACCTCGTCGTCGTGGTGGACGACGGCAGCACGGACGCCACCGAGCAGGTCGCCCGCCAGGCCGGGGCAGTCGTCGTCCGGCACGCCCGCAACCGGGGCAAGGCCGCGGCGATGGAGACGGGAGCCGGTGCCGTCGCCCGGTCCGAGCAGTCCGACGGGGGCGGTGACCGGCCCCCTCGCGCCCTGCTGTTCCTCGACGCCGACCTGGGGGAGACGGCCGCGAACACGGCCCCGCTCGTGCCGCCGGTGCTGCAGGGCCAGGCGGACATGACGATCGCCGTCCTGCCGAAGCAGCTCAGCGCCGGTGGTGGCCGGGGGCTGGTGGTGAACCTGTCCCGGAAGGGCATCGTCGAGGCGACCGGGTGGACGCCGACCCAGCCGTTGTCGGGGATGCGGTGCCTCACGCGTAGCGCCTTCGACGCCGCCCTCCCGCTCGCGCGCGGCTGGGGGGTCGAGACGGCGCTGACCATCGACCTGCTGGCGCAGGGTTTCCGCGTGCTGGAGGTGCCGTGCGACCTGCAGCACCGGGTGACCGGCACGGACCTGCGGGCGCAGCTGCACCGCGCCGCCCAGTACCGGGACGTCGCCCGCGCGCTCGCCGTCCGTCGTGCCCGTCGTGCGCTGGCGCGCTCTCGTGCGGGCCGAGCGTTGGCCCGCTCTCGTGCGCTAGCACGCTCGCGTGCCGGTCGCGCGGCAGCGCGCTCTCGCCCCGGCCGTGGCGACGGCTGAGGGGGCCGGCCACGCGGCGAAGCTCCCTCGCCTGGCCGCGGGGTGCATCGTCGCGTCCCTGGCCCTGCTCCTGGTGGTCGCCGTCGCCGGCGAGTCGGCGGCGGTGCCAGGGCTGGGACCGGCAGCCGCGTACCCGCCGTGGTCCCTGGAGCTGGGCTGGGGACCAGGACTGGTCACCGTCCTGCTCGCGTGCGCCTACCTGCTCGGCGCCGGCGGCGTCGGCTGTGGGCTCGTCGCTCTGCGGCACGGCGCGCGGATCTCGCCGGCCCTGGTCACGGTCGCCGCGACGTGCGTGCTCGTCGCCGTGGCCGTCGTCCCGCCGGTGGGTTCGGGTGACCACCTCAGCTACGCCGCTTACGGCCGGATCGCCGCGGAGGGTGGGGACCCGTACGTCGAGCGGCCGACCCGCTGGGACGGCGGCCACGACCCGGTCGCGTCCGCCGTCCAGCCGCCGTGGACCGGTACGCGCAGCATCTACGGCCCGGTCGCCACCGCGCTGCAGGCCCTGTCGGCCGTGGCCGGGAACGGCTCGCTGCGGCTGACCGTCTGGGTCTTCCACCTGCTCGTCGTAGGTGCGTTCGCCCTCACCGCGTGGCTGCTGGACCGGCTCGCACGGGACTGGTCGCGGGGCGACAGCGCGGCTGACCGGAGCAGGGTCGCGCTGCTGTGGACCCTGAACCCGCTCGTGCTCGGCCCCGGGGTACTCGGTAGCCACCTCGACGTGCTCGGTGTCGCGCTCGTCGTCGTGGCTATGGCGTTGATGACGCGCATGCCGCTCCTCGCCGGGGTTGCCCTCGGGGGAGCCGTCGGCGTCAAGCTGCCGTTCGCGATCGGGGCCGTCGCCGTGCTGTGGGGGCTTCGGCACCTGCCGTGGCGGAAGGCGGTGGCGAGTCCGCGGCGCCGGTGGGGACGGCGACGCCATCATGCCGTCCAGATGGTCGTGGGTGCGGCGGCGGTCCTGGTTCCGGCCCACGCGTGGGCGGGTCCCCACGTGTACGACCAGGTCGAACGGGCGAGCCGGTACGTCTCCCTGGCGAGCCCGTGGCGTCCGATCGTCGACCTTCTGGACCCTCGCTACGGGATGGAGGCCGTCCGGGCCGCCGTCGGGCCGGGCAGTGCGCTGGCGGCGGCGGTGGTCGCGGTCGTGCTGTCCGGGCTGGTCCGGCGCGCCTCACCCGCGGGCTTGGACGACGCCCCTGCCTCGGTCGTGCGGGCGATGGTGGTCCTTGCGGCCGCATGGCTGCTCGTGGCGCCCTACGCCCTGCCCTGGTACGACGTCCTGCTCTGGGCGCCGCTGGCCCTGCTGGGCGTCGCCGGCACGCCCGCCCTGCGGCACGTGCTGGACGGCGCGGTGCTGGCGAGGGCCGGAGTGCTCGCCCTCGCGTACGTCCCCGGCCGTGTCGTCGGGCTGTCGCCCGCGGTGGAAGGCGTCACGCTCGGTTTCCGGTCCGAGGCGGCTCCGTGGCTGGTCATCGCGGTGCTGGTCTGGCTCCTCGTTCGGGCTCTGCCGGTGTCGGCGTCTCCCCGCTCGCCGACTGCTCGTCGGCGAGCTCGAGCGTTCGCACGCTCGCCGCGATGAGCAGGGGGATCGCGAGCACCCCGCCGATCGCCGGGACGACGGTCCCGGAGTCGTTCACGGCGAAGCCGATGGCGAGCATGACGAGCAGGGCGAACAGCCCGTTGCGCAGGGTCGGTGCGTGCTCGTAGGTGCGCTGCAGCGCGGGGGCTCCCCAGGCGACGGGCCGCATCAGGACCAGGCCGACGAACACGGCGCCGAACGGGACCAGCAGGCTCAGCGGACTGCTCGTCAGGATGTCCCAGTTCTGGGTGAGCTTGCGCTCGATCACGGTCAGCGCCCCGCCGTTCAGCACCGTCTCGACGAAGCGGCCGAGGTGGGTCCGGTTCTCCGGCGGCCGGAGCCAGTCGAGGACCGACAGGGTGACGACGACGGCGAGCGTCCCGACCCCGACGAGCAGCAGGGTCCTGAGGTTGAGCCGCACGCCGGCCACGAGCAGGGCCAGCACGGCGAACGCCGGGACGATGGCCGGGGGACCACCGAAGTCGCTGCCGATGCCCGGCGTCCCGTCGATCACGACGGCGAGGACGCCGATCACGACCACGACCCACACCGCCAGCCGACGGCGCCCGGCGTTCAGCGCGGCGTCCGCGAGGGCGGTTGCGAGCAGCAGCGCACCGGTGGCGAAGAGCGCGAACTGCTGGTTGCCGAGGCCGTAGAACCGGCCGGCGACGAGGGGCTGCTGGCCCATCAGGCTCGACAGCTGGAGGTGCGAGCCGGTGGCGACGTCCACCGCGAGGACGAACGCCGTCACACCGGCGACGGCCCCGAACGGGCCGAGACGGTGGTCCCGCCACGGGCCGAGCATCGCGAAGGCGGCGACGAGCGCCGTCCAGAAGGCCACGGCCGCCACCACCGCGAGCAGGTCGTGACCCGTTCGCCACCACGGGACGAGGTTGGCGAGGAACGTGGAGACCGGCACGGATGCGAACACGATCGCGACGCGCCGCATCCACCGCAGGACCGGGCGCCGGCCCGCCGGGCCCCCCCACTGCACGCGCAGGGCGAGCGCGGCGATGCCGTACAGCAGGAGCTCCGCGAACACCAGGCCCAGGAAGAACGGGGGCACGAGCCGGTTGACCGTCGACGCGCTGGTGTTCAGGTCGACCAGCTTCTGCAGCAGCTGGCCGGGGCTCGCGGCGGTCCCGCGCAGCGGGCGGATCGGTGCACCGACCAGTCCCGAGGGCGCTCTCACGCCCAGCAGGTCCAGCACGGTCGGGGCGATGTCGGTCGTCTGCACGAGGCCGGCTTGGCGGGTGGAGCGGCTTCCCAGCAGGCCGCTGCCGTAGGTGCTGTCGGTGCCCGCCGGCCCGCGGGCGGCGAGCAGGCCGAGGTGCGGGGAGGAGCCGGCGTCCGCGAAGGAGGCGATCAGAACCGTCGCGCCGCTGCCTGCTGCTGCGAGCACCGCGCCGACCCTGCGGTCCAGGTCGGCGACCTGGCTGGCTCGGTCCCCGAGCAGCTGGTCGTGGTCGGACGACGGCAGGTCGGCGGGGTCGCGGACGGCGCCGGCGTCGACGACGAGCAGGTCCGGCCTCGTGGCGAGAGCCGAGCGCACGGTGGTCTCGAAGGTCTGGACGGAGTCGGGGCGCTCAAGGTAGGGGCCCACGACCCGGCCGGTCGGGTCGGCGAGCGCCACGGCGGCACCCGGTCCGAGGGCGACCGTGCGTACCCCGGCCTTCGAGAGCGTGTCGCCGAGCAGCCCGGGTTGGGCCTGGAAGGTCTGGCTGGCTGCCATCTGCTGGTAGCGGGGCCAGCTGCCGACGACGCCGTCGTAGGGGTCGAGGGGCCGGTTGCAGCCGACCGAGGACAGCTCGTCCCCGAGCCGGCTGCCTGAGCTCACCGCGAGCCAGCCGTCGATGGGGCACGCCGAGCGGCGGACCGACCGGGTCGCCAGCGTGCCCACGGACGCGTTCTCGAGCAGCGACCAGAGAGCCGGCGTCCCTTCCGCGGAGGCGTCGTCCCAGCGGAGGCCCGGCACACCCACGAGGACGACGGGGCCGGGGACGTCGGTTCGGGACGGCGCCGCCGTCTGGGGTTCCGCTGTGAGGGGACCTGCGGACGCGGGGCGGGGCACGAGCAGAAGGGAGGCAAGCAGGGTCAGCGCGACGACGAGGGCACGGAGCATGCGGAGGGAGCTGCTGCTCGACGTCACCGCCCCAGGCTAGGTGGTCGGCGGGCCAGGTCAGATGGGCGGCGCGCCTCGTGGCCGGAGCCGCGGCACGCGCCACGGCTCTCATGCCGGAAGCGACATCCCGGCGAGCTCGAGCGCCGTGACGACCGCCATCAGCAGGCAGACCGCAGCGCCGACACGCTGGATGGTGCCGAGCCGCAGGCGCTTCAGCAGTGCCCGGCCGAGCGCGGCCCCGAGACCCGAGACGAGCGGCAGCGCGGCCCAGGCGCCGACGAATACGGCCAGCGGGTCGTCGAACCGGACGACCAGGCCGGCGGTCAGCAGCTGGGAGAGGTCGCCCCACTCGGCGACGAAGAGCACGGCGAAGCTCGCGGCCGCGGCACGAAGGCCCACGGCCGGCCCGTACACCTTGTGCTCGAACTCCTCCTCCGTCTCGGCCTCCTCCTGGTCGGCGGTCGAGGACGACCTCCACAGGACGACGGCGCCCGCGAGGAACATCAGGCCGGCTCCGACCACCACGGGGGTCCTGGGCAGCTGGGCGAGCAGGCCTCCGGCGGTCACGGCGATCACCGTCTGGATCCCGAAGGCGGCGCCGACCCCGAGCCAGACCATGAGGGGTGGGTAGCGCGTGGCGAGCACGAGGGTGGCGATGAACGTCTTGTCCGGCAGCTCGACCGGGACGATCAGCAGCACGGTCGTGAGGACCACGGCGAGGTTCACGAGGAGTTCTCGGTCGCGTCGTCCAGCAGGTCGTGCGTGTGGAAGGCCGCGAGGGCCTGCGCCATCACGGTCTTGAGCGGCCGGCCCAAGGCGGCCGCGGCCGCCGCCGAGTCCTCGTACTCCGGTTGGGCGTTGACCACCTCCCCGTCCAGGAGGGCGAGCTTGACGGCGATCCTTCGGCTGCCGACCGTGACCGTGACTGACCGGCGCTCGAGCGCCCGCTTGCTCACCGCCGTCCGCCTCAGCCCGATCGTCGAGGTGGAGGTGAGGATGAGGTGCTCGACGTCGTCCAGCAGGCCAGGTGCGACCAGCGCGGAGACGGTGTGGGCGGGCCGCCCCTTCTTCATCAGGATCGGGGTTAGCCAGGCGTCGGAGGCGCCGGCGCCGATCAGGTCCTCGATCACGGAGGGCCAGAGGCGGGGGTCGAGGTCGTCGACGTTCGCCTGCACGAGGACGGCGTCGGATGCGGTCGCCGTCGGGCTGGCGGCGGCCGCGGGCTGGCCGACCACGAGCCGGAGGGCGTTGGGGTGTCCGGGCAGGTCGCGGCTGCCGGCGCCGAAGCCCTGGCGCTCGACGGTCATCGCGGGCTGGTGCCCGAACGAGGTCGCGGCGACGGCCAGCAGGGCGGCACCCGTGGGGGTGGTGAGCTCGACGGCGACCGGTCCGCCTGACGTGGGTGCACCCGCGAGCAGCTCGACCACCGCCGGACCGGGGACCGGGAGACGTCCGTGGGCGGCCTGCACGGTGCCGCCGCCGAGGGAGACGGGCGAGGCGACGAGCGACGACAGTCCGAGTGCGTGCAGACCGGCGCATGCGGCCACGACGTCGGCGATGGCGTCGAGGGCGCCGACCTCGTGGAAGGAGACGTCCTCCGGGTCCGTGCCGTGCACGCGGGCCTCGGCGGCGGCGAGGCGCTCGAACACGGCGAGGGCTCGGCCCGCGACCTCGGACGGGAGCGCGTCGGCAGACTGCAGGAGGGGGCGGATGTCGCGGAGCCGCCGATGCGTGGTCGACTCGGGCGCGTGGACGTGCACCTTGGTGGCCGCGAGGCCGGCGCGGTCCACCCGCTCGGCTCGCAGCGTCACGGGCTCCGGAGTGACGGCGTCCACGGCGGACTGCAGAACGGCCAGGTCGACCCCGACAGCGACGAGGGCGCCGAGCAGCATGTCGCCGCTCACGCCCGACGAGCAGTCGAGCCAGCCGATCACCGGCGGGCCACTCTGGCGGCGTGCACACCGGCGCCGTACCCGTTGTCGACGTTGACGACGACCACGCCGGGGGCGCACGAGTTCAGCATGGTCAGCAGGGCGGCGTACCCGCCGGCGCCGGTGCCGTAGCCGGTCGACGTCGGCACTGCGACGAGGGGGACGCCGGTCAGGCCGCCGACGACGCTGGGGAGGGCACCCTCCATCCCGGCCACGACCACGAGGCAGTCGGCCTCGTCGAGGCGGTCGCGGACGGCGAGCAGCCGGTGGATGCCCGCCACGCCGACGTCGGGCACCGGGTCGACCTCGGCGCCGTGGACCCGCACGGTCAGGGCGGCCTCGGCCGCGACGGGACCGTCCGCCGTCCCCGCGGACACGACCGCGACCCTGCCCCTGGTCTCGGGCAGGGGGCCGACGTAGGCGGCCCGGGCGACGTCGTCCACGTGTGCGGACGGCAGGTGCTGGCGCAGCCGCGAGCGTGCGGAGTCGGAGAGCCGGGTCGCCATCACGGCGCGGCCGGGGTGCAGCTCGTGCAGGCGGGTCATGGTCTCGACCACCTGCTCCGGGGTCTTGCCAGCGCCGTAGCAGACCTCCGGGTCGCCGGTGCGCGCATGCCTGTCGGTGTCGAGACGGGCGAACCCGATGTCCACGAACCCGCGCGCGTCCGGTACCTGCTGCACGGCGGCGAGGGTATCCGCGGGGGATGGAGGAGTATCGACGGGCCGTCGAGGAGAGGCTGCGTTCGTCGCCGATCGGGAGCCGCATCTGAGGCGTGCCACGAGAGGCACCGGCTAGATTCGTTCGTCGGCAGGCTCCAGCCCATCCTGCGAGAGGACCTTCGTATGCCAGGCGTTCCGCCGTCCGGATACGCGTACCTGGGACCGGCCGGAACGTTCACCGAGATGGCGCTGCTGCAGGTGCCCGCGGCGTCCAAGGGGGAGCGGGTCGCGTGCCCGAGCGTGCAGGCTGCCCTGGACGCCGTCCGCAGCGGCGAGGTGCAGGCCGCGATGGTTCCGATGGAGAACTCGGTGGAGGGCGGCGTCCCGGCGACCATCGACGGGCTGACGGGTGGCGACCCGCTCGTCGTCGTCCGCGAGGCTCTCGTGCCGATCTCGTTCGTGTTGGCGGCGGGCCCAGGCACGACGCTTGCGGACGTGCACCGGATCAGCACGCACCCCCACGCGTGGGCCCAGTGCCGGGGCTGGCTGGCCGTGAACCTCCCGGAGGCGGTCTACGTCCCCGGCCTGTCGACGGCCGGCGCTGCCGAAGGGCTGTCCCGGCGGGCGCTCCCGGGGGACGGCGGCACGGCGACGTACGACGCAGCCCTCTGCGCCGAGATCGCGGCGCGGCAGTGCGGACTCGTCGTGCTCGCTCAGGAGGTCGGGGACAACCCGACGGCCGTGACCCGCTTCGTGCTGGTCGCCAAGCCCGGACCTCCTCCGCCGCCCACGGGCTCGGACAAGACGTCGATCGTGGCCTACCAGCCGGAGGACCGGCCGGGAGGCCTGCTCGAGCTGCTGGAGCAGTTCGCTGCTCGCGGCATCAACCTGGTGCGGATCGAGTCCCGACCGACGGGCGATGCGCTTGGGCAGTACTGCTTCGCGATGGACGCCGAGGGGCACATCGCGGAGGCGCGGATGGCCGAGGCGCTGATGGGGCTGCACCGGTTCTGCTCACAGGTGAAGTTCCTCGGCTCCTACCCACGGGCCGAGAAGGTGCTCACCCGGGTGCTGCCGGGGACGACGGACCGCGCCTTCGCGGACGCCCGCGCCTGGGTCGACCGGCTCCGGGAGGGCCGGATCGACTAGCCGGCACATCGTCGCCTGCCGGGGGTCGTCGGAGCGGTGACTCTAGCTTCGCTGACGAACGATTCCATGGGTGATCACGGCCGCCCCTGGCATGCCTGACTCGTCCTTGTTCGCTTCGGTGAGGCTCAGCGGAGCGGCGCCTGGAGCATCCAGCCGGGGACGAGAGGGCTGGCGGTGCGCCGGTAGGTGAGGCCGGTGGGGCTGGTCCAGACGAAGCTGCCGGGGCTGGTCTGGACGAGTCTCCACCCGCCGTGCGTCTTCTCGTTGTGGAGGCGCTCGCAGACGCTCCCGAGGTTCGCGGCCGCCGT
>JBKHWX010000220.1:0-4268 GCA_046566325.1 Actinomycetes bacterium | reverse complement strand
CGCGCAGTTCGCCAACGTGCAGCCGCACTCGGGCGCGCAGGCCAACGCCGCCGCCATGTTCGCGCTGTTGAAGCCCGGCGACACGATCCTGGGGCTGGACCTCGCGCACGGCGGCCACCTGACGCACGGGATGCGCATCAACTTCTCGGGCAAGCTCTACAACGTCGTCGCCTACCATGTGCGCGAGGACGACAACCTCGTCGACATGGACGAGGTCGAGAGGCTGGCCCGCGAGCACAAGCCGCAGCTCATCATCGCCGGCTGGTCCGCCTACCCGCGCCAGCTCGACTTCGCCCGGTTCCGTCGGATCGCCGACGAGGTCGGCGCCTACCTGATGGTCGACATGGCGCACTTCGCCGGGCTCGTGGCCGCGGGGCTGCACCCCTCCCCGGTCCCGCACGCGCACGTCGTCACCACGACGACCCACAAGACCCTGGGCGGTCCGCGCGGCGGCGTCATCCTGACGAACGACGCGGACGTCGCCAAGAAGGTGAACTCCGCGGTGTTCCCCGGTCAGCAGGGCGGGCCCCTCGAGCACGTCATCGCCGGTAAGGCCGTCGCCTTCAAGATGGCCGCGAGCGACGCGTTCGCGGAGCGTCAGCAGCGGACCCTCGAGGGCGCCAAGCTTCTCGCCGAGCGCCTGTCCCAGCCGGACGTCGCCGAGGCCGGCGCCCGCGTGATCTCCGGTGGCACCGACGTCCACCTCGTGCTCGTCGACCTGCGCGACTCGCAGCTCGACGGCAAGCAGGCCGAGGACCGCCTCCACTCGGTCGGCATCACGGTCAACCGCAACGCCGTCCCGTTCGACCCGCGGCCCCCGATGGTCACGTCCGGCCTCCGCATCGGGACGCCGGCGCTCGCGACGCGCGGCTTCGACGCCGCCGCGTTCGCCGAGGTCGCCGACGTCATCGCCGAGGTGCTAAAGCCCGAGGCGGACGACGCCTCGCTCGCCGCCCTGCGCGACCGCGTGCAGAAGCTGGCCGCGGCCTTCCCGCTGTACCCCTCGCTGTCCCCCGCCCCTCAGACCGCCCTCAACTCCACCCTCCCGGGAGAGCTGTGATGAAGACACTCGACAGCTGGCACCTGCCGGACCACCCGTCCTGGCTGTGGCGCAACCCTGACCCCAAGCGCTCGTACGACGTCGTCATCGTCGGCGCCGGCGGCCACGGACTCGCCACCGCCTACTACCTCGCCAAGAACCACGGCATCCGCAACGTCGCGGTGCTGGAGCGCGGCTGGCTCGCCGGCGGCAACATGGCCCGCAACACGACGATCATCCGCTCCAACTACCTGTGGGACGAGAGCTCGGGCATCTACGAGCACTCCCTGAAGCTGTGGGAGACCCTGTCCGACGACCTCGACTACGACATCCTGTTCCGCCAGTGCGGCGTGATGAACCTCGCCCACAGCCTGCAGGACGTCCGCGACAGCGTGCGCCGCGTCAACGCCAACCGCCTCAACGGGGTGGACGCCGAGTGGCTCGACATCGACCAGGTGCGTGAGGTCTGCCCGATCGTCAACACGTCGTCCGACCTGCGCTACCCGGTTCTCGGCGCGACGTACCAGCCGCGGGCCGGGATCGCCAAGCACGACAACGTCGCGTGGGCCTACGCCCGCGCGGCCGACGCCCTCGGCGTCGACCTCATCCAGAACTGCGAGGTCACCGGGATCGACGTCGTGGACGGCAAGGTCACCGGGCTGCAGACCAGCCGCGGCTCCATCGCCGCCGGAAAGGTGGCGCTCTGCGCCGCCGGCCACACCTCCGTGCTCACCCAGATGGCCGGGTTCCGCGTCCCGATCCAGAGCCACCCCCTGCAGGCGCTCGTGTCCGAGCTGCTGGAGGAGGTGCACCCCACGGTCGTCATGTCGAACGCCGTCCACGTGTACGTCAGCCAGGCGCACAAGGGCGAGCTCGTCATGGGCGCCGGCATCGACCAGTACAACGGCTACGGCCAGCGCGGCGGCTTCCACGTCATCGAGAACCAGATGGCCGCGGCGGTCGAGCTGTTCCCGATCTTCGCGAGGGCGCACGTCCTGCGGACGTGGGGCGGCATCGTCGACACCACCCCCGACGCCTCCCCCATCCTCGGCCTGTCCCCGGTCGACGAGCTGTACATCAACTGCGGCTGGGGCACCGGCGGCTTCAAGGGGACACCCGGCGCCGGCTGGAGCTTCGCCTCCACGATCGCCAACGGGCGACCGCACCCGATCAACGCCCCATTCACCCTCGAGCGCTTCGAGACCGGTGCGCTCGTCGACGAGCACGGCGCCGCCGCCGTGGCCCACTGACGGAGGACCCCATGCTGTCGATCCCCTGCCCGTGGTGCGGGCCCCGAGACGAGGTCGAGTTCGGCTACGGCGGGCAGGCGCACGTCGCCTACCCGCAGGACCCGTACGCCCTGAGCGACCAGGAGTGGGCCGAGTACCTCTTCTACCGCGACAACCCCAAGGGCGAGTTCGCCGAGCGCTGGTACCACAGCGCCGGCTGCCGCCGCTGGTTCAACGCCGTGCGCGACACCGTCACGTACCGGTTCGCGTCCACGTACACGGGCGGCCGCCCCACGAACGACCGGCCCACGAACGACCAGCGCAGCAGCAACGAGCCCAGCAGCATCGAACCCATCAACTCCGTGCAGAGAGGACGGTGACGTCGTGAGCAACGCACGACTCCAGTCGGGCGGGCGCATCGACCGCAGCCGCCCGCTCACGTTCACCTTCGACGGCCGGACGCTGCAGGGCTTCGCCGGCGACACGCTGGCGTCCGCCCTGCTGGCGAACGGCGTCGAGCGCGTGACGACGAGCCAGAGGTACGGCCGCCCCCGCGGCCTCTTCGGCGCAGGCGTCGAAGAGCCGAACGCCCTCGTCCAGATCGAGGAGCCGTTCCCCGAGCCGATGCTCACCGCCACGACCGTCGAGCTCTACGACGGGCTCGTCGCCCGCAGCCTCGCGGGCAAGGGCCGGCTCGCGGACGTCGGCGACCCGGCGCGGTACGACGCGACGCACGCGCACTGCGACGTCCTCGTCGTCGGCGGCGGCCCCGCGGGCCTGTCGGCCGCCCGGGTCGCGGCACGCTCCGGCGTCCGCGTCCTGCTGATCGACGACCAGCCCGAGCTGGGCGGGTCCCTGCTGGGCGACACCGCCGAGCTGGACGGCGCACCCGCGGCCGAGTGGGCGGCGGACGTCGCGCGTCAGCTCGCCGAGAGCCCGAACGTGCGGGTGCTGACCCGGACGAACGCCCTCGGGATCTACGACGAGAACTACGTGATCGCCCTGGAGCACCGCACCGACTTCCTCGGTGCCGCCGCGCCGGAGAACGTCGCCCGCCAGCGGATCTGGCGGATCCGGGCGAAGCAGGTCGTGCTCGCCACCGGTGGCCACGACCGGCCGATCACGTTCGCGGACAGCGACCGTCCGGGCGTTCTGCTCGCGGCCGCTGCGAGGACCTACCTCAACCGCTACGCGGTGCTGCCCGGCAAGGACGTCGTCGTCTTCACGACGAACGACAGCGCCTACGCGGCCGCCCTCGACTTCCGGCGTGCGGGTGCGACGGTGACCGTCGTGGACGCGCGGGCTACCGCTCCGGCGGAGGAGGTGAAGCGCTGCGCCGACGCCGGGATCGAGGTCCTGAGCGGGCAGGTTGTGACCGGCGTCAGCGGGGTCGAGCGTGTCACGTCGGCCTCCGTCGCGCCCTTCAGCAACGGGTCGGTGGCCGAGGGCAACAAGGACATCGCGTGCGACCTGCTGCTGGTCTCCGGCGGCTGGAACCCGGCCCTGCAGCTCGTCAGCCAGTCCGGCAGCACGATCGCCTACGACGCGGAGCGCGCGATGGTGCTCCCCGCGAACGTCAAGGCGGGCACGCACGTGGTCGGTTCGGTGAACGGCACGCTCGCCCTCGCCGGCTGCCTCGCCGAGGGGGCCAGGGCGGGCGCCGAGGCCATGCGGCTCGCCGGCGGTCAGGCCGCCGACGTCCCGCTGCCGTCCGCGGAGGAGGTCGCCGGCGAGGCGCCCCTCGCGCTCTGGTACGTTCCCCACCCGGGCGAGCAGGACCCGTACGCGAGCCACTTCCTCGACCTGCAGCGCGACGCCACCGTCGCGGACGTCCTGCGTGGCACGGGCGCCGGCCTGCGCTCCGTCGAGCACGTCAAGCGCTACACCACGATCGGGACGGCGCACGACCAGGGCCGTACGTCCAACCTGCTGACCTCTGGGGTCGTGGCGTCGGCGACCGGTCTGGACGTGCTCGAGCTGGGCGTCTCGTCGTACCGGCC
>JBKHWX010000219.1:0-4233 GCA_046566325.1 Actinomycetes bacterium | reverse complement strand
CCTGAGACCGCCGAGCGCGTCAAGACCCTGCGGCAGGAGCTGGGCGACCCCCGGCGCGTGATCCTCGGCGTCGACCGCCTCGACTACACCAAGGGCATCACCCACCGGCTGAAGGCGTTCGGAGAGCTGCTCGAGGACGGCCTGGTGGACCCGCGCGAGGTGATGCTCGTCCAGGTGGCCACCCCCAGCCGCGAGCGCGTCGAGCAGTACAAGCTGCTCCGCGACGAGATCGAGCTGACCGTGGGCCGGATCAACGGGGACTTCTCCAGCCTGGGCCAGCCGGCCGTGCACTACCTGCACTACGCCTACCCGCGCGAGGGTATGGCGGCCCTGTTCCAGATCGCCGACGTCCTGCTCGTCACCTCCCTGCGCGACGGGATGAACCTCGTCGCCAAGGAGTACGTCGCCTGCCGGTACGACGAGCGCGGCGTGCTCGTCCTCAGCGAGTTCACCGGTGCCGCCGACGAGATGACCCAGGCGCTGCAGGTCAACCCGCATGACATCGAGGGGCTGAAGAACGCGATCGTCCGGGCGCTGCAGATGTCGCCTCGGGAGCAGTCCCGCCGCATGCGCGCCCTCCGCAAGCGTGTGATGGAGCACGACGTCGCGCGGTGGGCGCACGACTTCCTCCACGCGCTGCAGCACCCGTGGCAGGGCACCGGGCAGGACGGCGCCCGGGAGGCCCCGGCGCAGGAGACCCCGGCGCAGTTGGCCCAGTCCCAGGACAGCCCCACGCCGGCATGAGCGCCGACGCCTCGGTCGGCCCCGAGGGCCGTGCCGGGTTGGAAGACACCCTGGCGCGGTTCGCGAGCCGCGGGCACGTCCTCGCCGCGCTCGACTTCGACGGCGTGCTCGCCCCGATCGTGACCGACCGCGACGCCGCGCGCCCGCTCCCCGAGGCCTCCCGCGCCGTCCGCCGGCTCGTCGAGGCCCCCGGGACGAGCGTGGCTCTCGTCAGCGGCCGCACCCTCGCCGACCTCGTCCGGCTCGCCTCCCCGCCGGACGGCGTCCTGCTCGTCGCGAGTCACGGCGCCGAGCTCGGCGGCGTCCCGCTCGTGCTGGACGACGCCAGGCAGGCGAGGCTCGACGCCGTCCTGGCCGACCTCGCCGCGATCGTGGCCGCGCACCCGGGGACCGACCTCGAGACCAAGCCCGCGGGCGGCGTCCTGCACACACGTCAGGCGGAGCGGCCGGTCGCCGCAGCGGCGGCCGAGGCGGTGCTCTGCGGACCCGCGACCCGGCCGGGCGTGCACGTGATGCGCGGCAAGGAGGTCGTCGAGCTCTCCGTGCTCGACGCCGACAAGGGGACGGCGCTGCGCACGGTGGCCGACCGGCTGGCGGTCGACGCCGTCCTCTACATCGGCGACGACGTCACCGACGAGAACGCCTTCGCCGTCCTCGGGCCGGACGACGTGACGGTCAAGGTCGGCCGCGGTGAGACCCTCGCCCGGTGGCGGGTGCCCGACCCGGCCGCCGTGGCCGTCGTCCTGCACGAGCTCGCCGACCTGCGCGGGGGCGGGAGCTAGCGACGACGCCGCGGTCGCGCTTCTCGACGGCCTGCGGCAAGGTCATGGCAGGAGCACGGCACGCAAGGAGCAATCGATGCGCAGGTGGCGGGCGGCGGCCGCCCTGGTGCCGTTGGTCGCCGTCTGCACCCTGCTGCTCGGCGCGTGCGGTGGCCGCGGCGCCGAAGGCCCGGAGGGCAGGCCCGCCCCGGGGGCGACGTCCCCGGTGGCCGGCGACGCGACGACTCCTCCCCGCCCGAACGCCGACCTCGTGATCTGGGCCGACCAGTCGCTGACGGACGTCGTGACCGGCCTCGCCCAGGCGTACGGCAAGGCGAACGACCTCACCGTGGCGGTGCAGTCCATCTCGGACCCAGTGATGACCGGGCACCCGAGCCGTACCGAGCTCGACCCGTTCCTGGCGGCGAACGCGAGCGGCAAGGGCCCTGACGTCGTGATGGGGCCGGCCTGGTGGATCGGGAGCCTCGTGCAGAACGGCGCGATCAACCCGGTCCGCCTGACCGAGACCGACCAGCAGTGGTACTCGGGCCTGGCGCTGAAGGCGGTGACGTACAGCGACAAGGTGTACGGCCTGCCCTACGCGTACGAGTCGGTGGGGCTGTTCCGCAACACCGACCTCGTGGACCGGGCACCGAACAGCCTCGAGGAGCTTGGCCAGCTCGCGGCCTCGACGGGGGCGGAGCACCCCCTCTGCCTGCCGGTGGGCAAGGACGGGGACGTCTACTCCATGTACCCGGTGTTCTCCCCCGCCGGCGGGTACGTCTTCGGGACCCGCTCGGACGGTTCCTACAGCCCCGCCGACCTGGGCATCGCGAAGAGGGGGTCCTTGCAGGCGGCCCGGAGGCTCGCGTACCTCGGGAAGGCGGGCGTGCTGACGACGTCCATCTCGACGACCGACGACGTCCCCATGTTCATCCAGGGACGGTGCCCCTTCCTGGTCGCCGGTCCGGAGGCCGTGCCGCAGGTGCGCGCCGCCGGGATGCACTACGCGATCACGCCGATGGTCGGCTTCGCGGGGCTCGAGCCGGCTCGTCCCCTCGTCGACGTCCAGGCATTCTTCGTGGCCAGCAAGGGCGCCGGGCGGGGCGACGGCCAGCGCTTCGTGCTCGACGCGGCGAACTCCCCCGAGGCGATGACCGCGCTCTACTCGGCCCGGCCCCGTCCCCCGGCGATGGCTGCGGTCCTGCAGCAGGTGTCGTCGTCCGACGCGGACACGGCGTCGTTCGCGGCCGCAGCGTCCGCGGGCCAGGTGCTGCCCGCCGTCCCGCAGATGGCCGCCGTGTGGGGACCGCTCGGCCGGGCGGAGGCGGCCATCGTGGAAGGAGCCGACCCGACGACGACGATGTCGGTCGCCGCGACGGAGGTCGCCGAGAAGATGAGCTGACCTCTGCTGCGCTGACCTCTGCTGCGCTGACCTCTGCTGGGCCGACCTGCACCGAGCTGATCTTTACTCTGACTGATCTTTACTGCGCGCCCCTCACTCGTGCACGATGACGAGGCACCGTTCGAGAACAGGGAGTTCTCGTCCCATTTCACTCGGATCGTCCGGCACGTTCCTGCCGGTGAAAGGGAAGGTTCGCCATGGCAACCGTCACCTACGACAAGGCGTCCCGGATCTATCCGGGCAGCGACAAGCCGGCCGTCGACCAGCTGGACCTGGATATCGCGGACGGCGAGTTCCTCGTCCTCGTCGGCCCGTCCGGCTGCGGGAAGTCCACCTCGCTGCGGATGCTCGCCGGGCTGGAGGACGTCAACTCCGGCCGGATCCTGATCGGCGAGCGGGACGTGACCGACGTCCAGCCGAAGGACCGGGACATCGCCATGGTGTTCCAGAACTACGCGCTGTACCCGCACATGAGCGTGGCCGACAACATGGGCTTCGCACTGAAGATCGCGGGCACGCCGAAGCAGGAGATCCGGGCCAGGGTCGAGGAGGCCGCGAAGATCCTCGACCTCGAGCCGTACCTGGACCGCAAGCCGAAGGCGCTGTCCGGCGGCCAGCGGCAGCGGGTGGCGATGGGCCGGGCGATCGTACGTCAGCCGCAGGTGTTCCTGATGGACGAGCCGCTGTCGAACCTGGACGCCAAGCTGCGGGTGCAGACGCGCACGCAGATCGCGCAGCTGCAGCGGCGGCTCGGGGTCACCACGGTGTACGTGACCCACGACCAGGTCGAGGCGATGACGATGGGCGACCGGGTCGCCGTCCTGAAGGACGGGCTGCTGATGCAGGTCGACTCGCCCCGGCGGATGTACGACCACCCCAACAACGTCTTCGTCGCGGGGTTCATCGGCTCACCGGCCATGAACCTGCTCGACCTGAAGGTCGTGGACGATGGCGTGCAGTTCGGCGACATCACCTTCCCGGTCGAGCGGTCGGTCCTCGGGGAGGCCGGCGAGGGCCGGGTCATCCTCGGTGTGCGGCCGGAGGACCTGGACCCCTCCGAGCACGGCCTGCCCGTCGAGGTGGACGTCGTCGAGGAGCTGGGCGCGGACGCGTACGTGTACGGCCGCACCGACATCTCCGGCGAGGAGCACCAGATCATCGCGCGGGTGGACGGACGTCGTCCGCCGGAGAAGGGCTCGGTCGTCCACTTCACCCCGCAGCAGGGGCACACGCACCTGTTCTCCACCCGCGACGGACGGCGGCTGGGCGGCTGAGCAGCACCCCCGACGAGGTTCGCTGACGAAAAGGTTGCTCCAGCGCCTG
>JBKHWX010000218.1:0-5241 GCA_046566325.1 Actinomycetes bacterium | reverse complement strand
ATCTTGATGTCCGAGAAGACGACGTCGACTCCGCCTGCCTCCAGTGCCACGAGGGCCTGCGCAGCGCTCGTCGCGGTGCGGACGTCGGCCACGCGGCGGTCCTGGCGGAGCAGCCAGGCCAGCTCGGCGAGCGCGGGCTCCTCGTCGTCGACGACAAGGACCGACAGGCCCGGCGGCGCCTCGGGTTGCCGACCCACGTGTTCGGGAGTGCGGCTCACGCCGCGAAGCGTAGCTCTCAGCGTGCGCAGCCCTCGGCGTTCTCCGCGGGTGCACGGACCGGCCGAGCGCGGACCCGTCGAGCAGCCACCGACAGCCGAGCAGGCAGCCCCCGTGCGCCGATGAGCTCGGTGACGGCCCCGTACCCGTCACCACGGCACTCGGTGTCGAAGGTGCTGCGGATCGACAGCTCTTCCCCCGTCGTCAGGACGAGCTCGAGGCGCCACCCCCAGGGACGACGTGCCAGCCTGCCGGCGAGGATGTCCTCGGTGTCGACCCAGCGGGCGCCAGGGCGTTCCAGCAGCTCGGTCAGGCTGGCGTCCAGGAAGGCCAAGATCCTTTGTCGTCTCGCCTCGGTGCTCGCACCGGCCTGCCGCAGACCGGCCCAGGGGCCCTTCTCGCGCTCAGCGGGTACCACGAGCAGCCCGGTGTCGCACACGAGCAGGTCCGCGGCCCTCTTGTCCGGACCCCTCACCTGCAGGAACACGCCCACCGGGACCGGGTCGAGGGCCGGCGCCGAGGGTGGCCGGGCGGACGACGGCACCCCCAGACGCGCGAGCGCCGCGCGCAGAGCGGAGACCTCCGCGGGGTCGGCGACGGCAGGACCGACGAGAGCGTCGACGTCGAGGTCCGCGGCGCCGTCCGGACCGTCGACGACGACCCGCCGCGGGTCGCACCAGTCGAGCGCGTGGCGAGCGCGGCCCAGCTCGACGAGGGCATGCACGACCGTCGCACCCAGTGCCTCGGTGAGCAGCCGCCGTTCGGCCTGCGGTCGCTCCGGAGGGTGCGTGCCCGGCTTGACGAGGCCAGCGCCGAGCGCGCCTGCGCGACCTCGTTCCAGAGCAGAGAGCAGGTTGTCGAGCGTTGCGGGCACCGCCTCGCCGGACTGCTCGGCGATGCGGGCGAGTGTGCCCGCGGCGTCCGCGGTGAGGCGGCCTCCGGCGAGCGCGACGATGTCGTCCCACTCCGCGACCGGATCGACGTCCTGCAGCAGCTCGACCTCCAGCCGCTCCAGCGTCGCCTCGCCGCCGGTCAGCAGCGTCCAGACGGGGACGTCGTCCTCCGCTCGCCTCGAGGTCGTGGCGGCACCCGAGGCGAGCTGCGCCTCGAAACCGGCGATGCGGCGTCCGAGGGGCGGGTGGGTATCGGACCAGTACGGGGGAGCGGGGGCCGCGACCTCGTCGTCCACCAGCTGCCGAAGGTCGTTCTGGCGGGCCGAAAGCAGTGCGCGGAGCCCTTCCGTGACCCGGGGACGGCGTCGCGCAGGACCGGCCAGCGGAAGGTAGTCCTCGACGAGTACCTGCCACGCGACGTCGAGCTGCAGAGTGCGGCGCAGCGCGGCGGCGGCGTCGGCAGGCCCCGAGACACGCGCCGCGAACGCGTCGGCCTCCAGCTCGCAGTCGCGGTTGGAGGCGGCGGCGACGGCCATGTAGAGACGCGCGTACAAGCCAAGGACCCGACGCAGCAGTCCGGAGGAGCTCTCGACCGTCGTGAGCACGAGCTCGCTGGCCCGGTAGGCGCGCAGCGCGGCCGCCGTATGGCCGGCGCCGTAGTGCCCCAGCTCGTGGGCCAGGACCGCGCGCAGCTGGGGGACTGTCAGCCCGACGAGCAGAGGCAGGCCGAGCAGGAGCTCTCGCTGGTCGCAGAGCTGGCGCACGCCGGCGTTCACCGCGTCGTCCACGACCAGGCGTGCCGGCCCCTCGGTGCCGACCGCCTCGGCCACGGCGTCGATCTCGGCCCACAGGGCGGGGTGCTCGGCCCGCGACAGCTCAGGACCCCGCCACGGGGTGGGGCGCGTCCGACGCACGCTGCGGAACGCGCGCCAGCCAGTCACCACGCCCACGGGCAGCGCACCCAGTCCGAGGTTCTTCAGGACGTCGAAGCCGCTGAGCGAGAAGACCGCGGCCACCGCGACGACGACTCCGGCGACAGCTCCCAGCACGACGATGGGAAACAGGCCGAGCACGACGAGCGCGAGGACGCCTCGAACCTTTGCCACGCCAGCTCCTCGGGACCGCCGGTGACGGTCTCCGGCTCTGCCTCCCATCGGCCGGAAGGGAGGCGGGCGGGAGAGGTTCGTGACGTCGTCCCCCGTTCGGCACTCAGGGCTGCCGCGGAGGAGCCGGAGCAGGCGGCGAGGGGGGTGTGGTGAGGGTGTAGCGGGGAACGGAGGGGGTACCCCGGAAGCAACCGCCGATGTTCCCGACCAGGAGAGGACGCGACGATGGCCGTCTGCGACGTGTGCGGCAACGACTACGACGACACCTTCACGATCACCCGCGGCGAGCAGACCGGGACGTACGACAGCTTCGAGTGCGCGATCTCGGCGATGGCGCCGAACTGCGCGCACTGCGGCTGCAAGATCATCGGGCACGGCATGGAGAGCACCGGCACCTACTACTGCTGCGCCCACTGCGCGCGGCATGGCGGGGAAGCGCAGCTCGCAGACCGGATCTGAAGCAGGTCCGAGCGTGGCGGGGTCGGGGCCGGCGGCTGAGGCGCTACCGCTCGGGCAGGAGAGCGACCTCGACCCCCTGCTGGAGCGGATCGGGGACGCGCGCTACGTGCTGATCGGGGAGGCCTCGCACGGGACGCACGAGTACTACGCCTGGCGTGCGGCGCTGACGCGAAGGCTCGTCGAGGATAAGGCGTTCTCGTTCGTCGCCGTCGAGGGCGACTGGCCCGACTGCCACGCGGTCAGCTGCTCGGTCACGCTGGCGCCGTCCGCCCCGCACGACCCCGCCGAGGTGCTGCGGGGCTTCGACCGCTGGCCGACGTGGATGTGGGCGAACACCGACGTCCTCGACTTCGCGCACTGGCTGCGGGCCCTGAACGCCGGCCGTCCCGCGGAGCAGCGTGTCGGCTTCTACGGGCTCGACGTCTACAGCCTCTGGGACTCGCTCCGCGCGACGCTCGACTACCTCGAGCAGCACGAACCCGACCAGGTCGAGCGTGCGCTGGACGCGTTCCGCTGCCTGGAGCCCTACGCCGAGGACCCCCGGTCGTACGCGATGTCGACCCGGCTCGTGCCGTCGGGCTGTGAGGCCGAGGTGGTCGACGTGCTCAAGGGGCTGCGGGCTGGTGCTCGTGGGGACGGCGCCGGTGACGGAGACGGCGCCGGCGAGCCGTCCCGGGACGCGCGGTTCAACGCCGAGCAGAACGCCCTCGTCGCCGCCGGTGCCGAGGCGTACTACCGGGCCATGGTGCGCGGCGGCCCGGAGTCGTGGAACGTCCGTGACCGGCACATGGCCGAGACCCTCGACCGGCTCGTCGCACACCACGGGGACGACGCCAAGGCCGTGGTCTGGGAGCACAACACCCACGTCGGCGACGCCCGCTGGACCGACATGACCGACGCCGGGATGGTCAACGTCGGGCAGCTCGTCCGCGAGGCGCACGGGGAGGAGGGCGTCGTCCTCGTGGGGTTCGGCGGGTACTCGGGCACGGTCGTCGCCAGCGACCACTGGGGCGGGACGACGCAGACCATGACCCTGCCCCCCGCCCACGCGGACAGCACCGAGACGCTGCTGCACGACGAGCTCGGGGACGGCGCACAGGCGCTGTTTGTGTTCGGCGACGAGCCGCCGGGCTGGGCGGCCGACTCCCGGGGACACCGTGCCGTGGGCGTCGTCTACCAGCCGTACGCCGAGCGCTGGGGGAACTACGTGCCCACCGTGCTGGGCCGCCGGTACGACGCGTTCTGCTGGTTCGACCGGACGACGGCGCTCACGCCGCTCGCCGGCGTCCACGCCGAGGGTGGCGAGATGGAGGCGTGGCCGTCGGGGAGGTGAGGGGTGGCCTGCACTTTCCGTCGTGACCATCCCCACCCACTCCACCCACCCCCTCCCGGTTCGCTGACGAAGTGGCGGTTCAAACGGCGCATTCCGGGCGCGATTACAACCACTTCATCAGCGAACCTTGTGGGGGGTGAGGGGTAGGGGGTGCGGGTAGGGTTGGCGCGCATCAGGTCGCCCGCACACCCGGGGCGAACTTCGGCACCCGGAACGACACCTTTGTCCCCGCGCCGGGGGCCGTCTCGACGACGAGGCCGTGGTCGTCGCCGAACACCTGCCGCAGCCGCGCGTCGACGTTGCCCAGCCCGACCGAGTCGGCCTCGGACTCGCCGGCGAGCACGCGCCGCACGAGGTCCGGGTCGCTGCCCACGCCGTCGTCCTCGACGCTGATCAGCGCGTGCGAGCCCTCGTCCTCTGCGACCAGCGTCACGTGGCCCACTCCGGTCTTGCTCTCCAGCCCGTGTCGCACCGCGTTCTCGACGAGCGGCTGGACGGCGAGGAACGGCACGGCCACGGGCAGCACCTCCGGCGCCACCCGCAGCTTCACGTCGAGCCGGTCGCCGAATCGCGCCTTCTCCAGCACGAGGTACCGCTCGACGTTGCGCAGCTCGTCGGCGAGAGCGGTGAACTCGCCGCCGCGGCGGAACGCGTACCGGGTGAAGTCCGCGAACTCCAGCAGCAGCTCGCGCGCACGCTCTGGGTCGGTCCGGACGAACGACGCGATCGCGGCGAGGGAGTTGTAGACGAAGTGCGGACTGATCTGCGCCCTCAGCGCGCGGAGCTCGGCCTCGATGGCCCGGGTCCGGGAGCGGTCGAGCTCGGCGAGCTGGATGTTCCCCGACACCCACTGCCCCACCTCCTCGACGGCCCGGACGAGCCCGGCCGACGTCTGCGGCCCGTAGGCGGCGAGCGCCCCGACGACGCGCTCGTCCGCCACGAGGGGCACGACGACAGCGTGTTGCACCGGGCAGGTCGGGTCCGCGCACGTCACGTCGTCGGGGCCGAGGACGACGGCCCTCCCGGTGCGCAGGACCTCGCTCGCGTGCTCTGCCGCGGCCTTCGAGTGCGCGGCCGCCCCGACGCCGTCCCAGGCAAGGGTCTGCCCGGCGACGCTGATCGCGACCGCGGGCGTGCCGAGCAGCGCGCGAAGGTGCCTTGCCGCGCGCGTCGCTCCTGAGGGCGTGAGGCCCTCCCGCAGGTGCGGCGCGGCCAGCGACGCGGTGTGCAGCGT
>JBKHWX010000217.1:0-4880 GCA_046566325.1 Actinomycetes bacterium | reverse complement strand
GTGATCATGCAATCTGGCCACCCTCCTCGCCGGGGAGACGTCCTTCATGCGGTGATCATGCAATCTGGCCACCCTCCTCGGAGCGGTCGCCCTCCCTCTCAGAGGGGCCCGTTGCCGTGCCTGCGCGCAGGGTGCGCCTGGCCCTTGCTGCGCAGCAGCGCGAACGCGTTGACGAGGACGCGGCGTGATTCCGCCGGGTCGATGACGTCGTCGACGAGACCGAGCTCGGCCGCGGCGAAGGGGTGGACGAGGCGTTCGGCGTACTCCTCGACCAGCTCGCGCCTCACGCGGTCGGGCTCCGCCGACTCCGCGATGCGGCGGCGGAACACCACCTCGGCCGCGGCCTGCGGCCCCATCACGGCGATCTCGTTGCTGGGCCAGGCGAACACGAGGTCGGCACCGATCGCCTTGGAGTCCATCGCGATGTAGGCGCCGCCGTAGGCCTTCCGCAGCACGAGGCTGACCCGGGGCACGGTGGCGGCGCAGTAGGCGTACAGCAGCTTCGCGCCGCGGCGGACGATGCCCTGGGCCTCCTGGTCTCGGCCGGGGAGGAACCCGGGACGTCGACCAGCGTGAGCAGCGGGATGTTGAAGGCGTCGCACGTCTGCACGAAGCGCGCCGCCTTCTCGGCGGCGTCGATGTCCAGTGCGCCCGCGAGCCACGCCGGCTGGTTGGCCACGACCCCGATGGTGGAACCGTCCAGCCGCGCGAGGGCGCAGACGACGTTGCGTGCCCACCCTTCGTGGAGCTCGAGGTAGTCCCCGTCGTCCACGATGCTCGCGATGACCTGCCTGACGTCGTAGGAACGGTGTGCCTCGGCGGGGACCAGGTCGAGCAGCTCGGGGCACCGCCGATCGGGACGGTCGCCCGTGTCGTACGAGGGCGGAAGGTCTCCGCAGCTCGACGGCAGGAACGACAGCAGGTACCGGACGTCCTCGAAGCAGTCCGCCTCGCCGTCCGCCACGAAGGTCGCCACACCGGTCGCGGCGCTGTGCAGCTCGGCCCCGCCGAGGTCGGAGGCGGTGACCCGCTCTCCGGTGACCGACGTGACGACGTCGGGTCCGGTCACGAACATGGTCGAGCTGCCCCGCACCATGAACACGAAGTCCGTGAGGGCCGGGGAGTAGGCGGCGCCGCCCGCGCAGGCGCCCGCGACGACGCTGATCTGGGGGATCACGCCGGAGGCGCGGACGTTCCGCAGGAAGATCCCGCCGAAACCGGCCAACGACTGGACGCCCTCCTGGATGCGCGCGCCGCCGCCGTCGTTGAGGATCACGACCGGGATCCGGGACGACTCGGCCAGGTCCTGCAGGCGGTGCACCTTGGCGGCGAACGTCTCGCCGAGCGACCCACCGAAGACGCGCGCGTCCGACGCGGCGACGGCGATGCGCCGTCCGTGGACCTCGCCCCAGCCCGTGATGACTCCGTCGGTCTCCGGTCGCCGCTCCTCGAGCCCGAACCCGCTGGCGCGGTGGCGCACGAACAGGCCGGTCTCGACGAACGTGCCGGGATCGAGCAGCGCTTCGACGCGCTCGCGAGCGGTTCGCAGGCCCTGACCGTGGCGCTTCCGTGTCGCCAGCTCGTCGCCGGTCACCGCCACACGCCGGCGCCCGGCGAGCCAGCTCGCCGTTCCGCGCAGGTCCTGTGGCGCCGGCTCCGGCGGTCCTGAACCCTGCCGAGGCGAGGGCACGCTCTCGCGGTTCGTCGGGTGGCGTGCCTGGCGCCCGCTGCTCGTTCGACCCAGCCTGGTACTGGCCAGGAGCAGGGCCGCGCCGTGGTCGCGCGAGCGGTGCTCGTCCGACTCGGACCGAACAACGTTGCCAGCGGGCATGAGAGGTCCTCCTGGTGTCGACGCAGGATGTTCCTCGCTGACACGGGAGCGGTGTCCCAGATACCTCCGTGGTTGCTCGCGTCGGTCGCCGGCGGCGCGAGCGGCGGCGACGGTCAGCGCAGGGAGCGGGCGCCCTCCACCGGGCCGGCGCGCGTGAGCCGGCGCCACGCCCAGCCAGAGGGAACGCGCCGCCCGGAGACGACGTACTCCAAGGAGGCGTCGCTCGACAGCGTCGCGTCCAGGACGTGCCGCGCCCGGAGCCGTCCCGCCAGCAGCAGCTCGTCCCCCTCGAGGAGCAGCTCGTCGTCGCTCGGGGTCAGCTCCTGTCGGCCCGCACGCACGAGCAGCAGCGGGACGGCGTCCAGGTGCTCGCCTCGGTCGTCCGGGTCGCGCAGCAGGTCGCCCAGCCGGACACCGCCACCGCGCCGGGCGAGGGCGGGTGCGTCGTCCGACGTGACGCACACGTCCCACAGGTGCGGCCCGTGCTCACCGCTCGCCGCGACCAGCCGGTCGACGAGCGCGGCGGCCCACGCGTCGTCCTGGTCCCAGACGCCGACGAGGAAGTCCCAGAGCAGCGGGTGCCCCAGCCGGGCGAGCGCCTCGCGCGCCACGATCTCGGGGGCCACCAGCGAGGCGTCGAGCCGCATCGCGTCGTAGAGCGGGGAGCTCGCCGGCAGGTTCTGCCGCGCGACGAGGAACAGCGACGGGTTCGCCGCCCGCGCCGCGGCGATCACCGACAGGTTCGCTACGTCGCTGCCGGTCGCGGCCACGACCCCGACCGCGGAGCCGACGTCCGCGCCGTCCAGCAGGTCGACCTGCTCGGGGCCGGGCTCGAGCACGGTGACCTCGAACCCCTGGGACCGCACGTCCTCGCTGATCTCCTGCCCGAACCGGCCGTGACCGCACACGACCCAACGGCCCGACCCGATCGGCTTGTGCAGCGGCGGCGGGCACGGGTCGTCGTTGGGGCTCGTCAGCCAGGTCACCAGCTGGTACGCGGACGGCGCCCGCAGCGCCAGGGCGAGCCGGTCCCCGAACCGGTCGAACGGGTTGATCACCACCGGGTCGCCGAACTGCGCCATCTGCCGGGCCACGGACCGGGACGACGTCCGGGCGATCACCGGGATGTCGCTGTGCAGCAGTGCCGCGGCCATCGTCACCGCGAGGTTCACCTGGTCGTCGTTCGTGATGGCCACGACGCCCTCGCAGTACGGATGGCCGAGCCCGGCCGCGGCGAGGACTCCCGGGTCGCGGGCGTCGCCGACGAGCCCGGGGACGTCGGCGTGGTGCTCTGCCAGGTCGAGGTCCTCGATGCAGGACTGCGAGCTGTCGACGACGACGAACCGGCGGCCGCGCTCGTCGAGCGCGTTCCCGAGCAGCCGTCCGGTCTGGCCGTAGCCGGCGAGGAGCAGGAACGGCTCGCGGAGGTGCTCGACCTTGCGCGTGAACCGGCGCAGCTCGAGAGCGTCGTGGAAGCTGCGGTCCTGGAGCAGGGCCAGCACGGAACCGATGGCGTACGCCCACCCGATCACGGTCAGGTAGATGCAGAACGTCACCCACATCCGCTGAGCCGGCGTGAACGGCCGTGGAATCTCGCCGAACCCGATGGTCGTTGCCGTGTAGCTCATGAAGTAGAAGGCGTCGAAGAAGGTCAGCCGCACCTGCCGGCCGGCCTCGTCCTGGCCGGGGATCAGCACCAGGCCGAGCACGCTCACCGCGAAGATGCCGATGAGGACGATGAGCGGGAAGCGCATCCTGCGCAGGACCAGGAAGATCGTCTCCGACGCCTGGGCCGCGGACGTGGTCGTCGTGATACGCACGCGTCCGCCGGGACGGTCGGGGTGGACGCCGAAGAGCAGGTGCCAGAACGCCAGGAGAGGGTTGCCCATCGTCGTCCCCGGTCAGCGGCGGCGGAACTCGACGGTCTCGACGACCAGCAGCACCACCGAGACGACGTTCGCGAACAGCGCTCCGCCGGACAGCGACACGACGCTCGCGGTGGCCTCGGCGGTCAGGCCCGCCTTCGCGACGTTCGAGGCGTACGTCCAGACGACCGCGGCGGTGATGAGCTGCAGGCTCGCCACGAGGCTGGTGGCCAGGTGCACGGCGCCGATCTGCGTGCGGTCTCCGAACTTCAGCACGGTAGCGATCAGGTTCACCACGACCGCGGCGAACAGCTCGATCTGGTTGTGCTGGAGCGGGTCGGTGATGTCCCCGACGAAGAACCCGAAGTTCAGGGTGGCCGCGAACAGCACGAAGAAGCCGAAGATGACCTTCTCGAGGTTCATCCGACCTCCTCGCAGCGCCCTCCGCGTACGGTAGAGACAAACGTCCGGCGCTGCAGCGGCTAGTGCGCGAGCTTGAGGCCGATGACGCAGCCCACGATGCCCGCGAGCAGGAGCACCCTGACCACGGACAGCGGCTCCTGCCCGGTCGCCATGGCGTAGCCGGCGGTCAGGGCCGCGCCGATGCCCACCCAGACCGCGTAGGCGGTGCCGATCGGCAGCCCGCGCATCGCGTAGGCGAGACCGGCCATGCTGACGGCGAGGCTTCCGGCGAAGACGACGGTCGGGGCGGGACGGCTGAACCCCTCGGACCGGCCGAGGGCGGTGGCCCAGACGGCTTCGAGGACGCCGGAGAGAACGAGGACCAGCCAGTGCACGGGAACTCCTTGGACGGCGTCTTGTCGCTGGCCGGGTACGGCGCGCTCGTCCGGAGGTCCTGTGCGGGACCCACCTCCGTGGTCTCACGGTCTGCCCCGACCTCGGTGGTGACGTTGCCCACCAGGCGTCGCGGCGCGGAGCCGGAGGAACGACCAGCCCTAGCATGGGCGGGTGTCGGACGAGGCCGCGGCGGAGCCGGATCGGCAGCGTTATGCGCGCGCCGAGACGGTCGAGGATTTCGCGCGCAACCTCGCCGCCGTCCGGGGGCGGATCGCCGCCGCCGCGGAGCGCGCCGGCCGCGCATCCGACGTGCGCTTGCTGCCGGTCAGCAAGACGGTTCCCGAGGACCGGCTCCGCCTCGCCGTCCAGGCGGGCTGCCGGCAGCT
>JBKHWX010000216.1:0-10532 GCA_046566325.1 Actinomycetes bacterium | reverse complement strand
CGTCCAGGACCAGCACCTTCGGCCGGGGGAGGAACGCCATGGCCAGCGCGACACGCTGTACCTGCCCCCCTGAGAGCTGGTGCGGATAGCGGGCCAGGAACTCGTCGTCGTCGGGGAGGCCGACCTCGCGCAGGCCCGCCTTGGCCCCCTTCAGACGCTCCTCGGCGGTGCCGATGCCGTGCAGCTCCAACAGCTCCACGATCTGACGGCCGATCCGGATCGCCGGGTTGAGCGCCGCGCCGGGGTCCTGCGGCACGTATGCGATCTTCATGCCACGGATCTCGCGGATCTTCTCCCAGGGCAGAGCAAGCACGTTCTCGCCCTCGAACATCACGGCGCCGCGTTCGATGAACGCTCCGCGCCGGGAGTACGCGAGCAGCGCGGTACCGGCGGTGGTCTTTCCGGAGCCGGACTCGCCGACCAGCCCGACGACCTCGCCCGGCCGCAGCTCGAGGTTGATCTCGTCGACGACGTCCAGGTCGCGCCCGCTGAGCGCGACGCGCAGGTCGGAGACCGTGCAGCCCGCATCGACGGCCGGAGTCTTCTCCTCGAGCAAAGACATCAGGTTCTTCCCTCCCGTCGAGCCGCCGCTGCGGTTCGGTCGGCCGGGCGACGCGCCACGTCAGTCTCCCCTGCCGGTCAGCTGCGCGACGCCGTCCGCCATCAGGTTGGTGCCGATCGTGAAGATTCCGATGACGATCACCGGCGCCAGCACCCCCCAGGGCTGGACGAGAAGCGCCAGCCGGTTCTCGTTGATCATCTGTCCCCAGTCCGCTGCCCCGGGGTTCGTCGCGAAGCCCAGGAAGCTGATGCCCGCGACCATCCCGATCGAGTACGTGAGCCGCAGCCCGGCCTCGGCCAGGAGGGGCGCGTTCATGTTCGGCAGCACCTCGGCCAGGACGACTCGCAGCCTGCTCTCGCCGAGCGCCTCGGCCGCGGTCACGTAGTCGCGAGACACGATGCCCAGCGCGACACCACGGGCGACCCTCGCGACCCGGGGGGCGTGCGAGAAGCCGACCAGCAAGACGATCAGTCACCATGAAGGCTGGGTGACGGCGGTGAGCACGAGCAGGGCGAGCAGGATCTGCGGGAAGGCCAGGGCGACGTCGTTCAGCCGCATGATCGCCTCGTCCAGCCAACCGCCTATGTATGCGGCGACCACGCCGATGAGGATGCCGAGGACCATCCCGAGCACGGTGGCCAGCAGCGAGATCCCCAGGATGGAGCGGCCGCCGTACAGCACCCGGCTCCAGACGTCCTGGCCGAGATAGTCGGTGCCCAGCCACGAGCCCTCTTCGGTGTAGGGCTTGCCGACGATGTCGTTCTCACCGTGCGGGGCGAAGAGGGGCCCCACGAGGGCCAGCAGAACGATGACGCCGGTGATCACCACGCCCGTGACGAGCCTGCGCTGCCGGGCCACACGGCGGAGGTTGGCGGGACTCAACACAGTCATGACGAGATGCTCGTCCTCGCTCGCGGAGTGAACAGGATCGACAGCACGTCGGCGACGAGGTTGACCGCCACGTAGACCGTGGCGATCACCATGGCCAGCACCTGGACCATCGGGGAGTCGCTGTTACGCACCGAGTCGACCAGGCTGGCGCCGATCCCGGGGTAGGAGAACAGGTACTCCACGATCACGATCCCGCCCGCCAGCCACCCCAGCTGCAACGCCGTCACCTGGATGCCCGGGACGATCGCGTTGAGCAGGGCGTGCTTGCGCAGCACCACCCGCTCCGGCACACCCTTGAGCCGGGCCAGCTCGACGTAATCGCTGTCGAGGACCTCGAGCAGGCTGGAACGCACGATCCGTGCGACGTACGGGGCCACCGCGATGACGAGGGTGGCCACCGGGAGGATCATCGACGCGGGCGCCGACCAGGGCGGCGCCCCGCCCCCCGCGATGGTGACGGCGGGCAGCAGGTGGAGGACGGTCGTGGAGAAGATGCCCACCAGCAGGATGCCGACGACGAACTCGGGGAGCCCGGCCAGGCCGATCATGACGATCTGGATCACGCCGTCGGCGGGCTTGCCCCGGTTGTGGGCCGAGATCAGTGCGATGCCGAAGGCGACCGGGATCATCACGAGGGCCGAGATGATCACCAGAACGGCCGAGTTGACGATCCTCGGGCCGACGAGGGTGCCGACCGGCAGGCCGTTCGCGACGGACGTGCCCAGGTCTCCGGTGAGCAGGCGCCCCAGCCAGCCGATGTAGCGCACGAACACCGGCTCGTCCAGGTGCAGCTGTTCGGTCAGCGCGGCGACTCGCCCTGGGCTGGACGCGTAGTCCTTGCCCAGGATCGCGCGCACCGGGTCGCCTAGTGCCGCCGTGGCGAAGAACACCAGGACCGAACAGAGCCAGAGGGTCAGGATGGCCAGTCCGACCCGGCGGGCGAGCCACCTCAGCCAGGCGGACCCGGCCGAGCCCGGCCGCGCGCGGGTGGTCCCCACGGGGACGTCCGGGGCCGAGGTCACCAGGTCGGTCATGCGTGCCTCACCTTGCCGGCGTGACGAAGGACGCGTGC
Organism: Actinomycetes bacterium; assembly: GCA_046566325.1. GTDB lineage: Bacteria > Actinomycetota > Actinomycetes > Actinomycetales > BWSM-131 > BWSM-131. The sequence goes on along the minus strand of JBKHWX010000216.1, from coordinate 8,007 downwards.
TTGAACCCGAAGTTCGAGCACGGGAGGTAGCGGTTCGGCCGTAGCCCCTGAACCAAGTTGGAGTAGGCGTCGAGCTGCCGCTTGAAGCCCCAGATGATGTAGCCGCCGGTGTTGTACTCGATCACCTGGGCGTCGTGCAGCAGCTGGTTGCGCTTGGTCTCGTCCGTCTCGCGCTTGGCCTGGTCGATGAGCGCGGTGAACCGAGGGTCGTCGAAGTGCGTCTCGTTGTAGGTCGCGGACTTCACGGACGAGGAAGCGACCTGTGGCAGGTAGTTTCGCGTGTTCCAGAAGTCCTGCGCGAAGGTCCAGGAGAGGTAGCGGTCCCCGTAGAAGACGTTGGGGTCTGCCTTCGTGAGCCGGACGGCGACGCCCGCCTGCCGGGCCTGCTCGACGAACACGTTCGCGGACTCCACACCGCCAGCACCGACAGCGGTGGAGGTGACCAGCTCGACGCTGAGGTCCGAGTGGCCCGCCTGAGCCAGCAACGACTTCGCCTGGTCGATGTCCTGGTGGCGCTGCGGCAGGTCCTTCGCGTAGGCCGGGTCGAAGGGGGCGTACAGGTCGTTGCCGAGCGTGCCGAACCCGTTCAGCGCTTGGGTGATGAGCTGCGCGCGGTCCGCGATCAGCCGTAGAGCCTGCCGGACCCTCACGTCGGAGAACGGGGCGACGTCGACCCGCATGGTGAACGGGATCCAGGCTCCGGTGCCGGAGATCAGCGATGAGGCCCCCTGCTGCTCGATCGTGTCGGTGAGGTAGCTCGGCAGGTTGTCGATGCTCTGCACCTGCCCGGCCAGCAACGCGTTGACCTTCGCCGCGTCGTCCTGGAAGTCGTAGATGACGAGGTCGTCGACCCACGCCGGACCGTCCCAGTAGTTCGGGAACCGGCGGAAGTGGGAGAGCTGTCCCGGCACGAAGCGCTCGTAGGAGAACGGGCCGGTCCCGACCGGGTTGGTGATGTCGAAGTCGGTCGGCACGATGCCGACGGTGTACTCCGCGAGCAGCTGGTCGAGGACCGCGTACGGCGAGCTGAGCTGCAGCACGATCGTCCTGGGGTCGATGATCTTCGAGTTCTTCAGCTCCAGGATCGTCGCCAGCTCGGTCCCGCCGGAGCCGGTCTTCTTCGGGTCGGTGACCTTCGCGAGGCTGAACATCACGTCGTCCGGCGTCAGGGTCTTGCCGTTGTGGAACTCCACGCCCTCGCGCAAGCGAACGGTCCACTGGGTGCTGTCCGCGTTCGGTGTGACCGACTCGGCGACAGAAGCCTCGATCTTGTACTGGGCGTTCCACCGCAGCAGCGGCTCGTACAGCTGCACGCACCGGGCGATGTCCGGGTTCGTGACCGGGAAGTAGGGCTCGAGGGTGTCCTTCAACCCCCCGCCGGTCGCCCCGTGGCTGTAGACGCCACCGCGGATCGGGGGTGCGGACTGGTCCGGCTTCGGCGGCACCGCGGCGCACGCGGTGACGCCGGGCAGCCCGGCCATGCCTGCGGCGGCGCCGATGCCGAGCCTCAGGACGTCGCGCCGTGACGGACGGGCTCCTGCCTCCGCCCGAGGCTGGGTGTGGTATCGCGGGTGATGCTGTCGCATATAGCGAACCCCTTCGGAAGCATGCAAACCTAAAGACGTCGATCACATCTAGTCAATAGGCGTCAACGGTCGATGCGGCGAGCAGCGACCGGCGGGAGGCGGGCAGTGCGAGGGCGAAGCGACGCTCCTGCCGCGTCGGTGCGCATCCAGTCGGTCGACCGCGCGGTCGATCTCCTGCTCGCGGTGGCAGCAGCCGGTCCGGCGACGTCGAGCGTCCCCGCGCTGGCGCGGACATGCGGACTCAACAGGGCGACGGCATGGCGGCTGCTCAAGACCCTGCAGGCGCGAGGCATGGTCCACGTGGACGAGGCGACCGGGAGGTACTCGATCGGGCTGACCGCCCTCGAGCTGGCGAACGTCACCGGCCTCGACGCCCTCGTCGCCGCGGTCCATCCGGTGCTGGAGCAGACCTGCCGGCAGACCGGGGAGACGGCGTCCCTAGCGGTCCCCGGGCTGGGCGGGCTCACCTACGTGGACGAGGTCACGCCGTCCGCTGTGCTAACGGCCAGCTGGCTGCACCGCTCGGTGCCGTTGCACGCGACCTCGACGGGGAAGGCGTTGCTGGCTTTCCTGCCCGCCGAGCAGGCGGGGCGCATGCTCGACCAGGCGCTGGCGCCCTTCACGACCAGCACGGTGACCGACCGCGACGCGCTCGTCGCCGAGCTCGCCGCCACCCGGGCCCGTGGCTACGGGACCTGCGCCGGCGAGCTCGAGCCGGGGCTCTACGGGGTGTCGGCCCCGGTGTTCGACCGCTCGGGCCGCGCCTTCGCCGTACTGAGCGTCTGGGGCCCGAAGGGCCGGGTGCACGAGGAGCGCTTCCCGGAGCTGGGCGCGATCGCCGTCGAGGCGGCGAGGCAGGTGGGCTCGGGGCGGTTCGTGTCGGACGGCAGAGGTCAAGGCTGACCCGGCAGGTGCCCGCCGCCGCTCCTCGGCCCCAGCGTGCTCGTCCCAACGGCGCGAACCCCGGGTACGCTTCGGTGCCCCTTTCCGTTCAGCTGCCTGAGGGTTCGATGCCCGACGACGCGTGCCCACGCCCCCTTGTCCTCGTCGTCGACGACACGCCGCAGATCCGGATGCTGCTACGCCTTAACCTCGAGCTCGAGGGGTTCGACGTCGACGAGGCCGCGGACGGCGAGGAGTGCCTGACCCGGCTGCAGGACACCGACCGGAGACGGCCGGCGGTCGTGACCATCGATGCCGTGATGGAGCCCGTGGACGGATGGACGGCGGTGGAGCGGATCCGCTCTGATCCGGCTCTCGCGGACATCCCCGTCGTGATGATCACTGCGTCCGTCCAGGCGCACCACCGGGCGCGGGCGATCGAGCGGGGGGTGGACGTCTTCGTGGACAAGCCGTTCGAGCCCTCGTCGGTCGTGGACGTCGTCCGCTCGCTGCTCGTCGGGGGCCGCAGTCGCGGGTAGGCCGGCCAGGTTCGCTGACGAAAACGTTGTTGAGGAGCCCGAAATGCCGGACTCCAACAGCCACTTCGTCAGCGAGGCGCGCCTACTCCGCCTACTCCGCCTACTCCGCCTACTCCGCCTCCTCGCTCCGGTCGAGCAGCTCGTCGAGGAAGCGGGCCGCCTCGGCTCCCGCCCGGTCCGGGTCCCCGTCCACGATCGCTCTGACGAGGCCGATGTGGCCGTCGTCGCTGAGGGCCGGCAGGTTCGTCACGCTGTAGCTCACGCTCTCGCTGATGGCCCCGAGCAGGTCGCGGTAGAGCTCGGCCAGCACCGGGTTGCCGGAGGCCTGTGCGATCGCGAGGTGCAGCTCGACGTCGGACTCTATGAACGCCGCGACGTCTCCCCGGGCTCGATGCTCGGAACGCACGCGCACCAGCTCCTCCAGGCGCTCGGCGTCCTCGGTGGTCCTGCGGCAGGCGGCCAGCCGTGCCGCTCCGACCTCCAGGGTGCGGCGGACCTCGAGGACGTGCCGGCGAGGTGCGGACGCCATCCGCCGTCCCACCGCCCCGGCCAGCTCGCTCTCGCCGACCACGTACGTGCCCGAGCCCTGACGGCGCTCCAGCAGACCGGCGTGGACCAGCGCCTGGACGGCCTCCCGCACGCTGTTGCGACCCGCACCCGTCAGCTCGACGAGCTCGGGCTCCGTCGGGATCCGTGACCCCAGCGGCCACGTGCCCGAGGAGATCTCCGCCTGCAGCTGCTCGATCACCTGGTCGATCCGGCCGGGACGGCGCGGCCGTTCCGCCTCGACGGAGGCGTTGCTCATCGTTCTCCCTCCTCAAGTCATCCTATGTCTGCTGGTACCATCGCATGATGGCCGCCCCTGCCACCCCCATGACGTGCGCGCGGCCTCAGCCTGCCCAGCGGCTCGCAGTCCAGCGTGTCAAACCCTGGCGCGATCGGCTGCTGATCCTGGCCGCACTCGTCCTGCTGGCCGTCAACCTCCGCGGCGCCGTCACGGCGGTGTCCCCCTTGCTCGCCGAGCTGCGCTCCGACCTGGGTCTCACGACGGCGGGTGCCGGCCTGCTCGGCACGCTCCCGCCCTTCGCCTTCGGCGTGTTCGGTGCGCTGACCCCCGTTCTGATCCGCCGGATCGGCCTGGAGCGGTCCGCCTGGGTGGCGCTGCTCCTCACCACCGCAGGGCAGCTGCTCAGATCGCTGGTCGGGGACTCCGCGTCGTTCCTCGCCCTGTCGCTGGTCGCGCTGGGAGGCATGGGCATCGGCAACGTGCTGCTGCCGCCTCTGGTGAAGAAGTACTTCCCGGACCGGCTTGGCGTCGTGACGGCGGGCTACGTCGTCCTGCTGTGCGTCGGGACGACGCTCCCGCCGCTGGTCGCCGTGCCCGTCGCCGACCTCGTCGGCTGGCGCGTGTCGATCGGGCAGTGGTCGCTGATGTCTGCCGTCGCGGTCGTGCCGTGGCTCGTCCTGTCGGTGCGTGCCTCCCGTTCCTCGCGGTCGGCGGCGTCGTCGGAGGACTCCCGCGACGGGTCACCGGCGCGCACGACGCTGCCGCTCCAGAGCGTGCTGAGGAGCCGCACCGCCTGGGGGCTCGGCGCGCTCATGGGGACGACGTCCCTGAACACCTACGCCTTGCTGGCCTGGCTGCCCGAGCTGCTGACGGACGCCGGCGTGGACAGCCATCGCGCCGGCCTGCTCCTCGCCTTCTACGCGGGGCTCGGCCTCCCGACGGCGGTGCTGGTGCCGTGGCTCGCCGTGCGCATGAGAAGGCCGGTCGTGATCGTTCTCGGCTGCGTGCTGCTGTACGCGATGGCGTACCTCGGTCTCGCCCTCCGGCCGGCGTCCTTCTCGCTGCTCTGGGTCACGGCGGCGGGTCTCGCCCCGTGCGGCTTCCCGCTCTCGCTCGCCCTCGTCAACCTGCGCTCGCGAACCCACGCCGGGGCGGCGACGCTGTCGGGCTTCGCCCAGGGCGTGGGCTACTGCGTCGCGGGTGTCGGTCCCATCGTCGTCGGCACCCTGCGGGACCTCTCGGGCGGCTGGACCGTCCCTCTCGCCTTCCTCGCCGCCACACTCGCGGTGCAGGTCACTGGCGGCGTCTTCGCGTGCCGTCCCCGGTTCGTCGAGGACGACGTCCGTCCGGTGCCTGCTCGCACCGGCACTAGCCTTGGCGCGTGACCCCGCAAGAGCTGTCCTCCGTGATCCGCGGCGTCCTGGCGTCCGCCGTGGACGACGGAGCCGTCACCGTGGAGGTGCCGGACGACGTCCGGGTGGAGCGGCCGCGCAACCGCGAGCACGGGGACTGGGCCACGAACGTCGCCCTCCAGCTGGGCAAGCAGGCGGGGATGCCGCCGCGTGAGCTGGCGCAGCTGCTCGCGGACCGGGTGAGCGCCGTCCCGGGGGTCAAGAGCGTGGACGTCGCAGGCCCGGGCTTCCTGAACATCACGCTGGACGCCGCCGCGGCCGGCCAGCTGGCGCGCACGATCGTCGAGGCGGGAGACGAGTACGGGCGAGGCAACGCGCTCGACGGACACGTCGTCAACCTGGAGTTCGTGTCCGCCAACCCGACCGGCCCGCTGCACATCGGGCACACGAGGTGGGCCGCTCTCGGAGACTCGATCGGGCGGCTGCTGCGCGCCACCGGCGCGGAAGTGACGAACGAGCACTACGTCAACGACGCGGGCGCGCAGATGGACAAGTTCGGCGCGTCCGTCCTGGCGCGTGCCGCGGACCGCCCCGTGCCGGAGGACGGGTACCACGGGGAGTACGTCAAGGACCTCGCCCTGGGGGTTCTCGCCGAGCGTCCCGACCTGCTGGACATGCCCGAGGACGAGGCGGTCGCGGTGGCCCGTGACGTCGGCTACCGCTTGCAGCTGGCCGAGATGAAGCAGACGCTGGCCGACTTCGGGGTGCACTTCGACGTGTGGTTCTCGGAGAGGACGCTGCACGAGAGCGGTGCGGTCGAGGACGCCGTCGCGCGGCTGCGCGAGCAAGGTCACGTGTACGACGCGGACGGCGCGGTCTGGCTGCGGACGACGGACTTCGACGACGACCGCGACCGGGTGCTGATCCGGGGCGACGGCCAGCCCACCTACTTCGCGGCAGACGCGGCCTACTACCTCTCGAAGAAGGACCGGGGCTTTCCGGAGAAGATCTACCTCCTCGGGGCCGACCACCACGGCTACGTGAACCGCCTCCGCGCCATCGCCGCCTGCGCCGGGGACGACCCGGACAAGAGCATCGAGGTCCTCATCGGCCAGCTCGTGAGCGTGGGCGGAGCGCGGCTGTCCAAGCGCGCGGGCAACATCGTCGAGCTGCGCGACCTGATCGACTGGCTCGGGACGGACGCCGTCCGCTACTCCCTGGCCCGCTACCCGGCCGACTCGCCGCTCTCACTGGACGGCGAGGAGCTGCGGAAGCAGACCAACGACAACCCGGTCTTCTACGTCCAGTACGCGCATGCGCGCACCTCCGGGGTCAGCCGCAACGCGCGCGACCTGGGGGTCCGGCTGGAGGACGGCTTCGACCCGGCGCTGCTGGACCACGAGACCGAGACCGCGCTGCTGGCCAAGCTGGGCGAGTTCCCCCGGGTCGTCGCGCAGGCCGCCGAGCTGCGGGAGCCGCACCGGGTGGCCCGGCACCTGGAGCAGACGGCGGCGGCCTACCACAAGTGGTACGACGAGCGGCGGGTGACGCCGATGGGCGACGAGCCCGTGACCGACGTCCACCGGACCCGGCTGTGGCTCAACGAGGCCACCCGCAGGGTGCTCGCGAACGGGCTGCTTCTGCTCGGGGTCACCGCGCCCGAGCGGATGTAGCGCGAGATGCGAGCACATGAAGCCGGTGCTCTGCACGCGGAGGGCTACGGCGCGCCGTCCTGGCTCGCCGTCCCCGACGACGCGAACGAGCTGGTGCCGCAGCTGTGGGCGTCGGGGGTCTCCCGGGGGCGGGCGGGGGCGCTGACGGTCGCAGGCGTGGACGTGCGCGACCTGGCGGCCGACTTCGGGACGCCGGCGTACGTGGTCGACGAGGCCGACTTCCGCTCGCGGGCACGGGCGTTCGCGCGCGCCTTCGACGACGCCTTCGCGGACGCCTGCGGGGGAGCGGACGTCTACTACGCGGGCAAGGCGTCCCTGTGCACACAGGTGGCCCGGTGGGTCGTCGAGGAGGGCTTGTTCCTCGACACGTGCACGGGTACCGAGCTGGCGGTGGCCCTGCGGGCCGGCGTCCCCGTGGAGCGGATCGGCCTGCACGGCAACAACAAGTCGGATGCCGAGCACGTGCGGGCGCTGGAGGCCGGGATCGGCCGGATCGTCGTCGACAGCCTGGACGAGATCGACAGGCTCGCGGACGCCGCGGCCGCCCGGGGAGCTCGGGCGCCGGTCCTGCTGCGGGTCACCGTGGGGGTCGAGGCCCACACGCACTCCTACATCGCGACCGCGCACGAGGACCAGAAGTTCGGGTTCTCGATCGGGAACGGTCAGGCCTTCGAGGCGGTGCGCCGCGTGCTCGCCGCGCCGGGGCTGGACCTGCTCGGGCTGCACTCCCACATCGGCAGCCAGATCTTCGACTCCGCCGGCTTCGAGGTGGCGGCCCGGCGCGTCCTCGCGCTGCACGCGCGGATCGGCGAGGAGCTCGGGGTCACGCTGCCCGAGATGGACCTCGGTGGTGGCTTCGGCATCGCCTACACGACCCAGGACGACCCCGCCGACCCGGCGCAGCTCGCGACCGAGATGTCGAAGATCGTCGAGCACGAGTGCCGGGCCCTCGGCATCGAGCAGCCCCGGCTCTCGGTCGAGCCCGGCCGCGCGATCGCCGGCCCGGCGATGTGCACGGTCTACACCGTCGGCACGGTCAAGCGGGTCGAGCTCGACGGCGGGGCCGTCCGCACCTACGTCAGCGTCGACGGCGGCATGAGCGACAACATCCGCACCGCCTTGTACGACGCCGAATACACGTGCACGTTGGCGAACCGGTCGTCCGACGCGCCACCGGTCGCGGTCCGG
>JBKHWX010000215.1:0-16562 GCA_046566325.1 Actinomycetes bacterium | reverse complement strand
GCCCCGGACGACGCCGAAGACCCAGCAGCGTCGCCGGCAGGGTGGCGAGGGCAGACGCCAGGCGCCACGGCTGTGCGAGGTCGTCGTACGCCTGCCGCACCCGCTGTGACCGGAAGTGCAGTGCGGTGGGCGGTCGGCGGGCGACCACCACCGAGGGCGCGTCGACGACCTGCCCGCCGTGCGCCTGCACGGTGCGCACCAGCTCGAGGTTCTCGAACATCACGTCTGGGTCCCAGCCACCGGTCCGCAGAAGGGTCGATCGCCGGACCCCGAAGGTGCCTGGCCAGTCCGCGGCCAAGGCCCGGTTCAGAAGTGAGCGGCTGCCGTCCCAGCGGGCGTGCCACGGCCAGCTGTCGAAGACGTTGGCCGGCCGGACGAGGTCGCCACGGTCGAGCAGGCGGACGACCTCGCGCAGCGAGTGCTCGTCGTAGCGCACGTCGTCGTCGGCGAGTGCGACGTACTCGTGGCGCGCCCGCAGCACCCCCGTCATCGCCCCCACGACCTTGCCGTTGAGGCCCTCGGCCCCGGGCGGAAGGACGGCAAGGTCCGGCTGGACATGCCTAGCGAACGCGCTCCACGCCTGTGCGTGACGGTCGAAGCTCGGTGCCTGGGAGCCGTCCACGACGGTGACGTCGGCGAACTGCGCGAGATCGGCCAGGTATGTGCGCATCTCCTCGACCGCGGCCTCGTACGCGTCGTCCTGGGCGCGGTCCCACCGCAGCGGGATGACGACCTCGACCGGTTCAGGCGACGGCATGCGGCCGCCCGAGCCCCGCATTCGCGCGCGGCGACGAAGCGTCGAGCTCCAGCGGCTTGCGGAGGGCCGACCGGCCGCGGGACCACGCGGCCAAGACCCTGTCCCCCGACCGCGCGTCGAGGCCGAGACACACCGCGGCGCCGAGCAGGACGTCGTCCACGAGCCCGGGCTCCTGCCGTGCCAGCCCGCCGCACAGGTCGTGCGCCGCCACCTGCTCGTGCACGGCGTCGGCCTCCACGTGCTCGTCGAAGAACTCGGTGGCGTTCTCACCGAGACCCAGCCGCTGCAGCCCCGAGACGTAGCGACGGCAGGGCAGGGACGAGGTCATCTCGAACGCCGCGAGGAGCCCGCACGAGGCGCCGCGCAGTCGGCGGTGCAGACCGAACAGAGACATGGCGTTGACGCTCGCCAGCGTGACGGCCGGCACGTGCTCGAGGTACCTGTTGGGCTCTTCGGACATGCCCACGCTGCGAAGACAACGGGCGAACAGCTGGGAGTGCATGCGCTCGAAGCGCCCACCGCCGTACTCGTCCATCTGGATCTCGACAAGAGCCGCCTTCGCCGGCCCACTGAGGCGAGGAATCGTCCACGTCTGGGGGTCCCCCTCCTTGAGCTGGTACACCGAGCGCAGGGCCAGGAGCTCTGCGACCTGTTCGAGCGTCGCCTCTCGCGCCACGTAGGACGCGACACCGCCGCCGGACGGGCTGGACGACGGCGCCGCCAGCTGGAACAGCACCGACGGCAGATCCTCAAGGGCCGGTTCGGGGTCGGCCCAGGAGAACTCCGCTCTCAGGTCCTGCTCGAACCGGGCCTCGAGGACGGCGCGCGCCTCCAGGAGCTGGGGCGACCACTCCCACCTGTCGTCGACGCCCTCGAGTCCTCCGTAGTGCAGCTCGTAGAGCAGATAGAGCGAGAGCTGAACGTCCTCGTCGTCCACGATGAATCGAGACGCGGCGACGACGTCCTCCGCCAGGTCGCGTAGACCCTCCACGCGGAAGGGCTCGGAGCCGAGCGTGCTGACGAGCCGGTGGCTGAGGGGGCCACGTGGCGAACAGGCTTTCATGACGGGCCTTCCTGGTGGTGCACCGGCGAATCGATGAGGCAGAAACGGGCTGAGGAAGACGGAAAGGGGGTACAGGAAGGGACATGACCGAGAACACGGTGACCGTGACCGCTTATCCCGACGGCCCCCTGATCGTGCGGGGGCCGGCGGAGATCCTCGACACAGAGGGAGACCCGTTGCAGCGCATCAGGTCGACCGTCGCGCTCTGCCGGTGCGGAATGACCTCCCGTGCCCCTCTGTGCGACGGCACGCACAAGCTGGCACGCCAGGGCGCACGCGCGCGCCGCCCGTCGCCGGATGTCGGCTGACGGGCGGCGCGTCGGGTCTCAGCGTCGGGTCTCGGACCAGAGAGTCCGGTCTCAGACCAGAGCCGGGCTCAGGGGAGAGTCAGATTCCGCCACCTGGGCGGTCGGGCCGGTTCGGCTCGCCGGTGAGCGGGTCCACGGTGTCGCTGCGCGTCGTCCCCGACTCGTAGGTCGCCCCGGTCGTCGAGGCCAACGACGACTCGCTTGACGTCGTGCTGCTCGAACCCGTGCTGTTCGAACCCGTGCTGATCGAGCCCGTGCTGCCCGACCCCGTGCTGCTGTCCGAGGCAGCGCTCCGAGCCGTGTCCGCGGTGTCCTGCGCGTCGCTCTTGACCTCGTCCTTGACCTGCTGCGCCGAGGACTTGCCCTCCTCGACGACGTGCTGCGCCCCCTCCTGGGCGGACGACTTCACCTGCTGAGCAGCCTCGGTCGCCTTGTCCTTCATCTGCTCGCCGATCTGCTTGCCGGCCTCCTTGGCCTCCTCGACGACCGGCTGGGCGTGCTCCTTGGCCTTGTCCACGACGGCAGACGCGGCCCTGGCCTCCTTGTCGCTCACCGGGATCAGCGACGACACGAGCCAGCCGACGCCGAACGCCACGAGGCCCGCGGCGAGGGGGTTGCCCTCGGCCTTGCCGCGGACCGTGTCGACGGTGTCGGACGCGGTGCTGGAGGCGCTGCTCGCGACGCTGGACGCCGTGTCCGCGACGCTGTGCGCGGTGTCGCTGACGGAGCTCTTCACCGAGTCGACCGAGTCCCCGACCGAGCTCATCGAGTCGCTCGCCGAGCCCTTCGCGTCGGAGGCGGTACCCATCACCTTGTCCTTGAGGTTTCCGAGGCGGTTCTTGGTGCGCTCCACCTTGCGCTCGACGACACGGCTAGGGCTCACCTTGTCGCTCAACGCGTCGAGGTTGCGCGACAGGTCGTCCCGCGTCTGCTCGATGTCTGTCTTCAGCTCTTGCTGCGATTGGTCGCCCACTTGGCGTCCTCCTTGAGCGTCTCAGTGGTGGTCTCGAGCGTGGGGTTGACGCTCTTCAGCTGTGCCCGTCCGCGCGCCGCCAGGACCGCCGCGACGATGGCCCAGATCACCGCGACGATCAGCGAGGACCAGACCAGGTTCTTCAGCCCGAGGTCGATCAGGAACATGACGAACAGCGAGATGAAGATCAGGAACAGGTGGCCGGCGACTCCGGCACCGGCGAGCATGCCGGCGCCCTTGCCCGCCTTCTTGGCCTCGTCCTTCGCCTCCGTCTTGGCGAGCTCGATCTCCTGGCGGACCAGGCTGCTGAGGTCCTTGGCGATGTCACCGACGATGTCGCCGAGAGACCGGTCCGCCCCCTCGGCCTCGGACCCCTCCGGGCCCGAGTAGGGATGCGCTCCCTCGCCTGTGGTCACGGGTTACCTCCGCTGCGGGTGTCGGGGTACGGGGGCAGTCCAGGCTCGACGGGGTCCGCGCCGGTCGGCGCGCCCAGCGGCGGGATGTCCCTCAGGTCACCGGCCGCCCCCGTCTCCGAGGGGTACGCCGGCGGCGGGGGTGTCGACACGGGTGGGACGGCGACGGGCGGGGCGGTGCTGGGGAACGTCGCCGTGGTCGTCGACGTCGTGCCCGTCGACGTCGTTCCCGTCGTCCCCGTGGGCACCGGCAGACGGTCGCTCGAGCCCCGGTAGCTGTAGCTGTCCGACGAGCTCGACGTGTCCTTCTTGGCGCCGCGGGTGATGCGGCCGGCGGCGACGCCGGCGGCGAGCGCGCCGAGCAGGAACGCGCCGGGCTTGCGCCGTCCCAGGTCGCGGACCTCGTCGAGCAGGTCGGACGGTTCACGGCCCTCGAGGTTGGAGCGAAGGTTCTTGGCCCTGTCGCTCATCTGGCGCACCACCTGGGTCGCCACCCCGGAGCGGTCGCTCGACTCAGCCATCGAGTCCAGCTGTTGCGCGAAGTCCTTCAGGGTCTGCACCAGCCGGTCCAGCTGCGTGCTCGCCTGCTCGGAGACCTGGCTGCGCAGCTCGTCGAACAGGTCGAGCGCCTGCTCCTTGGCTTCGGACGCCACCTGCTTGACCTCGTCGGTCGCGACGCCCGCGACGTGCTTGCCCTCGTCGGCCGCCGTACTCGCGGCCTGCTGCGCCGACTGCTTGGCTTGCTCCTTCACCTGTGAGGTGTCGGCGCCGGAGCCGGTGCCGGACGTGCTTGCTGTCATCGTGCCCTCCTCGGGAGTTGACAGATCTCGGTCAGTTCAGGCGCGACCGGACAGTTACCCCGGCCGCGTTCCACCATGCCCGCAAGGCGGCGAGCAGGTTTATCCCGTAAGCCAACGGGTAGCCGGGCTGTTCGGCAACTCGAAAGGGCTCGGGAGCTCGAAAGAACAGGCAGCTGGAAAGGAAGGGCGTGCGCTCTCTGCAGTTCGTCGGCACCGCAACCACGCTGCTTCGCCTGGGGTCGTTCACGCTGCTGACCGACCCCAACTTCCTGCACCGCGGCGAACGTGCCTACCTCGGGTACGGGCTCAGCTCGAAGCGCCGCACCGAGCCCGCGCTGCAGCCAGACGCCCTACCCCAGCTGGACGCCGTCCTGCTGTCACATCTGCACGGCGACCACTTCGACCGGGTGGCGCGGCGCCGGCTCGACCACGCGCTCCCCGTGGTGACGACACCTCAGGCCGAGCGCCGGCTGAGGCGGTGGGGGTTCTCGCAGGCACAGGCTCTGCAGACCTGGGAGAGCCATGAGCTGACACGCGGCGACGAGGTGCTCAGGCTGACATCCGTGCCGGGGGTCCACGGGCCGGGACCCCTGGCTCGTCTGCTGCCGCAGGTGATGGGCACCGTCCTCGAGCTGACGAGCGGAGACTCCCGGCCGTTCCGGCTCTACATCAGCGGGGACACGCTGTACCGGGACTGGCTGGCCCAGGTCACCGAGCGTGTCGGCCCGCTCGACGCGGCCGTCGTCCACCTCGGCGGCACCCGGATCCTCGGCATCCTCGTCACGATGGACGGCGAGCAGGGGGCTGACCTGGTCGGACGGCTTCGGCCGAAGATCACCGTCCCGGTGCACTTCGACGACTACGGCGTGTTCCGCTCCCCCCGCTCGGACTTCGAGGAGCAGTGGTCGCAGCGCGGCCTGCCGGGGGAGCTTCGAACGGTCGAGCGGGGAGAGACGGTGCAGCTGGACTGACCGCATGCCGGCTCCGTCGACGGGTACCCGCAGCCCATGGTTGAGGGACGTTCCCGGCGCCAGCGCCGCCGCAGGTTGGCCGGCCAGATCGTCGTGGTCACCGGGGCCGGCGTCGGGATCGGCCGCTGCACGGCCATCCAGCTCGCGCGGGCGGGCGCGACCGTGGTCGTGGCCGCCCGCGACGAAGGCTGCCTGCGAGAGCTCGCAGCCGAGCAGCACGGCGTCATCCCGCATGCCGCAGACTTGACCGAGGACGACGCCCGTGTCGGTCTCGTGGACCGCACGCTGGCCGAGTTCGGGCAGATCGACGTGCTCGTCAACAACCTCGGCGTCGGCTGGACGGGACCCTTCGAGCACATGGACCTCGCCCAGCTGCGCCGCCTCACCGAGACCAATCTGGTCGCACCCATGGACATGACGCGGCTCGTCCTCGACGGCATGCTCGCGCGGCACGCGGGCGACGTCGTCCTGGTCGCCTCCGCCGGCTCGTGGTTCTCCATGCCGCCGCTCACCGCCTACTGCGCGACCAAGTACGGGGTGGAGGGCTTCGCGGAGGGCCTGCGGCGGGAGGTGCTGAACCGCGGCGTCCGCGTCCACTCGATCCACCCGGGCCCGGTGCGAACCCAGTTCGCGGCCAGGTCCGCGGGTGAGGTCCCCGGCGACATAGCCGGGCCGCCTCGGCCCGGCCCCGGCGTCGACCCGCGGTACGTCGCCGCCGCGATCGAGCGCGTCCTGACGCGCCCGGGTGCGCACATGGTCACCGTTCCCCGGGTGCTGGGAGTGACGCGGCTCGTCAAGCTCCCACCGTTGCAGCAGGCGGCCGACCGGGTCGTGGGACTGATGGGGGCGCGGCTCGCACGCAGCGGACGACGTCTCGCCAAGCGTGCGGCCGGACCGTTTGCCGTCTGAGTCCAAGCGTCATGAGACTGTAGTCACGAAAGAAGTCACAGTACGTCGCTGCATCGCGGGACGGGGGTCTGCTGGTGCTCGAGGGACCACACCTACACGCCGCCCTTGCCGCTGGTCTCTCCACGTCGAACGCTCCGGCAGCGGTCGTCTCCGCGGGCACCTTCCTGTGGGCCAACGCCTCCTGCGAGCGACTCCTCGGCAGGTCTCCCGGGACGCTCCCCGGCCATCCCGTCGACTCCGTCCTCCCCACCTCCGACAGCTGCCCGAGGCAGTCGTCGCAGGGCACGGCGGCCTTCGCGCGCTCGCCGTACCCGGACGGCGTCTACCGCCTCGCCCGGCCGGACGGCGCCGTCCGCTGGGTGTGTCTCGTCGGCACCCCGCTCGGGGGGTCCGGCGACGGCACCGCCGCTAAGCACCCCGCGGCACCTGAACCTCCCCCGGTGCTCCTGCTCTTCACCGACATCACTGCCGAGCGCGAGGCGCAGCAGCGGCTCCGGCAGCAGGCGACGCACGACCCCTTCACCGGGCTGCCCAACCGCCTTCTGTTCCACGAGCACCTCGCCCACGCCCTCAAGCGGCTGCAGCGAGGAGAGAACCGCAGCCTCTCGGTCCTGTTCATCGACGTCGACCGGTTCCGCCACATCAACCACAACTTCGGGCACACGGTCGGGGAGCAGCTCCTCGTCAGCGTGGCGGAGCGCATCGCGGGCGCCGTCCGGTCGGACGACGTCGTCGCGCGGGTCGGCGGCGACGAGTTCGCGGTGCTGCTGGAGGACCTGACCAGCCCGGACGACGCCCACGAGGTCGCGGAGCGATGCCTCAACGCCGTCGCACGCCCCCACGAGATCCACGGCGAGCGTCTCGTCGTCACGGCGAGCATCGGGATCGCGACCGCCAGCACCATGCAGGCGGCGGACGACACCGACGTCCTCACGGCGGCGAGCAACGCGATGTACCGGGCCAAGGACAACGGACGCGGCCAGATCGAGCACCTGACCAGCCCCCTGGTCCCCGACGCCGCCGCGGCCTCGCTCGAGCGCCAGCTCGTCGGCGCGCTCGACCGCGGCGAGCTGGAGGTGCACTACCAGCCCATCATCGACCTCGACACCGGCCGGGTCACCGCCGGCGAGGCGCTCCTTCGGTGGCGGCACCCCGACCTCGGGCTGCTCACCGCCGGCCGCTTCATCTCGATCGCCGAGAGCGCCGGTCTGATGGGCCCGATCGGGGACTGGGTGACGGACGTCGTCTGCGCCGACCTCCGGCGCTGGGACGACGCCGGAAACTCCATCGAGCACGTGTACATCAACGTGGCGGCACAGCAGATCCGGCACGACTTCGTGCAGCGGGTCTCCAGCGCCCTCGACGCCCACGACGTCGCCCCCGGCCGGCTGCGCCTGGAGATCACCGAGACCGAGCTGATGAGCAGCGCCCGCAGCCTGGAGCACCTCGAGGCGCTCCACCGGCTCGGCTGCAGCCTCGTCGTGGACGACTTCGGGACGGGTTACTCGTCCCTCTCCCGGCTGATCGACCTGCCCATCGACGTCGTCAAGATCGACCAGAGCTTCATCTCCGGCCTCGGCGTCGACCCGCGCCCCACCGCGGTCGTATCCGCCGCCATCCTGCTGGCACACGACCTGCGCCAAGGCGTCGTCGCCGAGGGGGTCGAGACCGAGGACCAGAGGCGGTGGCTGTCGAACGCCGGCTGCACCTTCGCGCAGGGTTTCGGGATCGCGCGCCCGATGCCGGCGGGCGACTTCCCGCCCGCTCTGTCCCTTCCGCCCCTGACCTGACGGGACGTGGGCTGACGGGCTCTGAGCCGACGGTCCAGATCCGACTGGCCCTGAGCCGGCCCGTTACCGGGCCCGGCCCTCGGTTACGTCGCCTCACTGTCGAACGGCGGCGGTGCCGGCATGGCACTGCCGGGTGGACGCCGCCGGGCGCGAAGCACGTCGGCCTGGCTGCCGACGGGGCCGGCCGCCGTCGCCCCGCTCCCCCTGACCGTCGGGTTCCCGTCCCGGCTGCCGACGATCGGACCACGCGACGCCGGCTCGTCGTCCCACGCGTCGGAGAGCGCCTCCCGCACGATGCGCCGCGGGTCGTACTGCCTCGGGTCCAGCTTCTGCCAGTCGATGTCGTCGAACTCGGGCCCGAGCTCGGAACGCACCTGCTCGCGGGCTCCGTTCGCCATCCGCCGCAGCTCACGCACGATGCGGCCCAGCTGGGCCGCATACTGCGGCAACCGCTCAGGTCCGACCACGAGCAGCGCGATGAGCGCCAGCACGAGGAACTCGGGACCGTTGATGCCGAACACCTCAAGAGATTACCTCCGCACAGCGGGTCTGGGTAAGCGACGTGGACGGCCTCGCTCCTGCTCCTCAGGTCGCTCTCAGCTGTCGGAGTCCGCCTCGTCGAGGACGACGTCCACGCGCCGCTGCTCGCCGCCGCTCCGGACGTCGAGGGTGACGGTGTCCCCGGGGGTCTGGGCACGGATCGCGACGATGAGCTGGTCCGGCTCGGTGACGGGCCGCCCCTCGAACCCGACGATGACGTCGCCCGGCTTGATCCCCGCTCGGGCGGCGGGGCCGTCCGGCGTGACCGGCGGCACTCCCCGCAGCGGCTGGGTCGCCACCCGTACCCCCTCGCCGTCGTAGCCGCGGTCGAGCAGGACGCCGACCACCGGGTAGGTGGCCTTGCCCGTCGCGATCAGCTGTGCCGCCGTCCGCGCGGCCTGCTCGCTCGGGATCGCGAAGCCGAGGCCGATGTTGCCGCCGGTCGGCGAGAGGCTGCCGGGCAGCCGGGCGATCGCCGAGTTGATGCCGATGACCCGGCCCTGCATGTCGACCAGCGGGCCGCCAGAGTTGCCCGGGTTGATAGCCGCATCGGTCTGGATCGCGTTGATGAAGGCGTTCTCCTGCCCTTCCCCGGCGGCGACCGGGCGGTTCAGCGCGCTGACGATCCCCGTGGTCACCGTGCTGTCGAGGCCCAGGGGGGCGCCGACCGCGATCACCGGGTCTCCCACGACGACGGACTCGGAGTCCCCGAGCTGCAGGGCGGGGAGGTCCTGGCGGCCCACCCGGAGGACGGCGAGGTCGTAGGCCGTCGTCCGTCCGACGACCTTGGCGGCCTCGTGCGACCCGTCGGGGAAGACGACGCGGATGTCACCGCCGGCCTCGGCCGCCTCAGCGACCACGTGGTTGTTCGTGAGGATGTACCCGTCGGGCCGCAGGACGAAGCCGGACCCCGTCCCCTGCCCGTTCGCGGTCCGCGTCTCGATCGAGACGACGCTCGGCAGCACGGCCGCCGCCACCCCAGCCACCGACTCCGGGGGGCGAGCGGTGCTCTGCGAGCCGGGGGTCACGAGGGAGATGCTCCCGCCGTTCTGCCTGCCGGCGACCCATCCGCCGGTGAACCCGGCGAGCAGCGCAGGAACGAGCACGGCGACGACGAGGAACAAGCCGCGGACGACGCGACGGCGCTGCACGTTCGAGGCCAGGCCGAGGTCCTCCGCAGAGTGAGCAGGCGCTGCGTGAGCGGGCGCAGAGTGAGCGGGCGCGGGCGGCTGCCACCCCTCGTCGGACATCGCACCCCTCCTCGCCGCCTCCCCAACGCCTGCGAGCGATTCTCTCGCCGCGCCGGCCCTGTCGCGCACGGGCACGGGCCGGCCGCGCTCGAAGGGTCAGCGAGAAGCCGTCGGCCCGGGAGTGGCGGCGGTTGCCGGAGCGGCGAGGCCCGCCGCTGCAGGGGTGCCGGCAGCCGCCGGCGACACGTCGGCCACGAGCAGCCCGGTGCTCTGGGCGATACCCGGACCCGGGGTACCGAGCCCGGGCAAACCCGTCGAGATGTCACTGCCGGGGCTCGCTGCCGGGGCCAGCGTGGACGGCGTAGCGCCGGGACTGGACGACCGGGTCCGCGTGCTCGCCCCGGACTCCCCCGAGCCGTCTGCCTCGCCCGGGCGGGCCACCGTGAGCTGCGAGGTAGTGGGGACCGACGGCGTGTCGGCGAGCACGCCCGTCAGGACCGTGGCGGACAGCACGCCGACGGAGGCCAGGGAGAACGACCCGAGGACGGCGACCGCAAGCCGCCGTCGGACCCGGCGACCGGGTCCGCCCGGAAAGGGGGCGGTCTTGGAGCCCGCTCGGCCGGCGCTCTGCCTCCCACGGTTCGGAGGAGAGGCGGCGGGACGCAGCAGGGTCCGGCTCCCGCCTCTCGACCCGGCGGCGTCGCGCGGCGGGCGCGGCAGCGCCAGCGGCTCTGGCCGCGGCGTACCCGGGACGTGACCGGGGCGGGGCGGCAGCGGACCCGCCGGTCCTCCCATGGTCAGCAGCGCGGCGGTGAGGGCGGCCGGGACGGCGGGGTCGGCCGCGGTCTGCAGGAGCCGTCTGGCCGTCCGCTCGGCCTCGACTGCGAAACGACAAAGGTCGCACTGCAGCAGGTGAGCGTGAGCCCGCGCCGCAGCGTCGGGCGCCAGCTCGCCGTCCACCAGGGACGTAACCCTGTCGCCGAGATGGCTCATCGCACCCGCTCGCGGCGAGGAGGCGTGGGGTCCCGGTGCGCGAGAGCGTCGCGCAGCTGCGCGCGGGCGCGGTGGATGCGCGAGCGGACCGTGCCGAGCTTCACACCCAGCGTGGCAGCGATCTCCTCGTACGAGAGCCCCTCGATGTCACAGAGGACGACGGCCGCGCGGAACTCCGGGGAGAGACGACCCAAGGCCTCCTGGACGTCCACGTCCAGGTTGGCGTGCTCGAAGGCCCGCTCCGGGCCCGGATCGTGGCCTTCGAGGCGGTCGTCCGCGTTCTCCGCGAGCGCGTCGAACCGGATCCGCTGCTTTCGCCGGACCTGGTCGAGGAAGAGGTTGGTGGTGATGCGGTGGAGCCAGCCCTCGAACGTGCCCGGCTTGTACGAGGACAACGAGCGGAAGACCCGCACGAAGACCTCCTGGGTGAGGTCCTCGGCGTCATGAGGGTTGCCGGTGAGCCGGTAGGCGAGCCGGTAGACGCGGGCCGAGTGCTCGCTGACCACCTGCTCCCAGCTCGGGGGCTGCCACAGCTCAGTGGGCTTCGTCAGCTCGGGCGACACGGGGGCGTCGAGCGCCGACACATCGGTCGGCTCCACCCCCACCGCCACCGTCACGTGGTCCTGCCTCTCGTCATCCTGCATCCGCTTCCCCTGTTCGAACGCTCTCGAACCCCCCATCGTTCCCGGTAACCCTGAGAGGAACCTGGGAGGACTACAGCGTCGCGCCCACGGGCTGCGGTGACCGGCCGGGTCGGCGCCGCCCACTACCCTGACGTGGCAGGGGAATCTGCCGACCGCCGGCTCGGCGGTCTCGGCCGAGGCTACGTGGGGCAGCAGGAGGCGGTCATCAGCGCGTCGAAACTCGCCAGCTGGGCGTTCGCGGAGGAGTTCGTCCCCGAGGACGAGGTGCTCATGCGCGCACGCGACCGGGCCGAGGAGCTGGGCTGCACACCCGTCGGCGCGGGCGCCGGCGCGGCACTGCGGGTACTGGCGGCGGCTGTGAGGGCCAAGGCGGTGGTCGAGATCGGTACGGGCACCGGGGTCTCCGGCCTGTGGCTGCTGCGTGGGATGCCCGAGGACGGCGTCCTCACCACCATCGACGTGGAGGCGGAGCACCAGCGGGCGGCGCGCCAGACGTTCACCGAGGGTGGCATCCGACCGAATCGTGCTCGCGTCATCACCGGCCGCGGCCTCGACGTGCTGCCCAGGCTGACGGACGGCGCTTACGACCTCGTCCTCGTGGACGCCGACAAGCAGGACGTCGACGCCTACCTCGAACAGGCCCTGCGGCTGCTGCGCAGCGGGGGCGTCCTCGCGGTCGACAACGCCCTGTGGCACGACAAGGTCGCCGATCCGGCGCAGCGCGACGAGACGACGACCGCCATCCGTGAGCTCGGCAAGCGCGTCCGCGGGCACGAGGACCTCGTCCCCGCCCTGCTGCCGTGCGGGGACGGCCTGCTCGTCGCCGTCAAGCGCTGAGGGGGTGAGGGGCGGACAGTACCGCTCACAGCAGCGGCCTCACGGCAGCGCCCTCACAGCAGCTGTGTCAGCCAGTCAGGTGTGTCAGCCACTCAGCTGTGTCAGCCAGTCCAGCAGCAGCCGTGCGCCGTAGCCGGTCGCGCCCTTGGTCACCTCGTGCTCGTCGGAGTCGGCCCGAGCGGGTCCGGCGATGTCGAGGTGTGCCCACCGTCGGTCGCCCACGAACTCACGAAGGAACAGGGCCGCCGTGATGGACCCTGCCGAGACGGCGCGGTCGGTCACGTGGCACAGGTCCGCGACGTCGGAGTCCAGGGCCGGCCGGTAGTCCTCCACCAGCGGCATCCGCCACACGCGCTCACCCGTGCGCTCCGCCGCCGCCTCGAGACCGGCCGCCAGGTCGCCGTCCGCGGTGTAGAGCGCCGCGTGGCGACGGCCGAGACCGAGGGACGCCGCGCCCGTCAGCGTGGCGACGTCGACGAGGACGTCGGGGTCCAGCCGGGCGTCGGCGTAGGCGAGGGCGTCGGCGAGCACGAGGCGGCCCTCAGCATCCGTGTTGACGATCTCGACCGTCGTCCCGCCGTAGACCGTCAGGACGTCGCCGGGCCGGTACGACGAGGCGCCGAAGGCGTTCTCGGCGAGCGGCAGCAGGGCCGTCACCGGGTGTGGGAGCTGCCGGTCGGCGGCGGCCAGCACGGTCGCGAGCACGACCCCGGCGCCGGCCATGTCGGTCTTCATGGGGACCATCGCCTCGCGCGGCTTGATCGACAGGCCGCCAGTGTCGAACGTGATGCCCGTCCCCACGAGGACGACGTGTGACCCTGTCGAGTGGGAGCTCGCGGCGCCTCGGACTCGCGACGTCGGGCGCCACTGGACGCGCACGAGGCACGGCGGCGTCGCCGAGCCTGCTCCGACGCCCAGCAACCCGCCGAACCCCTGGTCGCGCAGCGCCTCGACGTCGAGCACCTCGATGCTCACCCCGGGGACACCGGTGGCGAGTCTCATGGCCTGGTCCGCGACCCAGGCGGGTCCCTTGGTGGAGGACGGCGTGCTGGCGAGGTCGCGCACGCGCCATGTAGCGAGCGCAGCCGTCCGGGCGTTGCGCAGCGCGTCGTCGTCCTCACAGCCGAGAAGCTCCACCTGCTGCACGGGCGGCTTCGGCCCCTCGGTCACCCCGTGTCGCGGCGGCGAGTAGGAGGCCAGCAGCAGACCCTCGGCGAACGCGCGGACGCAGGAGGGACCGACGTCCGCGACGACCGGGGTGGCCAGCGAGGTGACGCCTCGGCTGGCCCGGCCGAGGGCCGCCCCAACGCGCCGGAATGCCACCGCGGACTCGTCTCCCAGGCCGACGAGCAGAAGGCGGCTGGGTCGCCCGCCTGTGCCCGTCGAACCCGTTGCCGCCGGCGCATCCGTTGCCGGCGTCGTGTCCGTTGGGGGCGTGGAAACCGTTGCCGGCGTCGCGTCAGCTGCCCGCGCCGCCTGGACGCCGCCGTGCAGCGCCGCGACCGGGAGACCCAGCACCTGCCCGGCCGCCCCGGTGAACGACTCCTGGCTGCACACGGCCGGCAGGTCGACGCCGTAGTGCGCCGTAACGTCGGCGACGCCCGCACGCGGCTGCGGGTCCCGCTCCCCCCGAGCAGGAGCCGCGAGGCCGACGGCCAGGACGTCCGCCGGCACGGCGAAGAGGTCCCGCGAGTCGCGTGTCGAGAGCCGCGGCAGGCCTGCGTCGTCTGCTCGCACCGCCCCAACCTACCGAGGCCACCGCCGCAGGGTCGACGGTGCCACAGCAGCCAGAGACGGCAACGGCCCCGCTCCGGTAGGCGGGATCGCCCGTGGAGCGGGGCCGTTTGCGGTGAGGGCCTGTCAGCCCGTCGCGCTCTTCAATGCGTCGCCGAGGGCGTTCGCCTCGTCTGGAGTCATCTCGACGACGAGCCGTCCACCACCCTCCAGGGGCATGCGCATGACGATGCCACGCCCCTCCTTGGTGACCTCGAGCGGACCGTCTCCGGTCCTGGGCTTCATCGCCGCCATCTGGCGCTCCTCTTCCTGAAGGTGGCACTGCGCTGCTGCTGCCCACCGGCGGGCCGGCGGAGGCTGAGCACCGCCTAGCCGGACGGCGGACACGCAGCGTGATCGGAGACATTATCCCGGCTCTCCGGCGGAGGACGAAACCGGTCCGCCGGAGTCGCCCGTGCGGGTGCTGCGGAACCTGTGGGTACACCCCACATGTGTCAGGCCCACATAGGCTCCCGCCGCACGAGGAGCTGACCCGAGGAGAGCTGGGGGCGACCGTCAGACCGATGTAGGCCCTGAACGCACGAGAGTCTGACGCGGCAGTATGAGGCAGGTGCACGCCCGGTCCGCGCTCTTCGACGTCTACGGCGACCACCTGCGCTGGCGAGGCGGCGTGGCGCCTGTCGCAGCGCTCGTGCGGCTGCTGGCTCCGCTCGGGATCTCGGTCGCGGCCGTTCGCACCGGCGTCTCGAGGATGGTGCGACAGGGATGGCTCGCGCCGGTGCGGCTTCCGGAGGGTCCGGGGTACGCGCTCACGGAGCGGGCGGAACGGCGCTTGGACGAGGCGCACGCCCGGATCTACCGGACCGTGCCCACGAATGGACCGGAAGGCGGCTGGGACGGCCGGTGGCACATGCTCGTCGTGTCGACGCCGCTTCGCCGCTCGCTTCGCGGGCAGCTGGAGCCGGCACTGCGGTACCTCGGGTACGCACCGTTGTCGAGCGGGGTGTGGATCGCGCCGCGGCACTCGCCGGAGCTGACGGCGATCCTCGCCGGCGACGTGCCCGTGCAGACCTTCACGGCGGAGGCGGAGAGCGACGCCGCGACCCTGGTCGCCCAGGCGTGGGACCTCGCACCCCTGGCGGAGGCGTACCACGCCTGGACGGCCCTGGCGCGGGAGCTGCTCGAGCAGGCGGGCCCGGACCCGGACGACGAGAAGGCGTTCGCGGTCCGGTTCCGGCTCGTGCACGAGTGGCGGAAGTTCCTGTTCACCGACCCTGCGCTGCCGCCAGCGTTGCTCCCGGCAGACTGGCCCGGTCGGGCCGCCGCGGAGCTGTTCGACGCTGCCGCCCAGTCCCTGCGCGCGAAGGCCGACCGGTTCGTCGACAGCTGCCTCGACCCGGGGTGAGCGCGGCCGACATCCGACCCCTCGAACCGAGACCAAGGAGATGCCATGTCGTCGCCGGAACCGCAGCCCTCTGACCATCCCGTCCGGTACGAGGTGGACCGCGGGCTGGCCATGATCACCTTCGACCGGGCCGCCGCGATGAACGCACTCGACACCCCGACGAAGGAGGCACTCCGGGACGCGGTGCAGCAGGCAGCCGACGACGACGAGGTGCGGTGCGTGCTGCTCACCGGCACCGGTCGTGCTTTCTGCGTCGGCCAGGACCTGCGTGAGCACATCGCGCTGCAGCGGGCCGGGGACGAGTCCCTCTGGTCGACCGTGCCGAAGCACTACAGCCCGGTGGCGCTGATGCTCGCGACCATGGGGAAGCCGGTCGTCGCCGCCCTGAACGGGGTCGCAGCCGGGGCGGGCGCATCGATCGCCATGGCGGCCGACATCCGGATCATCGCGGAGTCCGCTGGCTTCAACCTCGCCTTCGCCGGCATCGCCCTCTCCTGCGACACCGGGTCCTCCTGGTGGCTTCCGCGCCTGGTCGGCATGGCTCGGGCGAAGGAGCTGCTGCTGATGCCACGGACCGTGCGCGCCGCTGAGGCGCTCGAGCTCGGCTTGGCCACCGAGGTCGTCCCGGACGACGAGCTCCCCGCTCGCGGCATCCAGGTCGCCCGCCAGCTGGCGGCCGGCCCGACCCAGGCGTACGCCGCGATCCGCCAGGCCGTCGTGTTCTCGGCCGCCCACGACCTCCAGACCTCGCTGGACCGTGAGGCCGAGCTGATGGCCCTGACCGGCGCGACGGAGGACCACCACGAGGCGGTCGACGCCTTCGTCGGCAAGCGGACGCCGACGTTCCAGGGCCGCTGACGGAGTCGAGGCCCGCATCCCGGTGGTGGCTGAGACGTCCCTGCCATCGTGGATCACCTGCGCTTCGCGTCGCACCTGGCGCGGAGGGACCAAGTGCGACGCTCGGCACGCTTGGCCCCGACTCCCCCGGCCCGGCGTACGGACCCGCACCGGCCTGTCCGGCCGTGCCCCACCTCGCGCCACTGACGCTCGCTGCCCCGGCCGACGATTCCCGACCTCTGTCAGCAGCCGGGGAGGGGCTCTGGCCGGGCGGTGACCTGGGTGCCGAGCAGGGTGGTCCACCGGATGGACCCGTCGGCCTGCCGGTGGGTCTTCCACAGGCCGAGGGTCTTGTGCTGGTGGTGGCGTCGGCACTTGGGGGTCAGGTTGGTGACGGC
>JBKHWX010000214.1:0-3791 GCA_046566325.1 Actinomycetes bacterium | reverse complement strand
GTCGTACCCGCACCCCAGGCTGATGAAGCACTTCTGGGAGTTCCCCACCGTCTCGATGGGGATCGGCCCGATGAACGCGATCTACCAGGCGCAGTTCAACAAGTACCTGCACAACCGAGGCATCAAGGACACGTCCGACCAGAAGGTGTGGGCGTTCCTCGGGGACGGCGAGATGGACGAGCCGGAGAGCCGCGGCCTCGCCCACGTCGCCACCTTCGAGGAGCTCGACAACCTGATCTTCGTGATCAACTGCAACCTGCAGCGGCTCGACGGCCCGGTCCGGGGTAACGGCAAGATCATCCAGGAGCTGGAGTCGTTCTTCCGTGGCGCCGGCTGGAACGTCGTCAAGGTCGTCTGGGGCCGGGAGTGGGACCCGCTGCTCGCGGGCGACCGCGACGGCGCCCTCGTGAACCTCATGAACAGGACGCTGGACGGCGACTACCAGACCTACCGGGCAGAGAGCGGCGCGTTCATCCGGGACCACTTCTTCGGGCGCGACCCACGGACGAAGCGGATGGTCGAGAACGACAGCGACGAGGACATCTGGCGCCGCAAGCGCGGCGGCCACGACTACCGCAAGGTCTACGCCGCGTACAAGGCCGCCATGGAGCACACCGGGCAGCCCACCGTCGTCCTCGCCAAGACGATCAAGGGCTACGGCCTCGGCGCGCACTTCGCCGGGCGCAACGCGACCCACCAGATGAAGAAGCTCACGCTCGACGACCTGAAGGGCCTGCGCGACAGCCTGCGGATCCCCATCAGCGACGAGGTGCTCGAGGCCGACCCGTACCTGCCGCCGTACTACCACCCCGGCCAGGACTCCCCGGAGATCCAGTACCTGCAGGAGCGCCGGCGGGCCCTCGGCGGCTACGTGCCGGAGCGACGCACCGAGCACGTGCCGCTGCACCTGCCGGACTCCGGCGCGTACGCGGTGCTCAAGCGGGGCTCGGGCAAGCAGCAGGTGGCGACCACGATGGCGTTCGTCCGGCTGCTGCGTGACCTGATGCGCGACAAGGAGTTCGGCTCGCGCGTCGTCCCGGTGATCCCGGACGAGGCCCGCACCTTCGGGATGGACTCGTTCTTCCCGACGGCCAAGATCTACAACCCGCACGGCCAGAACTACGTGTCGGTCGACCGTGAGCTGATGCTGGCGTACAAGGAGTCCGAGCAGGGTCAGATCCTGCACGTGGGCATCAACGAGGCGGGCTCGATCGCCGCGTTCACGGCGGCGGGCAGCAGCTACGCGACGCACGGCCAGCCGATGGTCCCCGTCTACATCTTCTACTCGATGTTCGGCTTCCAGCGCACCGGTGACGGGATCTGGGCCGCGGCGGACCAGATGGCGCGCGGGTTCCTGCTCGGTGCGACCGCCGGCCGGACGACGCTCACGGGCGAGGGCCTGCAGCACGCCGACGGCCACTCCCTGCTGCTCGCGGCGACCAACCCGGCGGTGGTCTCGTACGACCCGGCGTACGGCTACGAGGTGGCGCACATCGTCCGGGACGCCCTGGAGCGGATGTACGGCTCCGGCGAAGGTGGCCAGCCCTGGCAGCAGAACCGCGACCCCGACGTCATGTACTACCTCACGGTCTACAACGAGCCGATGCTGCAGCCGGCCGAGCCGGAGAACCTGGACGTCGAGGGCGTGCTCCGGGGCATCTACCTGCTGAGCCGCGGGCACCAGAACACGGGTCGGCCGCGGGTGCAGCTGATGGCGTCCGGCGTGGGCGTCCCCTGGGCGCTCGAGGCGCAGGAGCTGCTCGGCAAGGACTTCGGCGTCGACGCGGACGTCTGGAGCGTCACGTCGTGGAACGAGCTGCGCCGCGACGGTCTCGAGTGCGACAAGTACGCCTTCGAGCACCCGGGTGAGGAGCGGCCGACGCCGTTCGTCGCCCAGCAGCTGGCCAAGTACGGCGGGACCGGGCCGGTCGTCGCGGTGTCCGACTGGATGCGGGCGGTGCCGGACCAGATCCGACAGTACGTGCCGAACGAGTACGTGTCGCTGGGCACGGACGGTTTCGGTTTGTCCGACACGCGTGCCGCCGTCCGCCGGTACTTCCACATCGACGGCCCGTCGGTCGCCTACCAGGCCCTGTCCCTGCTGGCGAACCACGGCGAGGTCGACTCCGGAGCGCCGGCGAAGGCCTTCGAGCGCTACCGCCTCGACGACCCGAGCGCCGGGACGTCGGGCAGCACGCTGGGCGAGGGAGCCTGACCTGGCCGAGGGGCGGGCTCGAGACCGGCGTTGATCATGGGATCCCGCCTCCTGAGGGTGGGCTGGGCCCCATGATCAGATGCGGTGGGGCGGCGGCGCTGCGATGTGCGGCGCCGCTCCCGTCAGGGACGGCGGCCGGGCGCCGGGATCAGGCGGTCGAGCTCTTCGCGGACCTGGGCCACCCGGCCCTTGTCCGGGTGCTGTGAGAGCGCCTCCAGGTGGCGCCGGGCCTCCCCGACCCGCCCGGCCTCGACCGCGGCCTGCACGAGCTGGCGGCCGGCCTCGACGTCGTGCTCCCGCGGGCGCCAGTGCCCGACGCCGAGGCCGAGCGCCTCGTCCGGCAGGCCGGCCTGGCGCAGCATCTCCAGCCCCTCGACGAGCGCACATCCCGAGGGGTCGCGCTCGGCGGCGGTGCCCAGGCGGCGAAGGGCGCCCTTGCGGTCGTTGTGGATGGACAGCCGGGCGAGCTCGACCAGCGGGTGCCAGGCCCGGTGGTTCTGCGCGACCTCCTCGGCGAGCGCCCACACCGCGTCGTTCGCTGCCCGCTCCGGGTCGCTCGGAGGCACGGGCTGGCCGAGCTTTCCCTCCGGCACGTGGCCGAGGGCCGCCCGGTGACGCACGATCTCCGCGAGCTCGTCGAACGCCCGCTCGTCGTTGGGGTCGTCGTGCAGCCGCATCCGCAGGCCGTTCTCACGAGCCAGGTCGAGCGGCGCGCGGACGCTGCTGCGTCGCCGGGCGCCCGCCCTTCCGCTGACGGAGCGGAGAGCGGGCTTGAGCACGGGCGGCGTCGCTCGCGACACCCGTGCGCGCAGTCGGTCCAGGAATCCCATGCTGTCCTTCCCAGGGCCGGGCCGAGCTGCGCCGTCCGGTGCCCCGTGTTTCGTCCGGATGACCATAACCCCTCACCCTTTACCCCGCTGGCCTCCGTCCGGCGGGGGTCCGGGCGTTGTCGTAACTCCACAAAGGCTCGGCCGGCTCGCCGGACGCCTCCGCGGCTGGCTCCGACGCTATGATCGGACCGTGTCGGCGGGAGCGCAGCAGCAGGCTGCCGGCGACCCGCCCCCTGACACTGCGCCGGCAGGCCCTCCCGTAGGGATCGCAGGCGCTCCAGGGCTGCGTCGCCCCAACGGGGAGGTGGCGACGATCGCGCTACGCCAGCTCGAGGAGTCCCTGCCCTGGTACCGGGCCATGCCTCCCCAGGACCGCTCGTGGGTCGGCCTCGTCGCCCAGGCCGGCATCGCCGGGTTCACCTCCTGGTACCGCGACCCGACCACTCCCCTCACGATCACGGCCGACGTGTTCGGCAGGGCACCTCGCGAGCTCACGCGCTCGGTCACGCTCAGCCAGACCTTGCAGCTCGTCCGGACGATCGTGCAGGTCGTCGAGGACAACGTCGGTCTGCTCGCCCTGCCGGGCTACGAGCGGTCGGTGCGCGAGTCGGCGCTCCGATACTCGCGAGAGGTCGCCTTCGCGGCCGCCGAGCTGTACGCCGAGGCGGCCGAGGCCCGCGGAGCCTGGGACGCCCGCCTCGAGGCGCTCGTCGTCGACGCGCTCCTGCGGGGCGACGCGGACGACG
>JBKHWX010000213.1:0-3697 GCA_046566325.1 Actinomycetes bacterium | reverse complement strand
GAGGCCGACCTCCTTCGCGAACCGCTCGTTCCAGTGGATGACGTTGAAGTCGCCGCTCGCACCCGCGTAGCGGACGAGGTCGACGCGGCGGACCGGGTAGGTCTGGCGCGCCACCTCGTCGCCGACGCTCAGGTCGGCCAGCCGTCGGCGAGCCGCTGTCTCGGTCATCAGCCCTCCTCTCCGCGGACGACGAGTGTCGACGTGGCGGTGCAGACCGCCTCCCCGGCCTCGGTGGCGATCTCGCTGCGCGTGGTGACCATCGAGTGACCGCCCATGGACCGGACCGAGTCGACGTGCAGGGTCGCGACGAGGCGGTCCCCCGCGACGATCGGCCGGTGGTGCCGGAAGCGCTGGTCCCCGTGGACGATGCGGCTGAAGTCGATGTGCGCCTCCGGGTCCCGTACCAGCCGGGCGTCACTGCGCTGGGCGACGATGACCGCGAAGGTCGGCGGGGCGATCACGTCCGGATAGCCGAGGGCGCGCGCGGCTTCGGGGTCGACGTAGGCCGGGTGGACGCCGGACGCGCCCTGGGCCGCCCCTGCGGAGTCCGCGACGAACGCTCCGCCGTCGGCTCCCGCGAGTGCCTCCGCGAACTCGCGGATCTTCTCCCGGCCGACCTCGTAGACGTCGTCCGGCGGGTAGACCCTGCCGACGAAATCGGCGTTGACCGCCATCGTCCCCTCCTCGCTGCTGAGTGCTGGTGGGCGAGCCGCTCGTGGTCCTCAACGTAGCGGTGACATACGACAGCGGGACCACCCGGACGGATGGCCCCGCTCGTGAAGCTGGCTGCGGTCCCGCTCGGGGAGGGTCAGCGCGTCTCGCGGTGCAGCGTGTGACGCCCGTCGCGCGGGCAGAACTTCTTCATCTCGAGGCGGTCCGGGTCGTTGCGCCGGTTCTTCCGCGTGATGTAGTTCCGCTCCTTGCACTCGGTGCAGGCCAGAGTGATCTTCGGACGGACGTCAGCGGTCTTGCTGGCCAACGGGACGCACCTTCTCTCACGGGACCTCAGACGGCGCACCCGGGTGCGCCGACGGACAAGACTACTCAAGCGACCCGGCGGAGGTCGAATCGCCTCCGACCGGCCGGCCCTCGACGAGGGCCGGGGAGATCGGTAGCGGGGGCGGGAATCGAACCCGCGACACCACGATTATGAGCCGTGTGCTCTAACCATCTGAGCTACCCCGCCGCACCGGCTGCCGACGCTGCTCGCGCCGAGCACCCCGAGAGCCCCTTTAGGGAATCGAACCCTAGACCTTCTCCTTACCATGGAGATGCTCTGCCGACTGAGCTAAAGGGGCAACGCCCGGCAAGGTTACACGGTCGCGGCCGGTGGCACGAACTCGGCAGGCGCCGCACCCGCCAACGGCAGCCTCGTCCCCGGCACGCGGCCGGTACCCCAGACACAGTGGTTCCGATCACGCCGGAAATGTCGCATCGGAACCGCGACTTCGTCAGCGTACGTGCATGGGGCGAGGTCCCTCAGTGCGCGACCTGCAGGTTCAGCAGCACGACGCCGGCGACGATCATGGCCAGCGCCGTCGCGGTGATCCAGTTCCAGGACTCACCCAGCCAGACGACTCCGATCACCGCGACCGCGGCCGTGCCGAGACCGGACCACACCGCGTACGTCGTGGACACCGGCAGATAGCGGACGACGACCGCCAGGAGCCAGATGGAAACGCCGGAGCCGACGAGCACAAGAGCCGTCCAGAGCGGGTCGCGGAAGCCGTTGGCGCGCGGCAGCATCGACGTGGCGGCGACCTCCGTGGCGATGGCGACGAGCAGCAGCGCGAACGCGCCGTACATGATGAGTCCTCTCACGATCTGTAGCGATTGCTACGTAGACTACTGTAGCTCCCGCTACACTAAGAGCACGGCTCGATCACGGAGGACCGATGGCGAAGGACCGCCAGAGACGCGAGGAGTGGACTCGGGCGGCGACGGACTACGCGCTCGAGAACGGTCTCATCGGGCTCAGCCTGCGCCCGCTCGCCGCCGCTCTCGGTACCAGCGACCGGATGCTGCTGTACCACTTCGGCACGAAGGACGACCTGGTGGCGGCGGTCCTGAGGACGTCGAACGACCGCGCCACCGAGTACATCAGGAGCCTGCCGCCGTCGCCGAACCTGCGTCGCGGCGTCCACGAGCTGTGGGCGGCCATGCGGTCGGACGAGGTCGACCGCCCGTCGCGCCTCTACATCGAGGCGGCGGCGCTGGGGCTCCTCGGGCGCGAGCCGTACCACTCGGTCATCCGAGAGGCGAACACCATCTGGACGGCGTCACTCGTCGACCACCTCGTGCGTTCCGGCGTGAGCCGCGCCGCCGCGTCGCGGGTCGTCACGATCATCGACGCGGCGTTCATGGGCTTCCACCTCGACCTGACGACCGACCTCGGCGACGAGACCGTGCGACGCGCGGTCGCCGACCTGGCGGACGCCGTCGCCGCGATCGCGCCGGCTCGCTAACGGCGCTCACCATCCCGCAGGTTCGTCCCTCGACGGCTGCGTTCGCCCCCGACGGTTGGGTTTGCTGACGAAGAGGTTGCTACGCCGCCCGAAATGCCCGGTTCCGACAACCACTTCGTCAGCGAACGTCGGGGTGTGGGTGGCCCAAGTCTTCCCGGAGGCGTCGTCCTGCTCAGCTCTCGGCTGGCCGCGGAACAGAGCCGTCGAAGACCGACGAGAGGGGAACGCCGCTCCGGACCCGCGCGAAAGCCTCCCGCATCGACTGCCCCTCGTTCAGGTGCGGGAACGGCTCGTCGGGGACGGGCACACGCAGGAACGTGCACAAGGGCTGCCAGCCCTCGCGCACGTCGAAGACCAGGAGCCGCTCCGGGGGCACCGCCTCCCGGACCGTCGCAACGTGCCGCTCGAAGGCCTCGACCGCCTGGGCCTCGTCGGTCATCTCCTGCCCGAAGTGCCAGTCCGGGCCGAAGTAGGACCGGCCGATCAGCTCGAGGACGGGGCGCAGCCGCTGCATGCCGGCCAGGGCGTTCCTCACCGGCTCGGGCAGGTCCTGCGCCGTTCCAGACGCCAGCGCAGCGGGAGGTCCGGCCATCAGCATCCGCATACTCGGGAACCACGCGTGCGGGTCGCGAACGGTCAGGACGACCTTGGCATCCGGGTAGGCGGCCGCGAGCTCGCGCCAGAAGTAGCTGGCCGGCCAGTCCTGGGTGGACCTGTAGCCGGCAAGAACCCGGTCCCAGTCCTCGATCTCGCCCTCGGCGGCAGGGAGCCACCGGTCGACGTGGTCGGGGTGCGTGAGGATCTCGAACATGTGGTAGCAGGGACCGAAGCCGAGCCGCTCCAGAGCGGCCTTCGTCGACGTCGTTCCCGTGTGAGGCAGTCCCGCACCGACCACCTGCAGCACGTCCGACCTCCTCCGCTGACGCCGCTCCGGACCCGGGCGGTCAGACCACCGGTCGGTGGCGTCGTCCGCTCCGCGCCGCGGCTATGGACTTGTGCGGGCCCTGAGCCTGCAGCTCAGGGACGTATCGAGGTGGCAGGTGCAGGATTCGAACCTGCGTAGCTTTCGCGACGGATTTACAGTCCGCTCCCATTGGCCGCTCGGGCAACCTGCCGTACCCCGGATCCCGTAGGGGACCAAGGCGCGTGCCAGGATAGCAAGCCGACCGAGGCCGCTCGACAGCGCTGCTTCGAACGGCGCCGGGGGCCGCCGTGGCGGATGGCAGACACCG
>JBKHWX010000212.1:0-13621 GCA_046566325.1 Actinomycetes bacterium | reverse complement strand
CGTGCGTTGTGCCTGGAGGAGCGGTAAGCGGAGGGCGTGGGATTCGAACCCACGAGGACGGGTTGGTTCCGCCCTAGCGGTTTTCAAGACCGCCGCCATCGGCCGCTCGGCCAGCCCTCCCCCGACGGCCTCACCCGGGACGTGTCCGCGGGACGGGGCATCGGCAACGCCGACGGTAGCAACCGTCACGACGGCTGCGCCCACGGGCCGAGGCACAGGCGCCGCTCGTCCGCGTCGTTCGTCACCATGGTCAGCGCCGGCCGAACCTCACATCACCGGTTCTCCTCATCCAGAGGGTGCCTCTCCAGCCTGTGACTCGGAAGGCTCGTCGTAACGGGTGTAGGTCGCGGCCATAGACCCGGTCGGGTCCAGCCTGGTGAGGATCGCGTCGCCGATCTCGGCGAGCTGGTCGACCTGCTCGTCGCTCAGTGCGTCGATGACGTGCTGCCGAACGTTCCTCACGTGGCCCGGCGCCGCCTGCTCCACCTTCGCCCACCCCTCCTCGGTCAGCCGGGCGTTGGTCGCCCGACGATCCTCCGCGCACTGGAAGCGCTCCAACAGGCCCCGCGCCTCCAGGCGGGTCACGACGTGAGAGAGCCTGGGCAGTGTCGCGTTGGTCTGCCGGGCCAGCTGCGTCATGCGCAACGTGCGGTCGGGGGCCTCGGACAGCATCGCCAGCACGTAGTACTCGAACTCGGTCACGTCGGCGTCCTGGCGTAGCTGGGCGTCGAGCACCCCTGGCAGCAGCTCGAGGATGCCGACGAGACGGACCCAGGAGCGCAGCTCGCGCCTGTCCAGCCAGGGAGTGTCCACGCTCACATTGTCCCCCAGGATGATTGTTGCGACAACTCTTGCTGCATAGTGTGAAGTTGTAGCGACAACGGATTCATGGAGGAAGACCGTCATGACGCAGGTGAGCATCATCGGGACCGGCAACATGGGCCAGGCCATCGCCGGTGTGGTCAGCCGCAGTGGCAACACCGTCGAGCTGGTCGGCCACGACGACGCGGACACACAGGTCACCGGCGAGGTCGTCGTCCTCGCGGTGCCCTACGGGGCGGTCGCCGACATCGTCGGCCAGCGCTGTGAGCAGCTGGCCGGCAAGGTCGTCGTCGACATCACCAACCCGGTCGACTTCGACACGTTCGACTCCCTGGTCGTCGCGGCGGACGGCTCCGCCGCCCACGAGATCGCCGCGTCCCTGCCGCAGTCCCGCGTGCTCAAGGCGTTCAACACCACCTTCGCCGCCACCCTCGCCTCGGGCAGGGTCGGCAACGAGGTCACGACCGTCCTGATCGCGGGCGACGACGCCGACGCGAAGTCACTGCTCGCAGGGATCGTCTCGGCCGCCGGCCTGAACGCGATCGATGCCGGCTCGCTGCGCCGTGCCCACGAGCTCGAGGCACTCGGCTTCCTGCAGATCGCTCTGGCCGCCGGCGAGAAGATCGCCTGGACCGGCGGGTTCGCCGTCGTCGCCTGACCGTCACCTACAAGGCCGTCAACTGGCATAGCACGTCACCCCACGTCGAAAGGAAACCACCGTGACCATCCCCGCCCCCGCCCGTGACCTCGCCATCCTGCTGACCCGCGTCGCGGTCGGTCTCGTGTTCTTCGCCCATGGCTGGCAAAAGCTGTTCCAGAACGGCATCGACGGCACTGCTGCGTTCTTCGAGCAGGTCGGCGTGCCCGCTGGCCCCGTCGCCGCGTGGCTCGCCGCCCTGGTGGAGCTCGCCGGCGGTGCCGCTCTCATCCTGGGCCTGGCGGTCCCTGTCGCCGGGCTGCTGCTGCTGGTCAACATGCTCGGCGCGTTCGCCTTCGTCCACGCGGGCTCAGGCCTCTTCGTCGACCAGGGCGGCTACGAGCTCGTCCTCGTGCTCGGCGCCGCGTCCCTGCTGCTGGCGGTGATCGGCGCCGGGCGCTTCAGCGTCGACCACCTGGTCGGCGGCCGCCGGCGGAGTGCCCGGCGGCTCGCCGTCTGACGTCCCTCCGACGCCAAACCTCGGCCGCGGGGATGAGCGCGGCACTCTGCCGCGTTGACAACTGACGAGTAGCTCATTTCCGCATCGTTCGACAGAGAGGCTGGGACGTGCTGGCCCCCGAGGAGCTCTACGTCGTGGACGACGACGCACTCGCCGCGCTGACGTCGTCCCCGAAGGCGGACGACGCCCGCGGCCCGGTGCTGCTGCACGCGCTGCAGGGCTTCGTCGACGCCGGCGGGGCCGCCAGCCTCGCCACCCGCCACCTCCTCGCGGAGCTGCCGTCGCGGCCCCTCGCGAGGTTCGACGTGGACCAGGTCCTCGACTACCGGGCCCGCCGGCCGCGGATGGAGTTCCGGGAGGACCACTTCGAGTCCGTGGAGATGCCCGAGCTGGTCCTGCACCTCGTCAAGGACGCCGAGGACCACCCGTTCCTCGTCCTGACCGGACCCGAGCCGGACTTCCAGTGGCAGCGCTTCACCGCCGCCGTCCTGCAGCTCGTCGAGCGAACGGGGACCGAGCTGACCATCGGGCTGCACGGCATCCCGTGGGCCGCGCCGCACACCCGTCCGGTGGGGCTGACACCCCACGCGAGCGACCGGTCGCTGATCGCGGGCAGGCCGCGCTGGGTCGGCGACGTGAGCGTGCCGGGACACGCCAGCGCGCTCCTGGAGCTCCGCCTCGCGGAGGCGGGCCACACCACGATGGGTTTCACCGCACACGTCCCCCACTACCTCGCCGCGGCCGAGTTCCCGCCCGCGTCGGTCACCCTGCTCGACGCGGTCTCGGAGACCACGGGTCTGGCACTGCCGACGCTCCGGCTGCGCGAGGCCGGTGTCGACGTCCTCACCGAGGTCGACAAGCAGGTCGCCGCCTCGCCGGACACGCAGGAGGCCGTGCACCAGCTGGAGGTCCAGTACGACGCGGTCGCGGCGGGCCGGACCCTCGAGGGGCCGGGACTGCTCAGCCCCAGCCTGCCCGCCGACGAGATGCCGGACGGCGACGAGCTCGCCGCCGACTTCGAGCGCTATCTCCGGCAGCTGGGCGAGAGCGGCACGACGAGCTGACCCGCCCTTGTGTCAGACCCACGTAGGCCCACACCGCACGAGGGTCTGACACGCCGTCTGACCCCCCTCTGTGGCAGACCCAGGTAGGCCCACACCGCACGAGGGTCTGACAAGTCGGCGGGGTCAGGAGCGGCTGCCCGGCTCGGTGAGCTTGCGGTGCGCCTTCGCCTTCAGCTCGTCCGACAGCACCCCGGTGGTCGCGACCTGAACCTTGTTGATGACGCCGCCCGCGACGACGTGAACAGCAGCTTGCCGTCGCCCCTCGCCACCATCTGCCGGACGAGGGTCTTCGCGAGGTGGACGGCGCCCGTGACGTTGAGCGCGATCAGCCGCAGGTCGTCGTCGAGGTCGGTCTCGTCGAACCGGCCGCCGACCCCCACGCCGGCGTTGATCGCCGCGGCAGCGACCGGCCGCCCCAACGCGTCCAGCGACCGCAGCAGCTCCTCGACCCCGACCGGGTCGCCAGGTCGGCCTGCACCGCGTGCGCGGTCACGCCATGAGGCCCGTACTCCCGCGCCACCGCGTGCACCGCGTCGTCCTCGGCGGCCAGCACCACGTCTAAGCCGTGCGAGGCGAACCGCTTCGCCAGCTCGTACCCGATGCCGCTCGACGCCCCGGTCACGAGCGCGAGGGGACGCCCGGGCGTGCTGCTCGGGCCGGACCCGCTACCTGTGGTCAGCTCGCACACGTCCCAAGGCTTTCCACCTCACGTCAGGGTCGCGCAACGCTCCAGCACGAGGGACGTCCCCTCGCCGCCGCGGACGCTGCCGCCGTCGTCCACCCACGTCCTCAGGGCGTCCGTGAGCGTCTCGGCGGCCTTGGCGTCGTCCATGGCGACGTCGACCTGCGTGCAGACCCGCTCGTCGCCCTCGACCCATGTGCTGTAGCGGTCGCCGGCCCAGCCGTTCACCGGGTCGTCCTCGAGCCAGTACCAGTCGTCCGGGTAGGGCATCGTGAGCAGCGTCAGCAGGTGCACGCCGAACGTCCCTCGGTCGAGGAGGTGCGCACGCGCCGGCGCCGCCGGCGGCGCGACGGCCGCCGGCTCGCTGAAGCTGGTGGCGCCGGGGCGCCGCCTCGCGAGGTCCCACACCTGCTCGAGCGTGGTCGGCGGCGTTCGCAGCACGTTCCAGACGGCGTCCGGGTCGGACGACGTCGCCTCCAGCGAGGTGACGGCCTCGAAGCCGAGGTCGTAGGGCAGGGCCCCGAGGACGTCGACCAAGGGCTCGTCGACCGGTCCTCCGTCGCCGATGGCCGGCTGCGAGTCGAGGTACCCGTCCTCGTAGTCACGGCCCTGCTCGTCGATCCAGTCCGACTCGACCACGGTCGCATGCCCCTCGAGCAGGGCGGTCAGCGCGTCGTAGGACTCGTCGTCCATGCGGGTGCGCTCGGTCGCGGTCCGCAGGTCGACCTGCTGGTCCTGCAGCGCGTGGACGAGCTCGTGGACGACGGTCGTCTCGACGAACGGGAACCATTCCGTCCCGCGAACGGCCAGCCGGTGGGTGACGTGGTCGTAGAAGCCTACGACGCCGTCCGTGAAGCTCTGGTCCATCTCCGACGCCAGGTCGTCCGGATCGCCCGCCAGACCGAGCGCGAACGCCGTGGACGCGAAGTCGTCGTACTTCGACGGGACGGCTCCGCCCTCGTCGGACGGCTCGAGGAGCGCGTCCACGAAGGCGTCGTCGTCCAGCATCTCGACCCTGGGCTCGGTCGTGAACTGCGCTCCCAGACGCCCCTCGACGAACGCCACGAGCGTGGGGAGCCGCTCGGGAAGCCGCACCGAGGCAGGGACCACGGCGACGTGCTGGGCCGAGCGTGAGGTCGCAAGCCACACACCGGCGAACGCACCGAGCACCGCGACCAGCAGGGCGGCGGCGCCCAACGCGACGACGCGACGCACCCGCCCCGCCCTGCGCGGCGGTGGATGGAACGGCGGACCAGGGTAGGCCCGGAGCTCCGGCGCGGACACGACCCCTTGGCCGTACTGGTGCACTGCTTCCCCCCGACGACGCAGCCACCCCTCGTGGCCGAGCCTGCACCCAGGGTCGCACCCGGCTCGTGACGACGGCGACCGTCAACCGGGTGAAAGACTCACGCCCCGCCCCGACCTGTCGTGTTGATGCCCTCCACGAAGAACCGCTGGGCGAAGAGGAACAGCAGGATCATCGGCAGCGTCGTGATGACGCTCGCCGCCAGCACCACCTCCCACTGGGCCTCGCCGCCCTGCCCGAACTGGTCGACGATCGCCTTCAGCCCTCGCGGGATCGTGAACAGGTTCGGGTCCTGCAGGTAGATCAGCGGCTTGATGAGGTCCGTCCAGCTCGCACGCAGCTCGAAGACGAACACGATGATCAGCGCCGGTCGCGCGAGCGGCAGGGCGATCGATCGGAAGAGCCGAAAATACCCGGCGCCGTCCAGCACCGCCGCCTCGAAGAGGTCGCGCGGCAGGCTCAGGAAGAACTGTCGCAGCAGGAAGATGTAGAACGCCGACCCGAACAGGTTCTGCGCCCACAGCGGCACCTGCGTGCTCGCCAGGCCGAAGTAGTTCCACAGCAGGTAGGTCGGCACCATCGTCACGGCACCGGGCAGCATCATCGTGCCCAGCACCAAGGCGAAAAGAACTCCCCTACCGGGGAAGCGGAAGTAGGCGAACCCGAACGCGACCAGAGCGCTGCTGATCGTCACGGTGACCGCCGCGGCGAGCCCGACGACCACGCTGTTGACGAGCCACAGCAGCAGCGGCGCCGCCTCCCAGACGGTGACGTAGTTCTTCCACTGCCAGACAGCCGGCAGCAGGGAGTTGTCGAACACCTGCGACCGCGGCTTCAGCGAGGCGCTGACCAGCCAGAAGAACGGGTACAGGAAGAGCACCGTCACCGCGGCCATCGCGACGATGAAGCCCACACGGCCGGCCAGCCCACGCGGGACCCGGGGGTCGCGGTGCGGTCGGCGCGGCCTTCCTGCCGTCCCGGCGACAGCCGGCGCGGACGTCTGCGGAACCGCGTCCGAAGCGCTCATCGCTCACCCTCGTAGTAGACGCGTGACCTGGCCACGCGGACCTGGACCAGCGTGATCAGCACGATCACGACGAACAGCAGCCAGGCGAGCGCCGAGGCGTAGCCCATGTGCAGGAACTGGAAGGCCTGCTGGAACAGGTAGATCACGTAGAACAGCGCGGCGTCGCCGGACTTCTGCTCCGCCCCGGCGCCGAAGTACATCGTGTAGACCTCGGTGAACATCTGCAGGGACCCGATCGTGTTGACGATCACGGTGAAGTAGATCGTCCCGCTCACCATCGGGAGCGTCACGGAACGAAAGCGCCGCCAGGCCCCGGCGCCGTCCAGCATCGCCGCCTCGTACAGCTCTCTCGGCACGTCGCGCAGGGCCGCGAGGTAGATGATCGCCGTGCTGCCGACGCTCCACAGGCTCATCAGGACCAGCCCGGGCTTTATCCAGACCGGGTCGGTCGTCCAGGCGGGCCCGTCGATCCCGACCTTCGCCAGCACGTCGTTCACGAGCCCGGACTGCCCGTTCAGGATCAGCAGGAACATCGCGCCGATCGCCACCGGCGGAGTCATCACCGGCAGGTAGACCAGCGTCCGGAAGAACCCCGACGCCCGGCCGGCGCGCAGCAGAAGGAGCGCGAGTGCCATCGCCAGCGCGAGGGCCAGCGGGACGTGCAGCACCGTGTAGAAGACGGTGTTGTAGAGGCTCTTCGCCACTCTCGGGTCGCTGACCGCCTCCTTGTAGTTGTCGAGCCCGACGAAGTCGGCGTGCCCGATCAGGTCGTAGTCGGTCAGCGACAGGACCAGGCTCGCCACCATCGGGCCTGCCGTGAACACGACCAGCCCGACCAGCCACGGGGACAGGAATGCGTACGCCGGCAGAGCCTGCGAGCGCCGGCGTCGTCGCCGCGCGCCGCCACGTGCAGGCGGCGCCGTGGCTGCGCCGACGTGGACGGCGCTCACGTCAGCTCCCGGCGGCCGCGTCGAGAGCCTTCTGAGCCTCCTGCTGCGCCTGCGCCATCGCCTGCTGCGCGGTCTGCTGGCCCTCGAGGACGCGGTTGAGCCCGGCCTTGTACGCGTTCTCGAACTCGGCGCTCGCGGGCGAGGCCGGCAGCGAGAACGCCTTGTCCTGCACGGAGAGCACCGTCTTGACGGCGGCGTCCAGCGCCGGGTCCTCAACGGGTTTGTAGATCTCGGAGAAGATGACCTTGTCGGCCTTCTCGTTGCCCGTGTACGTGCCCGTGTACGACGCGCCCTTCGCGCGCAGCGCCGCCGCCCGCGCCGTCGCTGCGGCGACCCATGTGTCGGCCTTCGTCATCGTGTTGATGAACTCGCAGGCCTCCTTGGGATGTGCCGAGTCCTTCGGGATCGCCCATGCCGAGCCGCTGGCGTAGGTGATCGGGTTGCCCTGCCGGTCCTTGAACGGGGCAACCGTGACCCCGCTCGGACCCTTCGACACCTCGGCGAGCTGGTTGACGTACCAGTCCTCCATGGGCATCGCGCCCAGCTGGTCCATGGCGTACTCGTTCTTCTCACCGAAGAAGTCCCAGGAGTCCCGGAACGCCTTCACGGCCGCCCAGCCACCCTGCTGCTGCACGAGGGAGGCGCCGAACTCCACCGCCTCGACCACCTTCGGGTCGTCCAGCTGAGCCTTCTTGCCGTCCTCGCTGAGAATCTGCGCGCCGTTGGCCGCGGCCCACATCGGCAGGAAGTCGAGGATCTTCGAGTCGTAGCCGATCCGCACGATCTTGCCACCGTTCATCGCGGACATCGCCTTGTCCGCGGCCGCGATCTGCTGCCAGTCACCCGTCGCCACCTGGTCGATCGTCAGACCGGCCTGCTGCATCACGGAGTCGTTCGCGATCACGACCCGCACGGAGTAGAACTCGGGCAGTCCCCAGACCTTGCCGTCCATGGTCACCTGCTCGACCGCGGGCTTCCGGAAGGCGCTCATGTCCACGCCCGCGTCCTTGATGCACTGGTCGAGCGGCTGCAGCGCGCCGCGTGCGGCGTACGTGCCGATCACGTTGCGGTCCATGCGGACGACGTCCGGCGGGTTGCCGCTCGCTACTGCGGAGAGGAACTGCTGCTCGTCGAAGTCGCCCTCGTTGACCTTGACGTGGACGCCGGACTGCTTCTCGTAGGTCTGCACGCGGACGGTGGCGATCTCGTCCGGAAGACCGAAGCCCATGGTGGTGATCTGCGTCGCCGCGCCGCTCCCGCCGCCGCCCCCTGACCCCACTCCCCCGCACCCGCCAAGTGCCAGCGCGAGCGCGACCGCCCCCGCAAGGAGCACCCCGTGGCGGAACGTCCCGAGCGTCATGCCGCTTCTCCCGTCGTCGCCGGCGGCAACGCTCCCCGCCGAGTCGGGTCAATGGTCGACCGGGGACGGCGGTTCTGCGAGCCGAGCGTGATCATGCCCGGCCGCGCTCACCCCCCGGGACCGCGCCGCCGAGGTCCGCGAGCAGCCAGGGCTCCATCGCCGCTCCTCGGCGGACGACGCTCAGCTGGCCGTTCCGCTCGAGGACGACAGCTGCCACCTCCTCCAGCCGGGCGATACCGGCGAGCCGCAGGCGCTGCCGGATCTCGTCGTCCACGACATGGGCCGCACGCATCGCGCCCTCCAGCAGGGCGCCGTCCCACACGAGCAGCACGGGAGGGCGGTTGAGAAACCTGTCGATTCGGGGGCTCCGCCGCAGCAGGCCGAGCAGGCCCTGCATCGCGAAGAACGTTCCGAGGGCGACCACCCCGATCAGCAGCGTGGGCGACGCGAGCAGCACCGTCCGGCCGAGGACGGCGCCGAGAGCCACCACGCAGCCGAAGTCGAAGCTGCTCAGGCTGGCGAGGCTGCGCTGCCCGACGATCCGGACGAGCACCATGAACGTCACGTAGATGCCGCAGGTGGTGACGACCACGGTGGCGACCTGCGTCCAGGTCGCGCCGAGCAGAGCGAGCATGAGCACCTTCCCGGGACGGGCGGACGGGTGCTCCATGGTGCCCGTCGTGCCGCGGCAGCGCCCTCGGTCAGGCCGTTCCGGACCGCCTCGTCCGCGACTCCGCCTGCCAGTCGTCGTCCGCCTCGGCCGCCGAGACGGGGGTCGGCAGCAGCACGGGCGGCGAGCCGCCGTGGAAGCAGGCGCAGACCCCCTCCGGGTGCACGAAGCGAGCGGCCGCAAGCCCGGCGTAGCGGGCGCACGGCACGATGCCTGAGGGGTCAGCGCCGCGGTGCTCGTTTCCCATACCGGTCAATCGGCAGCCCTCCGTCAGTCTTGACGAAGAGGCGTGACGCGCGCCCGGCGATACCTGGGGCCGATCCGTCCGAGGTCGACCTGCGTCAGATCCAGATCGCCGGGTCGATGCAGTCGAGCGGGTCGACGCCCGGTCCCGTCGGGCGCTGCAGGACCCGTCCGGGCACGCCGACGACCACGGAGTCGGGCGGCACGTCGTGGACGACGACCGCGTTGGCGCCGATCTGCGACCGCTCTCCGATGACGACCGGCCCCAGAATCCGGGCGCCGGCGCCGACGACGACCCCGTCGCGGAGCGTGGGGTGCCGCTTCACGCGCTGCAGGGACCGGCCGCCGAGCGTGACCCCGTGGTAGAGCATGACGTCGTCCCCGACCTCGGCCGTCTCCCCGATCACGACGCCCATCCCGTGGTCGATGAAGAAGCGGCGGCCGATCGTCGCGCCGGGATGGATCTCGATCCCGGTGACGCCACGGGCCAGGTGGCTGACCAGGCGTGCGGCCAGCCGAAGGCCCGGCCTCGACCACATGCGATGCGCGAGCCGGTGCAGCCAGATGGCGTGCAGCCCGGGGTAGGCGAGCACCAGCTCCGTGCGCGAGCGCGCTGCAGGGTCCTGGCGGGCAGCGGTGTCGAGGTCCTCGCGTAGGCGGCTCCGCCAGCCCCTGAGCTCGCCGCCTGCGAGCGGACCTGCCGAGGCTCCGTGGCGTCGTCCGGAACGCCCGGTCAGCACGCTCACTCCATCAGGTCGCTGTAGAGGACCGTGGAGAGGTACCGCTCACCGAACGACGGGACGACGACCACGATCGTCTTGCCCTCGTTCCCGTCGCGCTTCGCGACCTGGACGGCGGCGGCGATCGCCGCACCCGAGGAGATCCCGACCAGCAGGCCCTCCTCCGTGGCCGTCCGGCGCGCCCACTCAACGGCCGTGTCCGCGTCGATGTCGAGGACCTCGTCGTAGATGGTGCGGTCGAGGATCTGCGGGACGAAGTTGGCCCCGAGCCCCTGGATCTTGTGGGGGCCGGGCGCACCACCGTTGAGGATCGCGGACTCGGCGGGCTCGACGGCGATCATCTGCACACCAGGCTTGCGCTTCTTCAGCACCTGCCCTACGCCGGTGATCGTACCGCCGGTGCCGATGCCGGCGACGACGATGTCGACGGTGCCGTCCGTGTCGTTCCAGATCTCCTCCGCGGTCGTGCGGCGGTGGATCTCCGGGTTCGCCTCGTTCTCGAACTGCCGGGCGAGGACGGCGCCACGCTCCTTGCCGATCTCCTCCGCCTTCTCGACGGCGCCCTTCATCCCCTCGCTGCCAGGCGTGAGGAAGAGCTCGGCCCCGAAGGCGCGCAGCAGGGCACGCCGCTCCCGGGACATGGTCTCGGGCATCGTCAGCACGACCCGGTAGCCCTTGGCCGCTCCGACCATCGCGAGGGCGATGCCGGTGTTCCCGGACGTCGCCTCGACCACGGTGCCGCCGGGCTTCAGCTCACCCGACCGCTCGGCGGCCTCGATCATCGAGACGCCGATCCGGTCCTTCACGCTGTTCGCGGGGTTGTAGAACTCCAGCTTCGCCAGGACCGTCGCCTTCGCGTCCCCGGTCACCCGGTTCAGCCGGACCAGCGGCGTGTTGCCCACCAGCTGGGTGACGTCCTCGTAGATGCGCACCGGAGATGCTCCTCGCTGTCGACTCTTCAACCGACAACAGATGATGGAGCGTCTCGCGTCCCCGATCGGCTGCCGTCTCACCATGCGAGCAGCAACGGCGTCGTTATGCAAGCCATCACAGCAACACGCCCGGTGTCGGGTCAGCCCGCCAGGCGGTCCATCGCCAGCTGCACGAGCGTGATCAGCGACTGCTTCGTCGCCGCCCGTGAGCGGGCGTCGGTGTAGATCATCGGTACGTGGTCCGGGACGCACAGGGCCTCGCGGACGGCGTCCAGCTCGTGCCGTGCGACCCCGTCGAAGCAGTTGACGGCGACGACGAACGGGATGCCGCGGGCCTCGAAGTAGTCGATGGCCGGGAAGCACTGCTCGAGACGCTCGGTGTCGACCAGCACGATCGCGCCGATCGCGCCCCGGACCAGGTCGTCCCACAGAAACAGGAACCTGTCCTGGCCGGGTGTGCCGAACAGGTACAGCCACAGGTTGCCGGGCAGCGCGATGCGGCCGAAGTCCATGGCGACAGTCGTGCTCGTCTTGCGGTCGGTCTGGCCGCCGGCGTCGTCGACGCCGACCGAGTGCTCGGTCATCGCGGCCTCGGTCCGCAGCGGCTCGATGTCCGAGAGAGACCCGATGAAGGTCGTCTTGCCCACCGCGAAGCCGCCGGCGACCACGATCTTC
The DNA here is from genome assembly GCA_046566325.1 of Actinomycetes bacterium. GTDB lineage: Bacteria > Actinomycetota > Actinomycetes > Actinomycetales > BWSM-131 > BWSM-131. The sequence goes on along the minus strand of JBKHWX010000212.1, from coordinate 1,993 downwards.
ACCGTCGTCGGCGCGGCCCCGGGCCGGGCGGCGATGACGGCGCCCGCCGGTGCGGGTGCGACGTCAGAGTGAGGAAATGCCATTGAGAACACTCTCCAGGACGCTGAGGGAGACCGCGGGGTTGTCGTTGTCGGAGCTGGTGTCGAGCCCGTGCACACGCACGAGGCCGTCGTCGGCCATGTCGCCGAGAAGCACGCGGACGACGCCCACGGGCAGCCGGACGTGTGCGGAGATCTCCGCGACGGACAGGTACTGGTCCGTCGTGAGCTGGAGGATCGTGCGGCGCTCAGGGGTCATCCCCACCTCCGGGGTACCGAGCGCCTGAACGAGCGCCTCGACGGGAATCCGGTCGGACGACGGGGCGGTGCGGCCGCCGGTGAGGGCGTACGGCCGGACGGTCGACGCGTCCAGCTCGTCATCGGACGCGAGGACGTCGCCGAGGCGGTGGGTGCCGTCACGGCGGCTGACGTTGTTCGCCACGGCTCACCCCGCCATCGGACGGGTCGCGCCGTGCACTGGCAGCCGTGAGCGCATCTCGGAGACGAGCTGCGGGGTGAGGGTGCTCTCGGTGCGGCTGACGAGCAGCGTCATCTCGTAGCCGATCATCCCGACGTCGCAGGTGGCCTCGGCCACGACCGCCAGGAGCGACCCGTCCGAGATGCTCATCAGGAAGAGGAAGAGGTCGTCCATCTCGACGATGGCCTGCCTCACCTCGCCCCCGTCGAGCTGACGGGCGGCGCCCGCGGTGAGGGCGGCCAGCCCGGACACGATGGCGGCGAGCTGGTCGCCGCTCGTGCGGTCGAGCTCGTCGGACATCGCCATCAGCAGCCCGTCCGCCGAGACGACGAGCGTGTGGCGGACGTCGGGCACGCCCTGGACGAAGTTGTCGAGCAGCCAGCTGAAGTTGGCCGCCTCGGTGCTCAGCGTGGTCACGTTTTTTCCTCCGGTGTTGCGGTCGGGCCGGTCGTCGGTGTCGGTGCTGTCAGTTCGGCCGCGCGATGTTCGAACGGTCGGTGCGGTCGTGCTGGTCGTCGGCGTCCGGTCGGACGGCGGGCTCCCCGCCGCTGCGTCCGCGTTCCAGGCCCGCCTGGAAGCCGGACAGCATGCTCCGGACGTCCGACGCGCTGCGGGACCGGCGTGCGGGTGCCGCCGGACGGTTCGGGGGGACGGCGGCCGCCGGGGTCGCGGGCGTGCGCCTCGTCAGCGTGCTCGCCGGCTTGGACTCGACGCTGGACGGGCTGTAGGCCGACAGGAGGCTGAGCTCGGTCAGCGCCTCGCTCGCGAGGGCGGAGCGCTGGCGGAGCGCGTCGTGCCGCGACGGTGCCGGCGTCCCGACGGTGTCGGACGAGGTGCCAAGGCGGTCGGCGCTCGACCGGGTCGGGAGCGTGGCACCGCTCGACGTCCGCTGCGGCGCGAAGCTGTCGGACGCCCTCGCGGGTTCAGCCGGCCGCGCCGGTGCGCGGTCGGTCGAGCCGAAGACGGACGTCGCCTGCTCGGGCTGCTCGGTCCGCTGCCGGGAGGGCGCCGGCTCGGCCCAGGTCTCGGCCCGGGTCTCGTCGCTGTCGTCGTGCTCGAGGCGTCGCAGCTCGCGGTGGGTCATCGGCTGGACCGGCTCCGCCTGGGCGCGTCCACCACGGCTTCGACGGCCGCGCCCGCCACGGGCGTCCGGCAGGATCGTCAGCGCCGCTGCGCCGACCGCGGGCCGGTGGTGCTCCTCGACCTCCGGCGCCTCGGCGCGGTCCGGCTGGTAGGCGGCGGCACCAGGAGCGCGCTCGACGTCCCGAGCCGCCGCGGGACCGGAGCCGGGTGTGCCGCTGCCCGCAGCGCTGGCCGCGTCGGCCCGGCGGGCCCGGAACCCGGAGAACAGGCCGGCGGACCGGGGCTCGGCGGCGCCGGCGGGGGCCGGTGCGACCGCATCCGCCGACGCGCCGGCTGCCGCGGCTGCCGCGGCCTTCGTCGCGCCGGGAGTGCGCCTGGGCAGAGCCGAGCCGGC
>JBKHWX010000211.1:0-17056 GCA_046566325.1 Actinomycetes bacterium | reverse complement strand
GTGGGAGCAGGGACCGACCGCATGCGCCGCCAGCGGCGCCAAGCGAGTACCCCGACATCAGCACGCCCGACCTGGTCGAAGCCGACATCGTCGACGACCTGCCGAAGGTCACTGCCATCGTGGACATCGCCGAACGCGTCTTGGACCAGATGTCAGTCTACTGACTCCCCCCGCGCGCCGTTCTTCCCATCGAGCCAGTCGCAGGTCGTCCGCGACCGCTACGACGGCCAGCGCAGGCGACCACGTGGATGGGGCCGCCCGCCAAGCTCGACAACGAGCGCGTGAAGGTGCTCGGAGGTGCTGCTCGGTCTGCCCGGCCGAGCGGAGGAGCTGACCGAGAAGCTTCAAGGTCCGAACACCGCGGACGTTCGCCGCGGACCTGGCCCAGCGGCGGCAGCGGCTCGAGCAGACGTCCGCACCGGCAGCCTCCGTCGGCAAGGTCTTGTTCGCAGCCCTCATCGAGAACACCGAGGTTCACGAGCCGGACGACATGCGCCCCACGTTCCGCCTCTACGACCCGGCCGAAGCGACCGCCCTCCCGGTTGCTGTGTACGCGGACGACGCGGGCCCGGTTATCGCAAACGATCGCTCGCAGGCTACGAGCCCTCGTCCTCAGTGGAGCTGAGGGGACTCGAACCCCTGACCCCCTCGTTGCGAACGAGGTGCGCTACCAGCTGCGCCACAGCCCCATAAAGCGGTGCTCAGGCTAACACCGGCCCCGAGCGCCGTCCCAACCGGCCCCGGCTCGGTTCCGCCGTCGGTCCCCTACTCGCCGGCGACGCGCCGACGCTCGACCACGACGTCGAGGTCGGGCAGCACCGACGCGGCTGCAGGCTCCGGCGCCGCAGCCTGCGGCGGCGCCGGTCTCTGCGGGGCCGCCGCCTTGAGCAGGTAGGTCGGCGGCGGCACGGGCACCGGGGTCCAGGTCCCGTCGGTCGCGGCACGAGGGGACGACGCGCGCCGGCCGCCGTCGTCCTCGTGCCCCCCGGTCGGCGCGACTGTCGACGGCGCCACCACGACGGCCTCGACGGGACGACGCTGCGCGGGTGCAGCAGCCACGACACGGCGTCGTCGCGCGGCGGCTCGGGACCGCAGGACCGTCGTCCAGCGGAGGACCGCGAGCGTGCCGACCGCGACCGCCAGAGAAGCCAGAGGAACCGCGGGTGTCACCGTGCCCAGCCCGGCGATCACCGCGAGGACGGGGGTCGCCAGCAACGCGACGACGAGAAGGGTCGCGAAGACGACGGACCACACGCGTGCCCACCGCCCGCGACGCTCCCGGTACAGCACCCTCACGGCCGGATCGGGAGCCGTCCCGGCGGATGACGCCGCCGAGGTGAACCCGGACACGGGCGAGGCGCCTAGTGCGGGCACCTCTCCGAGCGGCGGTCCCAGGACGTACACCGGGCCGCCGGGCTCGCGCGCTCCGGGTGCGGCGTCCGACCGTCGTGCCAGGACGCGCATCGCTTCGGAGAAGCGGTCTTTGGTGCGCGAGGAGGACAGGTGCTCGCGCCGCCGGATCCAGTCAGGGATCAGGTAGGCGAGCCACAGCGCGACGACGATCGCGAAGATCAGGCCGCTGTCCACAGGGGCAACCGTAGGTCGGAAGACGATCACGCGAAGGGAGGCGCGCTGGAGTGTCGCGTGCCGTCCACGCAGAGGCCCCACTGATGGGAACACGGAGGGCGAGGGTGGCGGAATTGCATGATCAACGAGTGGGAGGTGGCGGAACTGCATGATCAACGAGTGGGAGGTGGCGGAATTGCATGATCAACGCCTGGGGTCAGAAGCGCGGTGACGGGCCGAAGCCGGGGGTGCCGCGGACGAGCTCACGCAGGAGGCCGGAGGGCACATCCTCGAGGGTGAGGGCGAACGTGCGGTGGTCCCGCCATGCGCCGTCGATGTGCAGGTAGTCGCGGCGTAGCCCCTCGTCCCTGAAGCCGAGCTTCTCGACGACGCGAAGGCTGGCCGTGTTCTCCGGCCTGATGTTCACCTCGATCCGGTGCAGGCCGGCCGTCAGGAGGCAGTGGTCGACGGCGAGCGCGACCGCCACGGGCATGATCCCGCGGCCGGCGTGCTCCTGGTCGACCCAGTAGCCGACGGCGGCCGAGCGCAGCGAGCCCCAGGCGATGCCGCTGGCGGTCAGCTGGCCGACCAGCCGCCCCCGGTAGTCGATCGCGAACGGCATCGCCCGCCCGGCCGACGCCTCGCGGCGCAGAGCCCGCAGCATGTGGCCGTAGCCGCGCGCGGACGCGCCCGGCTCGGGCACCGTCGGCTCCCACGGCCGCAGCCACAGGGCGTTGCGCGCACGCAGCCCGTGCCAGGACGGGCCGTCCCGCCGCCGCAGCGGGCGCAGCCGGACGTCGCCGTGCTCCAGCACCACCGGCCACACCGAACGGCTGATCACGGCGAGACCACGAGACGACCGTCAGGCCGAGGCCCGGTCGTGGTCGCCGCCGTGCGCCTGGTCGACGGCGTGGACGAGCACCTCGGACAGCACCGCGAGCGCGTCGCGGCAGCCCCCGGTCGAGCCCGGCAGGTTCACGACCAGGGTCCGGCCGGCAAGCCCCGCGAGCCCCCGGGACAGCGCGGCGGTCGGCACTCCCGCCTCTCGCCCGCGCGCCCGGATCGCCTCGGCGAGCCCCGGGATCTCCCGGTCCAGGAGCGGTCGTGTCACCTCCGGCGTGAGGTCTCCCGGGGTGAGCCCCGTGCCACCCGTTGTCAGCACCACGTCGTACTCCTGGCTCACGGCCGAGCGCAGCGCTACCCCGACCTCCTCGCCGTCCGGGACGACGACAGGACCGTCCGTCTCGAACCCGAGCTTCCGCAGGCCCTCCACGAGCAACGGCCCGGCCTCGTCCGCGTAGATCCCGGCGGCGGCGCGGTTGGACGCCGTGACGACCAGCGCCGTCCGGGATGCCTCCCCTCGTGTCAGAGGCTCGTGCGGCGAGGGCCTACCAGGGTCTGACACGTCAGCGTGCGTCACGCGGAGCCTCCTTCCAGTCACCGGACCGGCCTCCGCTCTTGGCGGTCACGCGGATGTCCGTCAGCACCGTGTGCTTGTCGAGGGCCTTCACCATGTCGACGAACGCGAGGCCGGCCACGCTGACGGCGGTAAGCGCTTCCATCTCCACGCCGGTCCGGTCGGCGGTCCTGACGGTGGCCGTGATCGCCACCCTGTCGTCGAGGACCTGCAGGTCGACGCTGACGGCGTGCACGCCGACGGGATGGGCCAGCGGGACGAGCTCGGGCGTGCGCTTCGCCGCCTGGATTCCGGCGATGCGCGCGACGGCCAGCGCGTCGCCCTTCGGCACGTTCCCGTGCCGAAGGGCCGCCACCACCTCCGAGCTGCACAGGACAGCGCCGGCCGCACTGGCCTCCCTCACCGTGACCTGCTTGCCGGTCACGTCGACCATCCGGGCGTGGCCCTCCGCGTCCAGGTGGGGAAGCCGGCCGACGGGCGCGGCCCCCACACCGGGGACACCGCCGGGGTGCGGGGCCGGGCTCGCCGTGGTCATCGGCGTCCTCTCTCCAGGACCATGCACTCCACCTCGTCGCCGACGTTCACCTGGGTGTCCTCCGGCGGGACGACCGCGAGCCCGTCCGCCCGGGACAGGTCCGCGAGCAGGTGAGAGCCGGGACCACCGACGGGCCGGGCCACCGGTCCGTCCGCGTCGACGTCGAGCCGAACCCTCGAGTACTGCGCCTTCCCCGGGGACGAACGCCACCCCTCGGCCGCCCGGGCCCGGACCAGCGGTCGATGCAGCTCGGTCTCCCCCAGCATCTTCCGCAGCGCCGGGCGCACGAACACCTCGAACGACACGTAGGCGCTGACCGGGTTGCCGGGCAGCGTGAAGATGGGGGTGCTGTCGGGGCCGATGGTGCCGAAGCCCTGGGGCATGCCGGGCTGCATCGCGACCTTCTGGAACCGCACGGTCCCCAGCCGGGACAGCACCTCCTTGACCGTGTCGTACGCGCCGGCGCTCACGCCGCCGGTGGTGACCAGGACGTCGGCGCGCACGAGCTGGTCCTCGAGCGTCGACATCACGGTCGCCGCGTCGTCCTCGACCACGCCGACCCGGTAGGCGATCGCGCCGGCGTCCAGCACCGCCGCCGTCAGGGCGTAGCTGTTGGAGTCGGGGATCTGCCCGAAGCCCGGCGCCCGTCCCGGCTCGACGATCTCGCTGCCGGTAGAGAGGACGACGACCCGCGGCTTCGGGTGGACGCGAACCCGGTCGTGACCCGTCGCGGCGAGCACGGCGACGTGCCGGGGCGTGACGCGGGTCCCCGCGTGGAGCAGCAGCTCGCCGCGGGTCACGTCCTCCCCGACCCGGCGGATGTTCTGGCCCTCCTTCGCACTACGGCGGATGCTCACCTTCGCCACCCCCGCGTCCGTCCACTCGACGGGGACGACGGCTCCGGTGCCGGGCGGCACCGGCGCGCCCGTCATGATCCGGACGGCGGACCCGGCCGTGAGCGGAAGGACCTCCCGCGTGCCGGCGGGGACGTCGGCCACCACCGGGAGCACGACCGGCTCCTCGTCGCTCGCAGCCGCCACGTCGCGCACCTGCACGGCGTAGCCGTCCATTGAGGAGTTGTCGAAGGCGGGCAGGTCCATCGAGGAGGTGACGTCCTGCACGAGCACGCAGTCGAGGGCCTCGAGGAGCGCGACCTCGAGCGGCGCGAGGGGTGCCACGGCGTCGAGACAGAGCGCGAGATGCTCCTCGACGGGCACGAGCGGGCCGGCGTCCGGGTGCACGTGCCCGCCCCCGCCGGCTCCGGCGCGACGGGTGTCAGGCTGCGAGGTCATGGCGCCGAGGCTATCCGGCGGGTCCGGCAGGAGCAGCCGCGCGGGAGCGCCGGCGGTCGGGAGAAGGACCCGTCCGAGAGCAGGGGCCGGACAGGGTGGGGCTGTCCGGGGCGCGGGCCTCGCTGAGAGACTGCCGCGCGTGCACCCGCCGTTCCACGACCGGCCGGACGGCGAGACCGGGCCGGGCGACGAGCAGCCACCACGGGTCGACGCGGCCAAGGCCGAGCTGCGTCGCCGGGTCCGCGCCGCGCGTCGGCAGCTACCGGCGGAGGAGCGCGACGCGCTGGGCCGCGGGATCCGCGACGTGGCTCTGTCCACGCCCCTGGTCTCGTCCGCGGGCGTGCTCACCTGCTACCTCAGCGCGCGGTTCGAACCTCCCACCGGCCCCCTGCGGGCCGCCCTGGCCGCGGCGGGGAAGACCGTGCTGCTGCCCGTCGTCCGGACGGCGGGTGGCGAGCCGCTGCTCGACTGGGCCGTCGACGACGGGACGACCCGCCCCGGCCCGTACGCGTCTCTCGAGGAGCCGGCCGGGCCGCGGCTCGGCACGGCAGCCATCGCCGACGCGGACGTGGTGATCGTCCCGGCGCTCGCGGTCGACACGCTCGGCCGTCGCCTCGGCCAGGGAGGCGGCTTCTACGACCGCGCCCTGCTGGCCACCCGCGAGGGCGTCCTCGTCGTCGCGATCCTGCACGACGACGAGGTGCTCGACGCGGACGTGGAAGCGGTCCCGGCGCTGCCGCACGACCGTCTGGTGGACGCCGTCCTCACGCCGACGCGCTACGTCACCGTCCGCAGGTGAGCCAGGATCGCCCCTCCCGACGGTCTCGTCACGAGGTGTCGGGACCCGGCTCGAGGACCAGCCGGTCGGTCTCGGCCTCCTCGACAGCCTTTCTGGAGAAGGGCCAGGGGTAGGCCTCCCCCTCGACCCAGCGCTTCGTCTGGTCGGAGAAGTGGGGGCTCCAGGGGTGGCCCGAGACGCCGGTGAGGTCGACCCAGGTGGACGCGTCCAGGTGCTGCAGGTCGACCACCATGCGCATCGATGGCACCACGTTCACCGAGTAGTTCCCGGGGATCGACGCGTCCCACCCGTTGGCGTCCACGAGCGAGGAGCCGCCGCCGAGGCGGAAGCTGCCGATGTCGAACAACGAGCGGACCGGAGCCGGGACGGAGGAGCCCGAGAAGGGCTGAGCCTGGAGCGAGAGCTGGTGAAGCGCGCCCCACCGCCAGCTCCGTGGGTCCTTCCCGAGGTGGGCCGTCAGCTCGACCCTGGCCTGGTACATCGCCTGCCCGAGGATCTGGTCGCGCTGCTCCACCACCGTGGGCGTGCGCTTGTCGTCCCAGAAGGGGCTCTCCTCGTCGGCGAGGAGCGAGCCGACCACCTCGAACCAGCGGCTTCCGCCCTCCGGCTGGACGGCGCCCCGCGGCTCGTCCGCGAAGGTCAGGTGGAGGAGGTTGCTCCAGACCGCGTTGTAGTAGGCGGCCGCCGGCGAGTCGGCGTCCTCGTGGTAGTTCCAGTTCCGCAGCAGGTCGACCGCCTCCCGCGTGAACGCGCGGGCATCCGCCGGCACCGACGTCCCCTCGTCGCGGGAGGTCGCGAGCAGCACCGGCACCAGGGTCGCGGCGAAGCTGTTGTACGTGTCCATCTGCAGCCCACGCATGTCGGCCGGGGTCACTTGTGGCCGTCGGCGATCCACCCCTCGATGACCGTGCGGATCCGCTGCGAGCGGTAGCCGTAGTCGAAGTCACGGGTGAGGACGTACGGGTAGCCCGGACCGGTGACGGCCTGGTTCGCCGCCACGATGAACCCCTCCGGCGGGTTGAAGGTCCGCGGCAGGTCGTCGAAGGAGATGTAGCCCGCCCAGTCCCACCCGCTGTCCCAGCCGGCCCGCGGCCACGTGCCGTCCTGCTGGCCGGGCAGCGTCCCTGGTTTGCGGACCGGGATCTTGCCCGGAGCCTGGTACCCGATGTTGCCCTCGGTGTCCGCGTAGAGCAGGTTCTGGGCCGGGACCTCGAACAGGGCCGCCGCGGCACGGAAGTCGTCCCAGCCGCGGGCGGAGTCGAGGGCGAAGATCGCGTCGGCCGTCCGGCCCGGTGTCAGCGCGGTCCATGCCAGCGACACCTCGTACCCGCTGCCCTGGATCGGCGCGTTCGGCGGCACGAGCGTGGTCCGGCCGGCCTCCCTGACATCGGGAAGGACGTCGGACAGCAGCGGCCCGTGGACGGTGGAGCGGATCGTGACCGTGCGCGTCGCGCCGCCGGCGACCTTGATCTGCTCGGTCCGGACGTCGAGCGGAACCTGCGCGCCGTCGCGCAGGTAGGTGTCCCCGTTGACGCGCTCGAGGAAGAAGTCGGTGACGTCAGCGCCCATGCTCGTCATCGCCCACGCGATGGACTGGTTGTGCCCGATCACGACGCCCGGGAGCCCGGCGAACGAGAAGCCGGCCACGTCGAACGGGCACCGGTCGTCGACGGTGCGGCAGTGCAGCCCGACCTGGTACCACGTGCTGGGGACCTGCGGCGCGAGGTGCGGGTCGTTCGCGAGCAGGGGCATTCCCGTCTTCGTGTGCTCGCCGGAGATCACCCAGGAGTTCGACCCGACCCCGTCCCCGGCACCGACGAGGTCCGGAACGGCGTCCAGCGCCGCGCGGGCCGACTCCAGCGCGGGTGCCGCGGGCCGGAGCGCTGCCAGCAGGCCGTCGTCCGCCGTGCTCGAACGGGACGACGCGTCGCCGGCCGTGCGACCGGCCGGCGGAGGCGCCTCGTGCCCGTCCGCGCGTGCGGGCCCGGCGAGCGCCGCACCCTGGGTCTGCTGCTCGGCCGGGATGATCGGGGCGTTCCGCGCGTAGGGGTAGTCGGGGTAGAGCTGGGCGACCTGGTCCTCGTCGCCGACGGCCCCGTACGCCAAGGCTCTGCCGAGCTCCTCGTCGTAGTTGGCGCGCAGGTCCCACGCGAGCGCCTTGAGCCAGGCCAGGGAGTCGACAGGGTCCCACGGCTCGATCCGCTCGAGGTCGACCCTCGTGCCGAGGATCGTGTACGCGACCGACAGGTCGGACGGCGAGCGTTCGGCGATGTAGTCGTTGACGCCGTCCGCGTAGGCCTGGAGGTACTCCCTGGTCTCCGGCGCGAGAAGGGGAAGCTCGGCCTCCGCGACCCGTCGCCAGCCGAGCGTGCGGACGAGCCGGTCGGCCTGCAGCGCGTCCTGGTCCTCGCCGACGAGCTCGGAGAGCCGTCCGGCCGTCACGTGCCGCCGGTAGTCCATCTGGAAGAACCGGTCCTGAGCGGTCACGTAGCCCTGGGCCCGGAACAGGTCCACAGGGTTGTCCGCGTAGACCTGCGGCACCCCCCGGTCGTCGCGCAGCACCTCGACCTTGGCGCCCAGCCCGGGGATCTTCACCGTCGCCGAGTAGTCCGGAAGAGGCCGCCGCACGAGGGCCGTGACGGAGATCGCCAGGACCACGACCACCACCACGCCCAGGACCAGTAGGCTGGTCAGGACGAGCCGGAGCCGGGACACTCGCCGAGCCTAACCACCTAGACTGCCCCCGCCACCAGCACCCGCGGGGGGTCAGCGAGCGGCGGACGGCCGAGCGGCAGGACGGCCGAGGCTCGCGCTCCTTCGGGCACGGAACGCCGGCCCCCGGGACCACTCGGGCGCACCGACGGGAGCCTGATGACGCTCGAGGAGCTGAACGTCTCGGTGCTCCTGGGTGCGGCCGTCGTGCTCGTCGCCGTGCTGGCGGTCCGCCTCTCCGTCGGCACCGGCATGCCGTCGCTGCTCCTCTACCTGGGCCTCGGCGTAGCGATGGGCGAGGGTCTCCACGTCCAGTTCGACGACTACGCCCTCACGACGGTGCTGGGGTATGCGGCGCTCGCGCTGATCCTCGCCGAAGGCGGCATCAGCACGCGCTGGAGCCGGATGAAGGCGTCGGTGCCCGCGGCGCTCGCACTGGCGACGGTGGGCACGGCCACGTCCATCGTCGTCACCGGGACGGCCATCCACTTCTTCGTCGGGTTCGACTGGACGACGGCCATGCTCATCGGCGCCGTGCTGTCCTCGACCGACGCTGCGGCGGTCTTCTCGGTGCTGCGGCGGCTGCCCCTGCCCCGGCGGCTCACCTCGCTGCTGGAGGCCGAGTCAGGGTTCAACGACGCGCCGGTCGTGATCGCCGTCGTGGCCATCACCGAGACGCTGACCGGCCACAGCACGCACCCGTGGTGGATCCTGGTGCTCCTGGCCGTGGGCGAGCTCCTGGGTGGCGCCGCGATCGGCCTCGGCATCGGCTTCGCGGGCGCCAGCCGGCTACGTGTGGTGGCCCTGCCGTCGTCCGGCCTCTACCCCATCGCGGTCATGTCGCTCTGCGGCCTCGCCTACGGGGTCGCGGCCGTGCTGCACACGAGCGGCTTCATCTCCGTCTACCTCGCGGGGCTCGTGCTCGGCAACGCACGGCTGCCTCACCGCTCCGCGGTGCGTGGCTTCGCCGAGGGCCTCGGGTGGTTGGGGCAGATCGGCCTGTTCGTGCTGCTGGGCCTCGTCATCGACCCTCCCAGCCTCTGGGGGGTGCTCGGGCACGCGCTCGTCGTGGGCCTCGCGCTGCTCCTCATCGCCAGGCCGCTGTCCGTGCTCGTGTCCCTGCTGCCGTTCTCCGTGCCGTGGCGGGAGCAGGCGTTCCTGTCGTGGGCGGGCCTTCGCGGGGCGGTCCCGATCGTGCTCGCGACCATCCCGGTGAACGCGCTCGCGTCGATGCCGGACGGCGACCGGCCGGCGGGCACGAACCACCTGCTGGAGCTCGTGTTCGTCCTCGTCGTCGTGTTCACCCTGGTGCAGACGCCGACCCTGCCCGCGCTGGCCAGGCTCCTGCGGGTGCGCGGGGACGAGGCGCGCGGCGTGGACGTGGAGTCGTCTCCGCTCGGTGCCCTCGGTGCGGAGGTGCTCCAGGTGTCCGTCGGCCACGGCTCGCGGGTCAACGGTGTGGCCGTGTTCGAGCTGCGGCTGCCCGTGGGCGCGAACATCACGCTCGTCGTCCGCGAGGGGGAGGCGCTGGTGCCGGGGCCGCGGACGGTGCTCAAGGCGGGGGACGAGCTGCTCGTGGTCGTCACGGAGGCGGCCCGGGACGAGACCGAACGACGGCTGCAGATGGTGAGCCGTTACGGCCGGCTGGCGCACTGGCGCGCGACGAACGACCGGGAATGAGCGAGAAGCCGGTAAGGTTGGCACTCTCGTAACGCGAGTGCCAGTCTCGGCGCTCGTCCCCTGGATGATGACGGCGGCGGATCCTTCGGCCCGACCGCTGCCGGTAGGACCTCTGAGGAGGAACCCGTGCCCACGTACTCCTACGCGTGCACCGCGTGCGACCACCGGTTCGACGCGCACCAGTCGTTCAGCGACGACCCGCTGACCGAGTGCCCGGAGTGCACCGGCCGGCTGCGCAAGCTGTTCAACAGCGTGGGCATCGTCTTCAAGGGCTCCGGCTTCTACCGCACCGACTCCCGCAGCGGCCAGAAGAACGGTGCTGAGAAGAACGGCGCTGAGAAGAACAGCGCTGAGAAGAACGGCGCGGGGACCAACGGCTCGGCGAAGAGCGGCTCGTCCGACTCGGCGACGTCGGGTACCGGTGAGTCCGGTCGCAACGGCTCGAGCAGCAAGGGCTCCGAGAGCGGCTCGGGGTCGAGCAGCACTGGGTCGAGCAGCACGGGGACCAGCAAATCGAAGAGCGCGTCGCCCGCCACGGCCGGCACGGCAGCCTGACGCTCCAGCGCAGCTCGTCCTGCTGAGCAGGACGTCCCGTCCACAGGGCTCGTCGCGGCACCTTCCGTCCACAGCCTGTTCCGCCCGCTCCTGCTCTCGCAGGGCGGGCGGTTCTACGTTCCGCAGCCATGCGACAGCGGAACGACGGCCGGCGGCTGCCGGCGAGGGGCCGGGCGTCCAACCAGGTCCGCGGGACGGCGCTCCTGGCGCGCCGTCTGTGGGCGCACCGGCGCTGGGCGTCCGCGCTGCTCCTCGCGCTGGCCGCAGCGCTCGGGGTGAGGACGGCGACGGCGGACGTCCCGGCGGACGCGTCGGTGCTCGTGGCGGCACGCGACCTTGCCGGCGGCCAGCGCCTGTCGCAGTCCGACCTCGCGACGGCGCGCTGGCCGCCCGACGCCGTTCCGGACGGCCTGGTGCCCGAGGACTTGGCCGTCGGGAAGACGGTGTCGGCTCCGCTCCGCAGAGGTGAGCCGGTGACGGACGCACGGCTCTCGGGAAGCGGTCAGCTCGTCGGCCAGCCGCCCGGCACCGTGGCGATGAGCGTCCCGGTCCCTGACGCCACCCTACTGACGCTGCTGCACGTCGGCGACGCCGTTCGCGTCCTCGCCGGACCCGCTGCCCCCGACGGCCTCGACCCGGGAGCAGCGTACGGCGCGCGGGTACTGGTCGAGCGGGCCGTCGTCCTCGCTCTGCCCCCGGCACCCGCAGCCGGCCTCTTGGACGCGGGAGCCGGCGAAGGCAGCGTGGTGCTCGCGCTCTCGAGCGCCGACGCGGTCCGGGTCGCGGACTCGGCCGCGCGCCGCTCCACAGCGCTAGCCCTGCTGCCCTAACGTGTGCCCGCGGTCTCGCAGTGATCGGGTTACGGAGGACGGGAGAAGCAGGATGCTGAAGGGCTTCAAGGACTTCCTGATGCGAGGCAACGTGGTCGACCTCGCCGTCGCCGTCGTTATCGGAGCCGCGTTCACGGCAGTCGTCACAGCATTCACCGAGAAGCTCCTCAACCCGCTGATCGCATCCTTCGGCGGAGTGAAGGCGCAGGGGCTCGGCTTCCGGATCGTCAGCGGCAACCCGGCGACCTTCCTCGACTTCGGCGCCGTGATCACCGCCATCGTCAACTTCGTGATCGTGGCGGCGGTCGTGTACTTCCTCGTCGTGCTCCCGATGAACCGGCTGTCCCAGCGGCTGAAGAAGGGGGAGGAGCCCGAGGTGCAGGCGCCCACACCCGACGTGCTGCTGCTCCAGGAGATCCGCGACATCCTGCGGACACGCAACGGTCAGGTGTGACCTCCGGGTCGGACGCCTGAGCGGCGCGGCCCCTGAGCGGCGCGACCTCAGAGCCGTCCGACCCCTGTGCCGTCCGACCCGGACGCCCTGCCTCACCAGTGGGGCGGGCGCTCGCGTCGCAGGCGCTCGTCGTTCGGGCCGTCGCCGAGCCGGTCTGAGCCGTCCTCGTCGCCCCAACCGACGTCCTCGTCGTCGGCGGAACGGTCGGGTATCACCGGCCCGTCCTCCTCCCGGCGCCGTCCGGTGCTCCCGGCCTGCTCGGTCACGGCGCGCCGGCTCCCGCCGTCGCGATCCTGGCCGCGGACGCACCCGGGTCGGTGAAGAGCTCGAGGCTCGAGAGCCGGACGACGCGCCAGCCGAAGCGGTCGAGGTGCTCGGCCACCGACAGGTCGTCCAGGACGAGCTCCCGAGCATCACCCGCCGCGGCACCGACGTCCCAACGCCCGTCGGTGAGGACCGCGACAGGCCGGTCCCCCGGCGTCCGCACCACCAGGTCCGGCCACCCAGGACCACCACCCGGAGCAGTGGCCTCCAGACCCCGGCCGACGAGCCGGCGGCACAGGTCGTCGACCAGCGGGTCGGCTACCGGCGCAGGGTCGATCGGCGCTGGGTCGGCCGGCCAGAGCCCGTTGTCGGCGCACGCCTCCTGCAGCACCCGGCGCAGCAGCCGCGCCCCTGGGGTGCGCAGCCGGTCCGGCTCCAGCTCGTCGGCCGTGAAGCACGAAACCACGGTGACGAGGCGGCGCGCCCGGGTGACCGCGACCGCCAGAGCGCGCTCACCGCCGTCCTCGTCGAGCGGCCCGAACCGGTGCACCACCGTGCCCTGCGGAGTCTGGCCGTACCCGACGGACAGCAGGACGACGTCTCGGACGGCGTCCTCGCAGCGGGCCAGGTCGGTCACGACGAACGGCTCGGCGCCGGCGCGACCGCTCTCCCCCGAGCCCTGAGCCGAGCGGCGGGCGAAGTAGCGCGCGACGTCCCGGTCGTCGGCGAGCTCGGCGCGGACGGCGTCGGCGATCCGGCGAGCGTGGGAACGCGTCACCGCGATCACGGCGAGGGACTGCTCCGAACCGGACCGGGCGTGCGCCACCACGAGCCTCACCACGCGCCGCACCTCGGCGTCGACGGACTCGACCGTCCCGTCCCGGCCGGGCGTCGCCGCACCCCCCGACACGACCTCCAGCGCGAAGGGGCTACGCGGGACCGGCACGGCCCATGCAGAGGGAACGGCGGCAAGCCGGGCGATCTGCGCCGGCATCCGATGCTGGTGGGTGAGCTCGAGCGTCGGCAGCACCCGGCGGGTCCCCTCGAGCAGCGACCTGCGGACGGGCACGTCGAACCGCTCGCCGCCCTGGCCGGCCGCCTGCCCGGTACCGGCGGCCGCAGCGGCGTCGACGTCGAGGCCCGACGACGGCAGGCCGCCCGGATCGCCGATCACGAGCGTCTGTCGCCCTCGGGCAATCGCGAGGACGCCCTCGGGCACACCGCAGAGGTGCGCGCCGGCGACGACCACGAGGTCGAAGTCCTCGTCCGGGGCCAGCACCTGCGGCAGCGCGAGCGGGCTGACGACCGTGCACCGGCCACGCATGCCTTTGTCGTCGTCCGACAGGGACCGAAGGGACGCCCGGGCCAGCTCCCAGTGCCAGCTCTGCGCGTGGGTGAACGCCGGCGCGGCGTCGTCACCGCTCGCCACGACGGGCGAGTCGGCGAGAGCCTGCCGCAGCACCGAAGCCCACCAGCACAGCTGCAGCTCGTCCCCGACGCGGTCGGCGGGGACGCGCCGGGCCGCGAGGTCGGTCAGCAGGTCACCGAGGCCGTCGTCGCGGAGCGGGATGGAGGTGGCGACGCGGTCCGGCAGGGTGGCGGTGACGTCGTCCTGGACGGCGAGCCGTGCCAGGCGCGCGGCCAGAGCGTCGAGCGGAGCAGTCAGCAGGTCGCTGCCGTCCGCCGTGGTCGCGAGCGGCGCCTCGAGGCTGCGGAGGTCGGCCACGAGCTGCCGGTAGGCGGAGTCGGCGGGAGCGAGGCCAGGAGGCACCTGCGGCCAGCCACCGCCCGCCGACATCTGCTGCCACTGCACGCGTTCGGCCTGCGCTCGGACGAGCGCGTCGTGCAGGTCGCCTGCCTGCGCACCCGGGCGCAGCAGCTCGCGGGCCTGTCTGCGCCAGCGGCGCCGGTCCAGCGGCGACATCCGGACGCCGTGCTCGTCGCGCCACTCCGCCGTCCCCGTGGCCGCGATCATCTCTCCCACGGGGCGCTCGTAGACCTTCGGCGTGAAGATCTCGAGAGTCGAGCGGACGGCGGTCAGCAGCTCGATCTGGCGGCCCCAGTCCACGACGGCGGTCGCGGGGGCGAGTCCCGCGGACGTGGCCACCCGAGCCATGTGCTCCTGGACGGCGGGTAGCTGGCCGGACGCGATGCGCCGCGCGGTGTCCACCGCCCGCCGTGCTGCCTCCGCGGAGCCGAACGATGCGCCGTGCCAGGCGCTCGACTCGTTGCGAGCGTCGAATGCCCCCAGCTCGGCCAGCTTGCGCAGCTGCGCCTCCGCCGCCTCCCGGCGGCCACCCGCGAGCCGTGCCGTCGCGGCACGGTCGAGGCGCACACGCGTCGTGGGAGCACCGGACCCGGCCGTCAGCCGGGTCAGCGCGTGGAGAGCCTGGAGAACGGAGACGTCCCACGGGTGCATCGGGCGGTGCAGGGCCTCGCGGCGGGACGCGAGGGCGGCGAGGGCCTCCCTCGCAGAGCCGGTCGCGTCGTCGTGCCCCGCTCGGCCCTCGCCGGGACGGGGGCGGCGCGCGCGGGGGGCGTCGATCAGCCGGGCCGGGTCGTCGACGAGGTGGCCCAGCCCCATGACTACCAGGGAGTCGAGGACGGCCCGCAGCTCAGCCCGCTGGCTCGCGACCAGCAGCATTCGGCGGCCCCGGCCCGCCTCGCCGGCGACGAGCTGCGCCAGCAGGCGGGTGGCGCCCGTGCCGGCGGGGGCGGTGACACGCACGGACCGGCCCTGGGCGAGCGCTCCCAGCACGCGCCGCTGGTCGACGTCCAGCGCGCCGAGTGCGAACGGGACGTCGAAGGGTGACGGGACGGCCGCCGCCGCGGACGCGGGCTCCGGCGGCTGTGCGTTCCCCGAAGGCTCCGGGGACTGGACGGCCTCGACGCTCGCGAGCAGCGCGGCGACGGGGTGCGCCTCGAGGACGGCGGAGACGCGGTCGAGCTCGTCGAGCAGCGCCGGGACGACGTCCACGAACACTCCGACGACGGTCAGCTCGGCCATCGCGAAACCGGGCAGGTGCCCGGCAACCTCGGCCAGGGCGGCGAGAGCGGGTCGCGGGCTGAAGCCGTAGTCGCCGGTGGCGAGCGACGAGAGGGAGGCCGCGTCGACGTGCACGCCCTCGGACGCGAGCGCCCGGACCAGCGCCGGGTTGACGCGGACGTCCCGCCCGAGGTCCAGGTCGTCGTCCCCCTGGCCGCCGACGGGCCGCAGGGTGAGGGGACGGAGCAGCACCGGCGCCACCACCAGCCGGTCGCCGTCCGTGGGGTGCCAGCCGACGAGCCCGCTGGCGAGGTAGCTGCCGCCGATCCCGTGCTGGTCGGCGAGCTGCGCCGCGGCGAGGCGGATCGAGCGTGCCCTGCGGCGGGCCGCCGACAGTGCGCCCGACTCGCGGAACAGGTCGGATAGCCGCGTCGGTCTGCCGGCCAGGAACTGGGCGAGGCCGGAGGGGTGGGCGGTCGCGAGGTCGAGCGTCCCTGTGGGGCTGTCCTCGTAGTGCAGCAGGGCGTTCCGGCCGGTCGCCCTCAGCAGCTCGGCCCGCCACCGCGGGGTCGCGAGGCTGGAACGGGAGGGCGTCTCGGGCACGGGCAAACGCTAACGCGCGGACGGCGTGCGCCGAGGAGCGGTCTGCACTCTCCTCCCCGTGTCAGACCGAGGTAGGCCCGCAGCGCACGAGGGTCTGACACGGCGCGGGCGTCCCACTCGTGTCAGACCCAGGTAGGCCCACACTGCACGTCGGTCTGACAGAGGCTTGCTGGTCAGCGTCCCAGCGCCTCCTCCAGCCGGTCGAGGAACGAGACCTGCGCCCGGACGAGCTTCTCGCGGGCGACCTCGGGCCGGAGCCAGGCCACGCGGTCGACCTCCGGGAACTCCCGCAGCCGCCCCGAGCGCGGCGGCCACTCGACCGGAAAGGTGCCAGGGACGACGTCCGCCGGGTCGAGGTCGCCCTCGACCGCCCAGGCGGTCACCACCTTGCCTCCCGACTGCCTGACAGTGCCCAGCTCGCGCACCTCGCCGGTGGGAGGCGGCAGACCGAGCTCCTCGGTGAACTCCCGGCAGGCGGTCGTGAACAGGTCCTCACCGTCCAGCGGCTCGCCCTTCGGGATCGACCAGGCGCCGGCGTCCTTCTTCGCCCAGAACGGGCCGCCCATGTGACCGAGGAGGACCTCCACGCCGTCGGCGCGTCGCCGGTACACCAGCAGGCCGGCGCTCGTGCGAGGCGTGGAGGGCACCGGGCCATCCTGCACCGGTACGGCTGTCAGACCGGGGGTGCGGCGGCGGCTCCGCGGGTCTGACCTCCACCGGGTGGAATGCCCCGTCCCTCCGGACCGCTGTGCAGGAGGAGAGCATCCCCAAACGAGAGGAAGTCGGATGAGTACGACAGAGCTCACCGCGACCACGTTCGAGAAGACCATCACCGACAACGACTTGGTGCTCGTGGACTTCTGGGCCTCCTGGTGCGGACCCTGCCGCATGTTCGCGCCCGTGTTCGAGCAGGCGTCGAAGGACCACCCCGAGATCGTGTTCGGCAAGGTCGACACCGAGGCGGAGCAGGCGCTGGCGTCGGCCGCGAACATCACGTCCATCCCCATGCTGATGGCGTTCCGCGAGGGGATCCTCGTCTTCGCCCAGCCCGGCGCCCTCCCCGCACCTGCGTTGAAGCAGGTCATCGACGCCGTCAAGGACCTCGACATGGACGAGGTGCGCCAGAAGATGGCGGAGGAGGCCGCCGCGACGGACGCCCAGGCCTGACGGACGCGCCGGCGAGAGGGCCGTCGTCCTTCGGTACCCTGTTCCGCGCGCCGCCGGACGGGCACCCTGCCCGCCCCCGTAGCTCAGGGGATAGAGCAACGGTTTCCTAAACCGTGTGTCGGAGGTTCGAATCCTCTCGGGGGCACAAGACCGCCCGTGACCAGCGGAGACACCGGGTCAGGGGCAGCGAGGTGCG
>JBKHWX010000210.1:0-8919 GCA_046566325.1 Actinomycetes bacterium | reverse complement strand
AGGTAGTCGCTGGTCTTGATGACGTCGAGGTTGTGCTCGATGCAGACGACCGTGTTGCCGGAGGCGACCAGCCGCTGCAGCACCTCGAGGAGGCGCCGCACGTCCTCGAAGTGGAGGCCGGTGGTCGGCTCGTCGAGGATGTAGATGGTGTGGCCGGTGCCCCGCTTCGACAGCTCCGAGGCGAGCTTCACCCGCTGGGCCTCGCCGCCCGAGAGCGTGGTCGACGCCTGGCCGAGCCGCACGTAGCCGAGGCCGACGTCTACAAGCGTCTTCAGGTGCCGGGAGATCGCGGGGACCGCCTCGAAGAACTCCGACGCCTCCTCGATCGGCATGTTCAGGACGCCGGCGATCGTCCGGCCCGTGAAGTGCACCTCCAGCGTCTCGCGGTTGTACCGCGCGCCGTGACAGACCTCGCACGGCACGTAGACGTCGGGCAGGAAGTTCATCTCGATCTTGATGGTGCCGTCGCCCTGGCAGTTCTCGCACCGCCCGCCCTTCACGTTGAACGAGAAGCGGCCCGGCTGGTACCCCCGGATCTTCGCCTCGGTCGTGGTCGCGAAGAGCCTGCGGATGTGGTCGAAGACGCCGGTGTACGTGGCCGGGTTCGACCGAGGCGTCCGCCCGATCGGGCTCTGGTCGACGTGCACGACCTTGTCGAGGTGGTCGAGGCCGCGCACCGTCTTGTGCCGGCCGGGCACCTGCCGCGCGCCGTTGAGCTTGTTCGCCAGCACCTTGTAGAGGATGTCGTTCACCAGGGTCGACTTGCCCGACCCCGACACCCCCGTCACCGCGACCATGCAGCCGAGCGGGAACGCCACGTCGATCCCGCGCAGGTTGTGCTCGCGGGCCCCCACCACGACGAGCTCCCGCTTCGAGTCACGGGGACGCCGCACCACGGGCATCTCGATCTCGAGGCGGCGGGCGAGGTAGGCGCCGGTCAGGGAGTCCGGGTGGGCGAGCAGCCCCTCGACGGAGCCCGAGTGGACGACCTGGCCGCCGTGCTCGCCCGCGCCCGGGCCGATGTCGACGACCCAGTCCGCCGTCCGGATCGTGTCCTCGTCGTGCTCGACGACGATGAGCGTGTTGCCCAGGTCGCGCAGCCTCGTCAGCGTCTCGATCAGCCGGTGGTTGTCGCGCTGGTGCAGGCCGATGCTCGGCTCGTCGAGCACGTACAGCACTCCGACGAGCCCGGAGCCGATCTGGGTGGCGAGGCGGATCCGCTGGGCCTCGCCCCCCGACAGGGTGCCCGCCGGCCGGTCGAGGGAGAGGTAGTCGAGGCCGACGTCCAGCAGGAAGCCCAGGCGCGCGTTGATCTCCTTCAGCACGGCCTCGGCGATCTGCCTCTCACGCGCCGTGAGCTCGAGCTCGGCGAGGAAGTCGGCGCAGTCCCGGATCGGCAGCGAACAGGCCTCCGCGATCGACCGGCCACCGACTCGGACCGCCAGAACCTCCGGCTTGAGCCGCGCCCCCTGGCACGCGGGGCACGGGATCTCCCGCATGTAGCCCTCGTACTTCTCCCGCGACCAGTCCGACTCGGTCTCGGAGTGCCGTCGCTGGATGAACGGGATGACCCCCTCGAACCCGGTCGTGTAAGACCGCTCACGCCCGAACCGGTTCCGGTACTTGACGTGCACCTTGTAGTCCTGCCCGTGCAGCAGCGCCTCCCGCGCCCGCTTCGGGAGGGCGCGCCACGGCGTGTCCAGGTCGAAGCTCAGCTGCTCGGCGAGCCCGCCCATCAGCCGGTGGTAGTACTCCGCGCTGCCGTTCGACCCCCACGGGGCGATCGCGCCCTCGTTGAGGGTGAGGTCGTCGTCCGGGATGACCAGCTCGGGGTCGACCTCGAGCCGCACGCCGATGCCCGTGCAGACCTCGCACGCCCCGTACGGCGCGTTGAAGGAGAAGGTGCGCGGCTCGATCTCGTCCAGCGTGAGCGGGTGGTCGTTGGGGCAGGCCATCTTCTCGCTGAAGCGCCGTTCACGACCCGGGTCGGCCGCGTCGGCGTCCACCAGCTCGACCGTGACGAGCCCACCCGCGAGGCCGAGGGCCGTCTCGACCGAGTCCGTGAGCCGGCGCTTGACCGACGCCTTGGCCACGAGCCTGTCGACCACGACGTCGATGGAGTGCTTGAGCTTCTTCTCGAGCTGTGGCGGGTCGGTCAGCGACACCACCTGGCCGTCCACCCTCGCCCGCGCGAACCCCTTCTGCTGCAGCTCGGCGAACAGGTCCGCGTACTCGCCCTTGCGTCCGCGGACGACGGGCGCGAGCACCTGGAACCGGGTGCCCTCCTCGAGCTCGAGCAGCCGGTCGACGATCTGCTGCGGCGTCTGCCGCCCGATCGGCTCGTCGCACACCGGGCAGTGCGGCCGTCCGGCGCGGGCCCACAGAAGGCGGAGGTAGTCGTAGACCTCGGTGATCGTCCCGACCGTCGAGCGGGGGTTGCGCGACGTGGACTTCTGGTCGATGGACACCGCCGGGGACAGGCCCTCGATGAAGTCGACGTCGGGCTTGTCCATCTGCCCGAGGAACTGCCGGGCATACGCCGACAGGGACTCGACGTACCGCCGCTGGCCCTCCGCGAAGATCGTGTCGAACGCCAGGGACGACTTGCCCGACCCCGACAGGCCCGTGAACACGATGAGCGCGTCGCGCGGGAGGTCCAGCGAGACGTCCTTCAGGTTGTGCTCGCGCGCGCCGCGGACGACCAGCTGGTGCTCGCGCAGCTGGTGCTCGCGCGGGACGGATCCGCGCGAGCCGCTGGCCACGGCGCGCGCATGCGCCGTTCTGGACGCCTTGCTGTCGGGGGACGAAGCCACCCGTGCATCGTAGGTGGCGGCTCCGACACTCCTTCCTCACGCGGTTCCCGGCCAGCCGTCCCCTTCTGGCTGTCTGCCGTCGGGGGTACGGTGCCGCACATGTCTGGCGAAGCGACACACCCCAAGGTCAGCTCCCTCGTCGAGCCCAACGAGGACGCCGAGTCCATCTTCCATCTCGGGGACGACGACGCGTACGAGCGCGCCCTCGGCGTCCTCGCGATCCTCACCGACCGGCTCATGGACACGGTCAAGGAGATGTCGGACGACGACGTCCGCCGGCCCTCGCTGCTGCCGGACTGGTCGCGCGGGCACGTGCTCACGCACATCGCCCGGAACGCGGACGGCGCCTGCAACCTCGTGGAGTGGGCGGAGACCGGGAACGAGACGCCGATGTACGCCTCGCCGGAGGCGCGCAAGGCCGACATCGAGGCGGGCGCGGGCCGGTCGGCCTCGGAGCTGGAGTCGGACGTCGAGAGCAGCGGCGAGCGGCTCCTCGCCAGGATCGCGGACCTGCCCGTCGGACGGCGCCACATCGAGGTCCGCAGCAGCACCGGCCAGATGGTGCCCGCGCACGAGCTGCTGTGGTGGCGCATGCGGGAGGTCGCGTACCACCACGTGGACCTCGACGCCGGCTACCGGTTCGAGGACCTGCCGGACGCCGTCCTGCTGCGCGGGCTGGACGAGGCCGTCGAGCGCGTGGCCGCCGCCGGCGCGCCGTCCCTTCGCCTCGCTGCCACCGACCTGGACTGGACGTCCGGGACCGAGGGGGCGGAAGTCAGTGGTCGCGCGAGCGACCTGCTGGCGTGGCTCACCGGGCGTTCGGACGGCGAGGGGCTGCGTGCCGAGCACGCCCTCCCGCAGCTGCCCGCCTGGGGCTGACGCGAGCCTGCGGCTGACCCCGGCGTCAGGCTGGCCCGACGCTCAGGCCGGCCAGCCCTTCGGCCCCTCGCTGCCCGCCGGGTACTCCTCCATCGGGACGTCGTCCCGACGCCATGCGTCGAGCACCGGCTGCACGATCCGCCAGCACTGTTCGGCCGTGTCGCCACGGACCGACAGGGTGGGGTCGGCCTCCAGCACGCCCAAGAGGACCTCTCCGTATGCGGTCAGCTCCCCGGGCGCGAAGTCGGTAGAAAGGGTGGCCGTCTCGATGACGAACGGGTCGGCCGGACCGTTGATGTTGAGGTCGAGCGACATCGTGTCCGGCCCGAAGCCGATCCGGAGCCGGTCGGGCTGCGCGTCACCCCTGAGCCCGGCGGGCACGCGAGGTGCTCGCTTGAACGTCACGACGCCTTCCTTGCGGGGCCTGGCCAGCGCCTTGCCCGACCGCAGACGGAACGGGACCCCCGCCCACCGCCAGTTGTCGATCTCGAGCACGACCTCGGCCAGCGTCTCGGTATTGCCCGCCGGATCCACGCCCTTCTCGTCGACGTACGACGGCAGCTGCCTGCCGTCGATCTCGCCCGTGGTGTAGCGCGCGCGGCGGCTGTTCGCGACCGGGTCGTCGTCCCACACCTTCGTCGCCCGAAGGACGTGCGCCTTGCGGTCCCGGACGTCCGAGGCCGAGAGGGTCGGCGGGGGCTCCATGGCCAGCAGCGAGAGGACCTGGAGCAGGTGGCTCTGGATCATGTCGACGAGCGCGCCGGCGTGGTCGTAGTACCCGGCGCGGCCCTCGAGGCCGAGGCTCTCGTCGAAGACGATGTCGACCGACGCGACGTGCTGCGAGTTGAGCACAGGCTCCAGGAGGCGGTTGGCGAAGCGCGTCCCGACGATGTTGAGCACCGTCGACTTGCCGAGGAAGTGGTCGACGCGGTGCACGTGGTCCTCGGGGACGAGCCTCGTGACCAACCGGTTCAGCGTCCGGGCGCTGGTCTCGTCCGTGCCGAACGGCTTCTCCATCACGAAGCGGGTGCCCGTCGGCAGCTCGACCTTCGTCAGCGCCTGGCACGTCTTCGCCGTCACAGCAGGCGGCAGCGCGAAGAAGATGGCGACGGGCGGCTCGCACATGCCGAGCAGGCCGGTGAGGTCGTCCGGGGCCGTGACGTCCGCCTTGCGGTACCGGGCCTTCCGCTTCACGGACTCGACGGCGTCCCCCGACGCCTTCGCCTTCTCGAAGGACGACGTGATCGTGGCACGCCACGTCTCGTCGTCCCAGTCGTCCATGCCGCTGCCCACGAGCTTCAGACCCTCGCCGTGGCCGCACGTGAGCAGGCTGCCGAGGCCGGGGAGCAGGAGCCGGTGCGTGAGGTCTCCGCTCGCGCCGAGGATCAGCAGGGTCTTCATCCCGACGGTCTGCGGGTCGACCGCCGCCGGACCGGCCGCCTCACCTCGTGGACTGGACTGCTCGGCTGTCATGACCTCACATTGCCAGGCACGATGTGACCATGCCTCTCAGGATCGAGGACTACGCGTTGATCGGGGACTGCCACACGGCGGCCCTCGTCGGCTGCGACGGCAGCATCGACTGGCTCTGCCTGCCGAGGTACGACTCGCCGTCGATCTTCGCGGCGCTGCTCGGGGACCCCGACAACGGGCGTTGGGTCCTGGCCCCGGCGGACGACGTCGTCAGCACACGCCGCTGCTACCACGGCGACACGTTCGTCCTCGAGACGATCTGGGAGACCGACGGCGGCGCGGTGAGCGTCCTCGACTTCATGCCCGTGGGCGACCGGCGCGCCGACGTCGTCCGGAGGGTCACCGGCCTGCGCGGCAAGGTGAAGATGCGGCAGGAGCTGACGCTGCGGTTCGCGTACTCGAGCGCGTTGCCGTGGGTGCGCAAGGTCAGGACGGACGACGGGCTGACGCGGCTCCTCGCCGTCGCCGGCCCGGATGCGGTGACCCTGCGCGGCGGGCCGATGCCCAACGCGCACGACCACCGACACGTCGGGGACTTCACGGTGGCCGAGGGCATCACCGTCGACCTCGTGCTGACGTGGTTCCCGTCCCACCGCGGCGTGCCGGAGGTGCTCGACATGGACGAGCAGCTGCGCAGGACGTGCTCCTGGTGGCAGGACTGGGCGGACCGCAGCGAGTGCGGGGCGGGCGACTACGCGGAGCAGGTCCGGCGCTCGCTGCTGGTGCTGCGTGCCCTCACCCACGAGGACACCGCCGGCATCGTCGCGGCGGCGACGACGTCCCTGCCGGAGGAGTTCGGCGGCGTCCGCAACTGGGACTACCGCTACTGCTGGCTGCGGGACACCGCGCTGACGCTCGAGGCGCTGCTCATGCACGGGTACACGGACGCCGCACGCAACTGGCGGAACTGGCTGCTGCGGACGATCGCGGGCGACCCGAACGACGTCCAGATCATGTACGGCGTGGCGGGCGAGCGGTACCTCGCGGAGCGCGAGCTGCCGCAGCTCCCCGGCTACCAGGGGGCCTCGCCGGTGCGCGTCGGCAACGGTGCGGTCGGGCAGTACCAGGGCGACGTGCTGGGCGAGGTGATGGTCGCCTTGGAACGTGCTCGCGTGGCGGGCGTCAAGGAGGACCAGTTCTCCTGGCCGTTGCAGCGGGCGCTGCTGAAGTTCGTGGAGGACAACTGGCAGCGGCCGGACCAGGGGATCTGGGAGGTGCGCGGTCCCCAGCGGCACTTCACGCACTCGCGCGTCATGATCTGGGCCGCGCTCGACCGCGGCGTGCGCGCCGTCCGCAAGCACGGGCTGGACGGGCCCGCGGACCGGTGGGAGGCGCTGCGCGACAAGCTGCGCGACGAGATCGAGACCAAGGGCTGGGACGAGGACGAGAAGACCTACACCCAGTACTACGGCGGCGGGGGCGTCGACGCGTCGCTGCTCGCACTGCCGCAGGTCGGCTTCTGCGCGCCGGACGACGAGCGCATGCTGGGGACGGTCGCCGCCATCGAGCGGGACCTGATGCGCAAGGGCCTGGTCCTTCGGTACCGGACGGAGGCGTCCACCGACGGCCTGCCACCGGGTGAGCACCCGTTCCTGGCCTGCTCGTTCTGGCTCGCCGAGCAGTACGCCCGCAGCGGACGGCGGGACGACGCGAAGGCGCTGATGGACCGGCTCGTCGGCTACTGCAACGACGTCGGACTGCTGTCGGAGGAGTACGACGTCGACAGCGACCGTCAGGTGGGGAACACGCCTCAGGCGCTTTCGCACCTCGCGCTCGTGCGCGCGGCGGACGCGCTGGAGGTCGGCGGCGCGAGCGTGCAGCGATGAGCGGCGTCGAGGTGACCTCGCTGGACGGCGCCGAGCTGCGCCGCGTCTCCGTCTCCAGCATGGACAACAACGCTTACCTGCTGACCTGTGGGACGACGGGCGCGCAGCTTCTCGTCGACGCCGCGGACGACGCGCCGACCCTGCTTCGGATGGTGGAGCACGGCTCGCCCGACTCGGAGGGTGGCCGGCTCGACCTCGTCGTGACCACCCACCAGCACTGGGACCACCACCGGGCGCTCCGCGAGGTGGTGGCGGCGACGGGCGCGAGGACGGCGGCCGGCGAGGAGGACGCGGACGCCCTGCCTGTGCCTGTCGACGACCGGCTGCGGCAGGGAGACAAGGTGCGGGTCGGGGACTTGGTGCTGGACGTCGTCCACCTGCGCGGCCACACGCCGGGATCGGTGGCGCTCGCCTGGAAGGACGGGTCGGGGACGACGCACCTGTTCACCGGCGACTCGCTGTTCCCTGGGGGCGTCGGAAACACGCAGCACGACGCGCGGCGCTTCCGCTCGCTTCTCGACGACGTCGAGCAGCGCATCTTCGACGTGTACCCCGACTCGACCGTCGTCTATCCGGGTCACGGCAAGGGGACGACGCTCGGTGCTGAGCGGCCGCACCTGGGCGAGTGGCGGCAGCGGGGCTGGTAGGGCGAGGCGGTAAGTGCACGCTCCGCGAGTACAAGGTCCTGCTCCCACGGGATGTCGCGCTGGTCCTGGTCGAGTGGTTGGAGAGACGCCAAGAAGAACGTGGGAACGGCCTGCCGGTGGAGCACGATGGCGAGCTGGCGGCTTTATGGCTGTTGGCCGGAGCCTTGGAGAGGACGGTGGTGGAGACCCTGGATCCTCGCTACGACCAGTTGCTGGAAGCTGCTCGTGACCGCCTCGCGCGCGGGCTCCCAGGGTCAGACGAGCGACCGGCCTCAATCACTCACCGCATACTCCTACTAGGGAAGCCGCCTCGATCGCGCCGAGGCGTCTGAATGCGGTTGAGCCCGCCTCTCGTCCTCGTTCGACGCCCACCAGCAGATGTTGACGGTGTCGACGTCCGCCGACGGGCCTTCGTCGTGGTCCATGTACACGTCGTCCTCGATGAGGTACTCGCCATGGGGGCAGTAACCCTCGAGCGTGACCGGCGAGGCCGGATTCTCACGCTCGAGGAGTTGCACCAGGTCTCGTACGAGCACGGCATGCATGGTGCCACGCTTTGAGTCCGACGTCTTCCGACCTCTATGAAGTTCCGCCGTCACTTCGGCGTCACCTACTCCTGCGGCAGCGCCCGCTGCTCGCGCCTCGTCTTGGCCAGGCTCGCGATCGCTGTCACGACCAGCGTCCCGAGGATCACGGTCAGCGAGAGCCAGATGGGGATGTCCGGTGCCCACGCCACGTGCTCGCCTCCGTTGATGAAGGGCAGCTCGTTCTCGTGCAGGGCATGGAGAAGGAGCTTCACGCCGATGAAGGCGAGCAGGAACGCGAGGCCGTACGAGAGGTACACCAGGCGCTGCAGCAGGCCGCCGATGAGGAAGTAGAGCTGCCGCAGGCCCATCAGCGCGAAGATGTTCGCCATCAGCACGAGGTAGGGCTCACGCGTCAGGCCGTAGATCGCGGGGATGGAGTCGAGCGCGAACAGCAGGTCCGTCGTCCCCAGTGAGATCAGGACGATCAGCATGGGTGTGATCACTCGCCGGCCGTTCTGGACGACCGTCAGCCTCACACCGTGGTACTCGGACGTGGCTTTCAGACGGGTGCGCGCGAAGCGGATGATCGCGTTCTCCTGGAACTCCTCGTCCTCGGACTCGCGGTCGCTGGCCAGCTTGTACGCCGTCCAGATGAGGAAGAGTTCGAAGAGGTAGAAGACCCAGCTGAACTGGTTGATAGCCACCGCCCCGAGGGCGATGAAGATGCCTCTGAAGACGAGCGCCAGGATGATCC